>NZ_JBYOKO010000011.1:0-168827 GCF_057799275.1 Chryseobacterium sp. 14P4.3.2
ATCATTCTATCTTTAGAAAAGCCAGACGTCCAGCTGGCTTTTCTTTTTGTTATTCTAAAATATTAAGACTCTTTGTGATCTGTAAATGATCTGAATTTTTGTGACCTGTTCAGTTTTATTTACTTCTAAGTTATGCCTTATTGGTCTTTCTCTTGAACCATTCAATCAAAAAATAAAATAGTAAAAAGCCCAATGCAAATATTGAAAACCTTGAAAGAAGATCACCTGCTCTGGTATAGAATGTCATCGTGTCGTAAAGATTTACCTTTGCAAATAATGCAGTCTGATCTCCATAAAATGTATCAGCTGTAACTTCCCCTTTAGCGTTGATATGGGCAGATATACCACTGTTGGCAGCGCGCGCAATTTCTCTCCTGGTTTCAATGGCTCTAAGTCTTGCATATGATAAAAGCTGTTTGTGACCTTCGGAAACACCCCACCAGGAATCGTTTGTCATGATTCCAAGGAAATTAGCGCCTTTTTTCACATAGTCTGTGACAAATTCACCGTAGATACTTTCATAACAGATAATAGGAGCCATTTTTCCTTTGTTGTAAGGATTTGAGAAAGCCATTCTCTCTTTGTCTATACTTAAAGATGCAACTGTCCCTCCCAAATTGAGCATTGCATCTCCTAAAACGGGCTTTAAAACCGTCATATAAGGGAATATCTCAACGCCTGGCACAAGTTTGCCTTTATGATAAACCTGAACCTTCTGATCAGGGGCCAGCTGAATAGCTGTATTGTAGCTGGTAACCCAAACTCCGTTATTGATTTGGTAAGCTTCTGCAGGTGCTTTTGCAGCATCAAAATAAAAGCGGTGCGATGAAATTCCTGTTGCAAAAACTGAACCCGGATGTCTGGATAAAAATCCTTTAATATTGTTTAAAAGTAAACTCTTTTCAAAACCGGTTTCAGAAATAGAGCCTCTGCCGGGAAGAGCGGTTTCCGGAGCGATATAATAATCAATTTTTACTGTTGAATTTTTCTCGGCAAGAGCTAATAAATCCTGTTCAATCGTTAAGCTGTCTTTGGAATACTTTTCCGCATAAGGATCAAGATCCGGCTGCAGCATTAGGACATTGACCTGTCCGGAAGGTTTTTCATCAAAATTGTTATACTTGATAACAGAAATAATCATTGGAAAAACAATTAAAGCTGCTACTATAGAAGTGTTTCTGATCAGATCTTTTTTCTTTCTTCCGGCTTCCCAGGTTCTTATGGTATAAAAAATCAGGATATTGATCAGAAGAATCCAAAAGCTTCCACCCGTTGCTCCCAGAGTATCATACCATTGAATCAATTTTGGATATTCAGAAAATGCATTCCCTAAATTCAGCCACGGCCATGTAAGCTCCCATCCCAAATGGAATTTTTCAAAACTCATCCATAGGGCTATAAAGAACCCCAGTCCCCAATAAGTTCCCTGCGCATTTTTATACCAGTGATAGCATTGGAATACCAACGAGTATAAAAGAGAATTAACCAGTACTGGAAATACAACGGCCATCATAGAATGACTTCCGTCTGGATTTTTTGACCCATACAGCCATCCTGTAGTCACTACATTCCAGATGATAAAACAGAGATAAGAAAGTCCGAAAATAACCCATCCTTTCTTTTTATAATCTGAAAATTTTGAAATGCCGTGTTCCATCATTAAAAGCGGAACAAGCGCAAAAAATATAAAAAACGGAACCCCATAAGTTGGCCATGAAACCGACAGCAGCATTGCTGAAATAAGTGTAAGTAGAACGTATTTCATTAATTTATTTTAATACACAAATTTAATGTTTTTGAAATGAATATATTAGCAACCGATGTTAAAGAAAATATATAAAATCATTATTGTGCCCTATGGTCTGTTTTTGCTCTACCTGATGCTTTTGGGGATGGGCAGATTTCAGTATAGAGATCATCTGGTCAGAATAGAACCTGTGTTTTCAACGATAAAATTTATTCAGAATAATATTAATTGGCGATATGCGGTCATGATTACTTTTGGAAATATTATTATGTTCGTGCCTTTTGGTTTTTTGGGATGGCTTTTTCCAGAGCTTAAAAAATTGCAGCCGCTGATATTTAATTTTGTTTCGGCAATTGTCATTATTGAAGCACTCCAGTATTTTACGAGAATGGGAGTGTTTGAATTGGATGATATTATTCTGAACACTTTTGGAGTGTACTTAGGCTGGATACTTTTCAGATACACTGAAAAAACATTTACTGATTAAGTTCTTTCGCACGCTTTTCAGCATTCAGAATTCCCTGTTTCAGAATTTCTTTGAAATTGTTTTCTTCAAATGTTTTTAAAGCCGCTTCTGTAGTCCCGCCTTTAGAAGCTACGTCTTTAATTAACTCTTCAAGGTTTTTTTCAGAATTATTGATAAGATGATAAGCGCCCAGCATGGTCTGTTTTACAAAAAGTTTAGAAAGATTTTCTTCAATTCCCATCTCAACACCCGCTTTAATCATTGCGTCAATGATGTAGTAGAAATAGGCGGGCCCACTTCCTGAAAGGGCAGTTACCCCATCCAAAAGGTCTTCATTTTCCATATAAACCGATCTTCCGGTGCTGTTCAGTAATCTTTCTATATTGATCAGCTGACTGAAAGAAATTCCATCAGCTGCGGTATATCCTGTGATTCCCATTCCCAGAAGCGTAGGAGAGTTAGGCATGGCTCTTACAACGAGTGAGTGGTTTAATGATTTTTGAATTTTCTTAATATTGATTCCTGCCATAATAGAGAGAACCATCTGATTTTCCTTTAAAGTAAATTGAAAGTTTTGAGCTGCCGTCTGGAAATCCTGGGGTTTTACAGCAATAATGATCAGATCGCTATCCAACTCTTTAACTTCATCAAAGGTAGATACTTTAGATTTTGGAAATTCTTCCGCTATTTTGGAAATTTTTGAAGAGCTTCTGATAATAAGATGAAGGTTCTCAGGTTTAATAAGCTCATATTTCAAAAATGATTTTGAAAAGGAAAGTCCCATATTTCCGGCTCCGAGAATAGTTATTTTCATACGATGGTGTTTTTTTAAAAAAGTATTTTATGCTAAAATATCGCTTTTTGTTGAAATAGAGTAGTTTTTAAGATGTGTGATAAAAAAAGACGATTACTGAAATGTAACCGTCTTTTATGTATTTTAAATAATATTGACCTCTCTTTCAAGTTCTATTCCGAACTTTTCTTTGACAGAATTAATGATGTCTGTGGAAAAATCAAAAATTTCTTTTCCCGTTGCATTTCCTGTCGCATTGATGATGACCAGAGACTGAAGTCGATGAGAAGCGACGTTACCAATCTGCTTTCCTTTCCATCCGCATTGCTCAATCAGCCATCCTGCAGGAACTTTTACCACATCTCCATTAGGATATCCCTGTATATTTTCAAAGTTCTGTTTTAAATCCTGGAACTGAGCTAATGGAATAGTAGGGTTTTTGAAAAAGCTTCCGGCATTTCCTATTTCCTTAGGGTCCGGCAGTTTGCTTTGTCTGATGTTGATCACTGCATTTGAAACATCCTGAATGCTTGGGGTATTAATTTTAAGATGCTCCAGTTCGTTTTTAATAGCTCCGTATTCGGTTTTGATGTGGTGATCCTTTGTAGTCAGTTTAAAAGTGACCTCCAGGATTACATATTTTCCTTTTCCTTCCTGCTTGAAAATAGAATCTCTGTAGCCGAACTTACATTCTTCAAGGTTAAATGTTTCTAGTTCAAGAGTCTTTAAGTTCAGAACATGACAGTTTACAAAAATATCCTTGATCTCGGTGCCGTAAGCTCCAATGTTCTGCATGGGAGAGGTTCCTACATTTCCGGGAATTAAAGAAAGGTTTTCCAGTCCGCCATAGTCTTTCTGTAGGCAGTATTTCACGAATTCATGCCAGTTTTCGCCTGCTTTTGCAGTAACAAGAACTTCATGGTTACTGATGTTTTCCTCAGAAATCCCTTTTAAATTAAGCTTAATGGCAAGGCCCTCAAAATCTTTTGTCAGCAGAATATTACTTCCACCTCCTAAAAGTAGTAGAGGAAGACCATGGTTTTTTGAAAAAGTAAGAGCCTCTTTTAGTTCGTCAGTATTGCTGACTTCAATAAAGTATTTTGCTTTGGCATCAACACCGAATGTATTGTAAGGCTTTAAGGAAAAATTTTCTTGCATATTTTATTGGTATTCTTTTGGAAGAATTAGGTCTAGATGTTCTTTAAGCTTTTGCAATTGCTTATAATGTATTGTGTCTGCAAAAGAGTTAACATAGATATGTGACTTTTTCGGGGTGCGGATCTGAAAAGTTTCATCTATTCCGTCTACTGATTGCTGGCTCGGAGAACTCTTTATATAATCAAGATCTTTACTGTTGATATAGGACGTCAATTGTTTCCAGGTATCTGTATTGATAGATGATGCCCATTCTTTGTGAGTATGGTTGGCCGTTGCACCTATTTCTGTAAAGATGGAGTCTTTTTTGACTTTGATGATCCTGTATTCACCAAGTGTACCTCCGATATGTGATACGCTGATAAATGTGATTTCATCCGGATTCTTGTGAAGAACAGTTTGTTTCTGTTTCTTGGAGTCACAAGAAAAAAATACCGACAGCAAAAAGATCGAAAACAGAATTTTCAGATGTATATTTTTTGTTGTCGGCATTATGATATAATTTTACAGGTTAAAATCTGCTCTGTACTTTTTTAAAGCTTCTTTCAGAATTTCAACACTTCTTTTTAAATCGTCTTCTTTCAGAACGTAAGCAATTCTTACCTGTTTTTTTCCTAATTCCGGGTCACTGTAGAATCCTCCTGCAGGAGCTACCATGATGGTTTCGTTATTTAGAGAGTATGTTTCAAGCAGCCACTGTGCAAACTTTTCAGTGTCATCTACAGGAAGTTCAGCTACGCAGTAGAAAGCTCCTCTAGGCTTAGGGCAAATTACACCCGGGATCGCATTTAGAAGGTCTACCAATATATTTCTTCTGTGGGTATATTCTTCTCTTACCGCTCTGATATAAGGCCCGTCATTCTGGTGTGCTGCTGTAGCTGCAATCTGTCCAAGAAGAACAGGGCTTAATCTTGCCTGTGCAAAAAGCATTGCTGCATTACGTATTTTTTGAGAACGGGTCACCATGCAGCCGATTCTTACTCCACACATAGAGTAACGTTTTGATTCAGAATCAATGATGATACAGTTTTCGCTTAATTCCGGGAAATCAAGCATTGAAATCTGCTGTTTTCCGTCATATACATATTCTCTGTATACTTCATCAGAAATAATAACGATATCATATTTTAAAGCAATTTCTGCAAGCTTTTGAAGCTCTTCACGAGTATACAGATATCCTGTAGGATTTCCTGGGTTGCAGATGATAATTGCTCTTGTTTTTTCTGTAATTTTCTTTTCAAATTCTTCTATCGGAGGTAAGGCAAACCCTGTATCAATAGTTGAATGAACCGCCACTACATTCACGTCAAATGTGCTGGTGAAACCATTGTAGTTTGCGTAATAAGGTTCAGGAATAATCACTTCATCACCCTCGTCACATAAAGTGGAAATGGCAAAGTTAAGCGCCTCAGAACCTCCATTGGTAACCATGAAATTGTCCGGAGTTAAATCAGAAAAACCTAATGAATGATAGTATTCTGTAAGGGCTTTTCTGTATTCTATGTTCCCTTCAGAAAGTGCATATTCCAATACTTTTAAATCGATGTTTTTTAAAGCATTTAAAGCCGTTTCCGGAGTTTCAATATCAGGCTGCCCGATATTAAGGTGATATACTTTTATTCCTTTCTGTTTTGCTTGTAACGCAAAGGGAACCAGTTTTCTTACCGGCGACGGCGGCATATGAAGTGCTCTGTTTGAAATATTCGGCATTGTTCAAAAAATTTGTATGACAAAAATAGGATTTAATTTCTCAATAATAAAATTAAGGATTGATAAGAAGTGCATCATTAATTGTATTAATTCAATTAAATTTTGATTCATGAACTGTTGATATTTAATTTGTTTTTGATTTATACTGTATTTTTGTTAAAATAATCTTTTTTGTATTGTTATTTTTCTTAATTTTCGGGTCAAATGTGATTAAAATGATAATAAATTTATTTTCTAGAGTACTGCCTGCAGTTGCTCTAATCTCCGCCTCCGCCTTGATGGCTCAAAATTTTCAAACAATGCCGGTTTCTTCGGGCTTTACAGCTGACGTTATTGCCAATGGCACAGGATCTTCTTCAGTCTCAACCAATACAGATGTTGACGGAGTATCTTTTGCTTTTGTAGCCAGAGATTTTAAGCTTACCTCATCCAGTTCATCAATTGATTATGGTATTCCAGTAGATGGAATCATCAATTCGGTGGTAGGCACCACACCCGGCCTCAGCTATCAATTGGCAGATTTAAACTCCAATAATTCATTGAAGTTATCTGCAGCAGGACAAAACGGGACGCTTGTGTTTACTACACCAACAGCTGCTTTTAAACTGTATATGCTTTCAACCAGTGGGAGTGGCACCTCTGTAGTAAATGTAACAGTAACGTTTACGGATAATACAACACAGTCATTTTCCGGCATTAATCTTTCTGACTGGTATGGAGGATCTAATTATGCTATTCAGGGAATCGGAAGGATTAACAGAGGAAATGATGTTTTAGAGTCCAATACTTCCAATCCAAGATTGTATCAATCTGTTCTGAACATTGATACGGGCAATCAAACTAAACCTATACAAAGTGTTACAGTCACAAAAAGTTCAGGAGCTGGTATTCCTAATATTTTTGCTTTTTCAGCAGAGGCATATACCACTTGTATAGCACCGGTACTGCAAACTGTAGCGGCCCTTACGTCCAATTCAGCTCAGGTTTCATGGACAGTGCCCACAGGTACACAGGCAGCAAGTCATGATATTTATTATAGTACAAGCGGTACTCTTCCAAACAGCAGTACTGTACCTAATTATTCTGGGGTAACAGGTACTTCTTATACAATCAGTAATTTATCATCAAGCACTACTTACAACTATTGGGTACGCACAAACTGCAGCAGTGGAACAGGCCAAAGTGCATGGTCATTTGCGGGATCATTTACAACTCTCTGTGGAACTGTAATACCTTCCTATACCAATAATTTCACAACCTTTCCCGGTAATTGCTGGACGGTTGCTCTTTCCGGAGGTGCTCCTGCTACAGGATCTACTGGAACTACCGCTTACTGGGCACAGCGTAATTTTTTAAATACATCAGCTAACGGACCTTCCGCCAACATGAATCTGTATTCTGTCAATAGGGTAGGTTGGCTTAAAACAGTACCTTTTGATCTTTCAGCAGGTGGATATAGAGTGAAATTTAAGTATGGGGTAACAACTTATTCCGGTACGACTGCTTCTGCAATGGGTAGTGATGATATTGTTCATTTTATAGTTTCCGATGATGGCGGAAGTACGTGGACAATATTGCAGACCTGGAACTCAAGTAATGGCCCATCCAATTCATCTAATGACTATATCTATAATCTAACGGCTAATACAAGTGCCAATACAGTATTTGCTTTTTATGGAAGTTCAGGAACGGTAAATGATTCTCAGGATTACAACTTTTATGTAGATGATTTTACGGTAGAAAGTGCACAGCTAAGCACTTCAGAAGTAGGCCGCCAGGCAAAGACTGCAGCAGTTCATCCTAATCCTTTTAAAGATATCCTGTATTTATCAGATACGAAAGATTTGAGAAAAGTAACGGTAGGAGATGCTTCAGGCAGAATTGTAAAAACTTTTGAAGGTTCTGTGAAAGAACTTAACCTGAGTGAACTGAATTCAGGGTTGTACTTCGTAACGCTTTATTTTAAAGATGGATCGCAATCTACAGTGAAAGCGATTAAAAAATAATTTTTTGAGTTAATAATTTCTGAAGGCAGCTATACACTTTATAGCTGCCTTTTTATTTGGAAATGCCAGGGAATTTATTTCTTCTTGATGTTGATGAAATTGTTATAAATTTGCGCTGAAAAACTAATAACATATGAATAATTTAAAACTACTTTTTTTAATACCCTTATTTTATTCTCAATATTCCAAAGCTCAGAGAATTGATAAAGAAATCATCAGCTTTCAGCTTTTAAAAGATCCTGTTTTTCCCAGCGATATTGCCAACAGAAATTATACAATCACGGTGAAATCACCTTATAATATTTCAAAAGATGATGTTGTAAGAGGGGCAAGAGAAGATTTCCAAAGGCAGGTAGATAACTATCAGGCGAATGTGGATGCTGCTAAAATAGAACATGGAGAACGATTGAAAGACTATGATGCTGAGGTGAAAAAACTTCAGGAAAAATACAAATTGGAGTCCGCGGAATATAATAAATTATCAGCTGTTGAAAAGATTGCAGCCACCAACGGTGCTCCGGTTTTAAGAATCCCTGCAAGACCTGTTCTTCATATTCCTCCCACACCGGTTTATCAGCAGCCTGACTTGAGGGATGCTTTAATTGTAGACAACAAAATTCTTGCTTCTCAAATGGATGTACTTGGCTTCTCAAAAGGGGGAAGCTATCTTGATATTGTCATTGAAATGGAAAGAACAAATTTTCAGGATAACCAGGGTAAAACTTTTGCTAATCAGCCTACTAGAATTATTGGTAAGCAGGATGGTACAGTAAAATTAGATAAAACTTACTTCTCAGATTTTGTAGAAATTGCCAGCGTTCCTTCTAATGAAATAAATCTTAATGCTCAGGAAAAAAGATATTTACAGAGAATAATGGACCGTACAAGGAATATTATTAACGAAAACTTCGGATATCACAGCATCAATTCTACAGTGACTTTGGCAACGGTAAAGAATAAAGGCGACTATGACGATCTGGAAAAAGCATATATCAACGTTACAACCAATTTGAAAAAGCTTCAGGCAAAGTCTGATTATGCTCCGAATAAGGTGGCTATGGAAAATATGCAGAAAGGGACTGACCTTTGGAAAAGCGCTTTGACAAAAATAAATTATAATGACAAGAAAGCACTTTACAATCAGAAGATTGGTGAATATATTTATTTTAACCTGATAAGACTGAATATTGCTTTAGGTAATTACCAGGAAGCGGAGAAATATTTAAATGAACTGCAGGAGCATTTGGTAGATATTAAATTGTCTTATGATGCCAATCTTGAACTGAAAAAATTAGAAGAAAAAATTTATAATAACTAAGGAAAATACTATGATTAAACAAATTATTGTTTCGGCATTACTTACAGCTTCGATATACTCGTATGCACAGACGAAAGTGACAGAGGGAACAAAATTCACAGTGGATGCTAATCTTGAAACTGATGATAAACTGGTACTGGCAGATGATTATAATTCTTATATGTTCAGTGCGATTAATATTGACGGACTTATGAGAAATGTTTTTCCTCATAAGAAATTATTGATGAGAAAGCTTGATCAGAACGGTAGCCTTGTGGATACTTACGTGAAAGATTATGCTAATAAAACCAATGGAGTTCTTCACAATTATCTGGGATCGCAGCAGATTGATGATGACAAATTTGTTGCCTTTACAGAAGAATATTTTGGTAAAGAAAACAGAAAAGAAGTTTTTCAGCATGTTTTCAGCAAAAAAGAAGGCGCATTTACTACAAAAAGTATTGCAAAATATAATATTGAATCTACCAACAAGTCCGGTACAACATATGTAGTTTTTTCTGAAAACGGGAAATATGCTGCTGTTTTCAATGACAGATATTCAAGTAAAAAGACGGATAATATCAATGATGTTCAGGTAATAGACCTGAGAACACTTTCTGTAGTATGGAACAAAGAGATTACATTGAGCAGTGATTATGTAGAGAAATCTTTGACCTTAACGAACTCAGGAAAAATAGTTGTATTGCGTAAGGCAGCAGGCTGGAAAGAATCTTATAAGCTGGAACTGCTTTCTAATAATGAAGATAAAGATCTTGCTTTTGATGATAAGTATATTCCTGAAAAATTATATGCAATCAGCAAAAATGACAATGATTATCTGGTAGCTTTTGGTAGAAAAAATGCTGCGGTTACTATAGGATCAAGTACTTTCGGAACAGTGATGTTCTACGATATGAAAACAGGAAAAGCCGTGATCAGCAACACGAATCTTGCAGGAAGTAAAGATATGAGTGATGTGAAAGTGATCAAAACAATTGTAAAAGGAGATGAGGTGCTAATGGCTGTTCAGCAGGAAACTGTGACAAGACCTATGCCTTCCGGAATGAACCGCTTTCCTGATCCTGTATACACTTTGGATGCCGGTATGCTGATAAAGTTTAACAAAGAAGGAGAGGTGAAGCAGTTTGTTGCAGCCGGAGCATCTACAGGAAAAAGAATTCATGTGGTGGAGGCCGGAGACAAGCTTTATATTTCGGCATTTTACCCTAAAGGAGCATTCGGGAATACAGGTTTTTCTATGAAGACTTTTGATTTTGCTACTTTAAAATCTCAGGAAGTAAGTCTTGATTATAAAGGAAGGAATTTTTTCCAGAATTATGGTTTTGCAGACGGAAATATGATTCAGTATGTACCTAATGTAAACAAAATGATGTTCTTACAAAAGAGCAGCAAAGAGGTGCAGATGTACAGTGTATATAATTTTATAAAATAATCGTATTTTAGAAAAAATTAAAATATGCAGATTCAGGCAGTTTCCATAGAAGATTATATTTCAAAGATTCCTGAGGAAAGACAGGATGCTTTTAAAAAACTTTTTGATACCATCCACAGTAATCTGCCAGATGGTTTTGAAGAAAATCTCAGCTATGGAATGCTGGGCTGGGCAGTGCCGCTGAAAACTTATCCGGAAGGGTATCATTGTACTCCCGGTACCGCTTTGCCATTTATTAATCTGGCTTCACAGAAGAATTTTATTGCATTGTATCATATGGGGCTCTATTCCAGACCGGAAATACTTAATTGGTTTGTGGAGGAATACCCAAAACATTCCAGGAAAAAACTGGATATGGGCAAGTCCTGTGTTCGTTTTAAAAAAGTGGAAGATATCCCTTTCGAGCTGATTGGTGAACTAAGCCGGAAAATGACCGTGGAAGACTGGATTGCTATTTATGAATCTAAATATAAGAAATAAAAAGCTCCGAAATCAATTTGATTTCGGAGCTTTTTTATGTAAAGAAACCGGAGGAATGAAGGAAAAAATAATTTCCGGATGAGTTGAGGGTTAGTTGAATTGGTATTTAAATAGTATACTACTCACTCAAAAAAATCTTTTTCCAACTTCCTGCCTCTATTTTAAAAATTAATATCCCAGATTCCGGCTCTGCGTTCCAGTTCTACTAAAGCTGCCGCATTATCTGCAAGAGCCTGGTAATAATCTTTTCTTATTCCATTGTAGGTTCTTTGGGCATTCAGTACTTCCAGAATAGAGCTTTCTCCTCTTTTGTAGCTGTAAGTGATCCCTTCCAGGATACTTTGGGCTTCTGTAAGCATTCCATTATGAAATTGCTTCACCTGTTTCTGGGTCGCTATATATTGTTGGTAAGCCTGCATTACCTCAGCCCGAATACCTTGTTCTATCTGCTGGTATTCAACTTCTGCCTGAGAATGTGCCATTTCTGCTATTTTCAATCCTGCATTTCTTCTGTTTGAAAATTTGAGTGGAATGCTGAGTCCCAGTTTTACAGCGTTTACAGTAGGAGAAGGGGCGATTTCGTTAGTGGCTTCTGTATGACGTTCAGCACCCGCATTGATTCCCAAATCAATCATACGGTTGGCTTTTTCAAGGCTGATCTGGCTTTTGGCAACTTGTGTATTCTGTTTGGCTGCCAATAAATCAGCCCGTTCGTTGAGCGCCTGGAGAATAATATCATCAATATTAAAATCCCTGTTGAAAGCAGTAAAATCTCCGGAAACATCCCGCCCCGTTATTTTATTATCACTAAGAAATACAGACAGGTTGGTAAGAGACTGCTGTTGGGCACTTTCCGCCTGATACACTTCATTAAGGAGAGACGCTGCCTCTAATTTACTCTGTTTTGAAGTGACTAATGATATGGTTCCCAGCCGATATCGGATGCTATCAGACTTTGCCAGCTGCAGGATGTTTTTATAAGAATCCTGCTGTACTTCCAAAATAGCTTTAGACCGCAAAGCATCAATATATCCTAAGCTGGCATCTGCCCTAAGGTTTCTGAAAAAATCCTGCAGCTGTATTTTACTTAGCTCAGACTGATTTTTAGCCAGGTTTATTCTTGCTTTTCTTTTTCCGCCTAATTCCAAAGTCCAGCCAATAGACGTTCCGTATACGTAGCCCATATTTTTATTCACTCCGTTGTTGGTGGTCTCCACATCCAATTGAGGATCCGGAAACATACCTGCGGTCTGAATAGCTGCTTCAGCCATACTTACATTGTATTTCTGAGAGGCATAGCCAAGATTCTTCTTTCCGACAATACTTAAATATTCTTCAAAACCTAAGAGTTCTTTTTCCTGCGCTTTTATCACGCCTGCCATACTGAAGAATGTTGCAGTTATTATGATATAATAAACTCTAATTTTCATCTGATTCCAAATTTTGTTTTTTGTTACCACGCTCAGCCATGAAATAAATGGCAGGCAGAACAAACAGGGTTAAAATAGTAGAGAACATCAAGCCATATACAATCACTGTTGCCAGAGGGCGCTGTACATCTGATCCGATTCCCGTGGCCAGGGATGCCGGAAATAATCCGATTACTGCAACGGTTGCTGTCATCAGTACCGGTCTGAAACGGTCTTTTGCTCCTTTTGTTACAGCAGTTTTCAGGTCATATCCTTTTTTACGGAGATCGTTGATATGAGAGATCATGATCACTCCATTCTGAATGGCCACTCCGAAGAGCGCAATAAAGCCCACAGCAGAAGATACATTAAGGGACATCCCACGGATATTAAGTGCCAGCATTCCTCCAAATAAAGCCAACGGAACAATAGACATCAGTACCAAAGCCTGCTTGAAATTACCAAATGCACCGTACAGGAGCAGGAACATAATCGCTAAAGCCAGCGGAACAATAAATGCCAGTCGGGAGTAAGCTCTGTTCTGATTTTCAAACTGACCACCCCATTTGATCTGATATTTTTCATGGTCGTATTTGATGTCTTTTTCAATCTTATTCTGCGCTATTTTCAGGAACGAAGAAAGATCGGTACCCCTTAAATTTAATTTTACGGTAAGGTGGCGTTTGTTCATCTCACGGGTAATAGTACTTTCTCCGGTACTTAATTTTACCTCTGCCACCTGTGATAATGGAATTTTGGCTCCGGTAGCTGAAGTCAGCATCAGGTTTCCTATTTTATCAGGAGTATCACGGCTGTCTTCGGTGTAGCGGCACGAAATATCATAAACTTTATTCCCAATGAAGATTTGAGAAATGGCCTTTCCTCCTAAAGCTACTTCAATAAGATCTGCCACATCTGCTACATTGAGTCCATACTGAGCAATTTTATCTCTGTCAGCAATAATCTGCAGCTGAGGTAAAGGAGGTTCCTGATCTATGGCAAGGTCTGCCGAACCTGGGATTTTATTTAAAGTAGATAAAATGCTTTCAGCAATTCTTCGGGTTTCTTTGAAATCTTCTCCATATACTTTTACCACCAGCTCACTGTGGGCTCCCGATATTTTGTCCATTACTCCGTCGATCATTGGTTGTGAAAAACCTACAGTGAAGCCCGGCATTTCTTTATAGTCTGCTGCCAGTTCTTTAATTAAATCTGCTTTTGTCTTTCCGGAAGGCCACTCGTCATAAGGTTTTATTCCCACAGAAACTTCAAAGTGGGAGGCTGTCCAGGGATCGGTTCCATCGTCATTACGGCCTGCCTGGACCATCATATAGGTAATTTCAGAATGTTTTAAAGTTCTGGCTCTTAAAGTGTCGCTCATTTCTTTAGCTTTAGCCAGAGAAATACCGGGTGGTAGCTGTACCTGCAGCCAGATAGAACCTTCATCCAGCTCAGGAAGGAAGTCTTTTCCAACGGTATAAGACAGGATTCCTGCGGATAGTAAGACAATGATTATCGGAATCATTACTCTTTTAGGAGCCTGCATGATTTTGTCAACTCTTTTTCCATACGCGTTACTTATTTTTTCCAGCCATTTATTGTGATATATTTTCTGAGGTTTACGATAGATCACATATGCTAATCCCGGAATCAGAAGCAATGCCACTGCCAGTGCGCCAAATAAAGCATAGCCCACCGTGAAAGCCATTGGAGTAAACAGTTTTTTCTCCACCCTTTCAAAAGCGAATAAAGGAAGATAGGCCGTAATGATAATAATAGTGGAAAAGAAAATAGGTTTAGCTACCTCAATTACCCTTTTCGTAATCGTTTTTTCTTCCAGCGGCTCTTCCGGATTTTCTTCTCTTTTTTTCAGAATAGTTTCCAGCATTACAATGGCGCCATCTACAATGATACCGAAATCAATAGCTCCCAGAGAAAGAAGATTGGCAGGTATATTGGTAAAATGCATCAGGATAAAAGCAAACAACAGAGAAAGTGGAATTGTAATTGCTACCAGTAATGCACCTCTCCAACTCCCCAGAAATACAATCAGCACGAAAATAACCAGTACAATTCCTTCTGTAAGAGTATGAGAAACGGTATGTAAGGTGGTATTGACAAGATCTGTCCTGTCCATGAAAGTATGAATCTTTACGCCGGGCGGAAGTGTTTCATTATTCAGTTCATCGATAGCTTCATGAACCCCTTCAAGCACCTGTGAAGGATTTTGTCCTCTCAGTAAAAGCACGATCCCTTCTACACTTTCAGGATAATTACGTTTCCTGTCGGTATACCCAAGAATTCCTTTTCTTTCAAGGTTTCCATATTTTAAGGTACCTACATCATTCAGGAATACAGGAACTCCGTTTTCGGTTTTAACTACAATTTTTCCAAGATCATCTAAATCTTTTACCAGACCTATTCCCCGGATTACATAAGCGAGATTTCCCCGGGGAAGCATACTTCCTCCCGCACTCACATTATTTTTGGAGATCGTTTCGGTGACCTCTGATAATGAAAGACCATATTGTTCCAGTTTGTGAGGATCAAGTTCAATCTGAAACTGAGTGGTAATTCCTCCGAAGTTGGTAACATCGGCAATCCCTGAAACCTGTTTGATACGGGGGATAATTAGAAATTTCTGCAAATCGGTGAGTTCCCGTAAGCTGTGGTTGTTACTTTCGATAATATATCGGTATACCTCGCCAATAGGAGAAGTAAGAGGATCCAGACCCGGCTGTGCACCATAAGGGAGGGTTACATCAGACAGTCTTTCCTGAATACGCTGTCTTGCCCAATAATCATCAATACCATCATCAAAAACGATTGTAATAATGGAAAGTCCAAAGGTACTTTTGCTTCGCATCACGTGCATTCCCGGTAGGCCGTTCAGAGAACGTTCCAAAGGAATGGTGATCTGTTGTTCTACTTCTTCGGCAGCCAGTCCCGGAACCTGG
Source organism: Chryseobacterium sp. 14P4.3.2 (assembly GCF_057799275.1). Lineage (NCBI taxonomy): Bacteria > Pseudomonadati > Bacteroidota > Flavobacteriia > Flavobacteriales > Weeksellaceae > Chryseobacterium > Chryseobacterium sp. 14P4.3.2. The sequence goes on from NZ_JBYOKO010000011.1 coordinate 15,474, forward strand.
GTTACCACCTGTGAAGTGACATCGGCAATGTCAGGATAAGCTTCTACCGATAACTTGGTCCAGGAATAATAACCGAAAAACCCCAGTAAAATGAAGAGTGCCAGCATCAGCCACCTCTTCTGTATAGAGAGTGTAAGTAATTGCTTCATTGTTCTTAATTTTTGTATAAAGTGAAATATCTTTTTACATCAGATACTCTATGCCTTTTTCATTGTACATTCTACATTATTTTGCATCCAACATATAAATTCCACCTTCAGTCATAATGGTATCTCCGGTTTTTAATCCTGAGAGAACTTTTGTTGTTTTCTGATCTGTTTCTCCTGTGGTGACTGAACGTTTAGCAAATTGATTTTTACCTGTTTTTATCCACACATATTGAGAACTGTCATTCTGCATTAAAGCGGTAACAGGGATCATAATTGTTTTTTCAGGAGTTGTAGAGAAGTTGACGGTGGCATACATTCCGGGTTTTAATCTTCTGTCCGGATTGTCACATTCGATAAGTACCTTTATGCTTCGGGTGTTTTCGTCGACAATTTCATTGATGTGATAAACTTTTCCGGTAATATTACGATCAGGGTAGGCACTTACTTTTACTGAAACATGATCTCCAATATTCACAAAGCGGATGTCTTTTTCTTTCACATCTCCGGAAATCCATACTTTAGAAAGCTCTGCAATGATAATGACAGGGTCGGAATCATTTTTTAGATATTGGCCATTTACAATTTTGTTAGAAATAATTTCACCGTTTATGGGAGCTCTCACAATCAGCGGGCTTCCGATGCCTCCTCCTTTACTGTTGTAAACTTTTAGGGCCGAAGAAGCATTAGAAAGTGAAGTTTTTTTATTTTTAAAATCTGTTTCTGCTTCATCCAATTCTTTCTGAATTCCTACCCCGTGTTTTACAAGATCCTGCTGGCGTTTGTAATTTTTCTCCGCAAGCTGTACATCATTTAAGGCATCAGTATAATCTTTCTGAACCGAAAAATAATCTGAAGAAAGGATCTCAAAAAGAGGACTGTTTGCTGAAACATTTTGTCCAAGCTGGATAAAGGATTTTGTAATTCTTCCGGAAAACGGACTGGCGATTTCTGCATAATGATTGGGTATTGCCTGAATAGTTCCTGCTGAAATTACACCATCACTGTGTTCCTGTTCGGTAACTGTTTCAGTTTTAATTTTTTTGAAAACAGGATTGTTTTCCGGAATGATGACGTTATCTCCTTTCACCAGAAGATCCTGATCTTGTGAGGTTTCACTTTTGGGACTTTTACAAGAGGTAACAAATGTCAAAAGTACTATCGTTAATACTGTTTTTCTCATATAAAATGTTTATAACCACTAATTTAATTCTAATTTCTTATTTTATTTCAATGTCAGGTGAGATTTTTTGAAAACACCTGAAGTGTTTGTTTTTTGCTGCTGTACAGTGTTTTATATCCCTTCTGATTCGTTCTGAAGTCTTTAGGAATTCATCAGAAAGGATGAAATTATTTATATTACAGCCATTGTCCGAATTTTTTAATAAACCACTGTTTTACGAATTGAGTAAGAATACAATACCCTGTGAGAATGACGGCCAGGTATGGAAAATAACTCAAAGGCAGTGGCTGCATTTTCAGATATACCGCTAATGGAGTAAAAGGAATGAGAATTCCGATCAGCATGATTAAACTGGTTAAAGCAACTACAGGAGTGGCAGCCCAGCTTTGGATAAACGGAATTTTTTTCGTTCTGATAATATGTACAATCAGCGTCTGGGAAAGCAAACCTTCCACAAACCAGCCTGTCTGAAATAAGCTTTGCTGTTCCGGAGTGTTGGCTTTAAAAATAAAGAACATTACCGCAAAAGTCACATAATCAAAAATAGAACTCAAAGGACCTATATACAGCATGAACTTTTTGATGCTGCTGGCATCCCATTTTTTTGGTTTCTCCAAAAAATCCTTATCCATCGTATCCCAGGGGATAGAAGATTGTGAGATATCATATAGTAAATTCTGGGTCAGGATCTGCAACGGAAGCATGGGTAGAAACGGAAGCAAGGCACTGGCTCCAATCATACTGAACATATTTCCAAAATTACTGCTGGCAGTCATTTTTATATATTTGATGATATTTCCGAAAGTTCTTCTTCCATAGATGACACCGCTTCGCAACACCATTAAATCTTTTTCAAGCAAGATGATATCTGCACTTTCTTTGGCTATGTCTGCGCCGGTATCTACAGAAATTCCTACATCTGCTTCTTTAATAGCTGCAGCATCATTGATTCCGTCTCCCATGAATCCTACAGTATGGCCTTTTGATCGTAATATCTTTACAATACGTTGTTTTTGTAACGGGCTTACTTTTGCAAAAACAGAATAGAGGTCCATGTCTCTGCTGAGTTCGTCATCCGTCATATTTTCCAATTCGTCACCAAGCATAATAGTATTAATGGGAATTCCTACGTCATGACATATCTTTTTAGCAACAATATCATTGTCACCTGTGACTACTTTTACTTCTATACCCAGTTTATGTAATGCTTTAATGCTGGGCTCAGCCGAAGGTTTAGCAGGATCAAGAAATCCTATAAAACCAGTAAGGGTAAGGTGATTTTCGTCTGCAACGGAATAATTCAGCGGATGGCCTCCATCAAATTCCCGGATTGCAACCAATAATACCCTTAATCCTTCAGAATTAAGCTTTTCAGACATTTTGATAATCTGCTCTTTCATAAGATCATTCAATGGAACAATATTATCATTCTCAATATGCAGACTATGATCTTCCCCGGGATCTAAAGCATAGTGGCATAAAGAAAGCATTTCTTCTACCGCACCTTTGCAAATCATCAGATGTTTTCCCCTGGAGGTATTTAGAATAACAGACATTCTTCTTCTTTCAAAATCAAAAGGAATCTCATCTACTTTTAGATAGAGTTCATCAGCTTTCAAGAGATTATGAACTTCGGCATGATCCAGTACAGCCTGATCCAGTAGATTTTTAAGTCCGGTTTGATGGAAGCTGTTGAGGTATGCCCATTTCAAGACTTCATCATCCTCAATCCCTCTCACGTTGAGGTGGGTTTCCAATACAATTTTATCAAGAGTAAGTGTGCCTGTTTTATCAGTACATAAAACATCCATTGCTCCGATATTCTGAATAGCATTCAAGCGTTTAACAATCACTTTTTTCTTGCTCATGTTAACGGCTCCTTTTGCCAGATTGGCAGTAACAATCATCGGAAGCATCTCAGGAGTAAGTCCTACAGCTACGGCAATAGCAAATAATAAAGCCTGCACCCAGTCTCCTTTTACCAATCCGTTAATAAGGAAAATAACTGGAGTCATCACCAGCATAAACCGAATGAGTAAAAAACTTACTTTATTTACCCCAATATCAAAAGCTGTTTCGGGTCTTTTGGAAGTAAGACTTCTGCTGATACTTCCGAAATAAGTGAAAATACTGGTATTGGTAACCACCACAGTTGCTGATCCACTTACCACATTAGTACCCATGAAGCATATATTTTGAAGAGTAAGTGGATTTCTGTTCTTGGCATCGTGGATGGGAAAAGCATTTTTTTCTACAGGAAGAGCTTCTCCTGTGAGAATAGATTCACTGATGAAGAGGTCTTTGCTTTTTAAGATCCGGCAATCAGCGGGAACCATGTCTCCTGCAGAAAGTATTACAATGTCACCCGGGACAATTTCTGTAATTTCTATTTCTTCGCTTTCTTTGAATTTTCTTTTGGTAAGACAGCTGGTTTTTACCATTTTCTTTAACGCCTCGGCTGCTTTGTTACTTCTGAATTCCTGAATGAAACGCAATGTAGTACTGAACAGAAGCATTATTGAAATGATAATACTCGTGCTGAGATCTTTTTCTCCGGCAGGTACAAGGATCACATCAATGAATAATGAGATTACAGCAATACAGGCCAGGATATAATTGAACGGATTAAAGAAAGAATGGGCAAACTGTTTTAGCCATGAAGGTGCTTTCTGAGTGGCAATTTCATTCTTACCATAAATTTTCAAACGGTCTTTTACGGTATTCTCACTAAGGCCTTCTTCTGAAGTTTCGAGCATGGCATACACCATTTTTTCATTCTCAGATGCAGCTTCTTTCAATTTTACTAGAGCTGCTGAATTGAGATTTTTGTTGGAAGATTTTTTTAGCATCGCTTCAGTTGTTGTTTCAAATGTTATAAATCGTTTTCTGTCCCTATAATTTCCCAGCTTACCTTGATCACTTTATCTTCGATTGTTAGTCTGCTGGCGGTTTTTTCCATAAAACTGTCCTGAGGAGTGGAGGCATGAACTTCGGCTGTAATGATGGCATTTTCAGGAACACCATTATCATCGCTGGTGAGGGATTTTAATAATATTTTATCATTCCCGCTTAGAGATTGCATCAGCTGAACCCGAACGTGGTTTTCTACCTCACTTTTACATTTAATACTGATCAAATATTCGGTATAATGGTTTCTGTTGCTGAAGGTATTTCCGAGTCTGGTACCCAAAGGACGCAGAATGATATGGGTGAGGATGATAAATCCGCTGGTAATGGCTGCTTCAAGAGGGAAGCCCATCGCGCTGAGGGCTCCTACGGATGCTGAACACCAGATGGTAGCTGCAGTATTGAGGCCGCGGACAGTAAGTCCGTCTTTCATAATAACGCCCCCTCCCAAAAAGCCAATACCACTTACAATATAGGAGGCTATTCTTCCCGTGGCATCACCCCCGATCCTGATAGAAAGAAGAACAAATGCTGCAGAGCCCAGACATACCAGAGTATTGGTACGAAGACCTGCGCTTTTTTGGCGCCATTGTCGTTCAAGGCCAATACTTGCACCAAGGGCAAATGCTGTAAAAAGACGGAGTGTAAATTCTAGTGTGGTCATAACCTTTCTGTTTTATAGCATTCAGCTGGTATACAGAAAGGTATACTGTTGAATACTTAGTTGTTTCGATGATGTGATGAATCGGTATCCATAGTGGTTTTTGTCTACTGCAAAGGTATTGTTAGTCCTATTGGGAAGCTGTTAGAAAAGCTTTAGAATATAATTAGAATATGATTAGAGAAAGAAAGGTTTTAAAGCCGTGAGAAATTTCAAGAGTGGGCTCAGAAATAATTGTTTTTTTAAGATATAAAATTGATAAATTTGAAGACAATCTTTTCTATATTCTCAATTTTGGGGTTTTAGGTTGCTTTATGAATGATAAATTTTACCAATGAAGAAGTTAAACATAGCCATACCCGCAACACTTTTAGCAATTATATGTGTACAAGGTGGGGCCTCTATTGCAAAGCAACTTTTCCCTGCCATAGGGGCGATTGGAACGGTTAGTTTAAGAATCGTGCTTTCTGCAGTGCTGTTAACCTTAATTAACCGGCCAAAATTTCTGCAGTTTAATAAACAGAAATGGAAATACTGTGCCATGTACGGCGTTGGGCTGGCTGCGATGAATCTTATTTTCTATATGGCTATCCAGCGTATACCCTTAGGGCTGGCAGTAACAGTAGAGTTTGCCGGACCTTTGTTTCTTGCTTTGGCGCTGTCCCGGAAATTATTGGATGTTATATGGGCTTTACTGGCCTGTGTAGGAATATTGCTTATCGTTCCCTGGAAAAGTGATCATATAGATTTATTGGGGCTTGGTCTTGCTTTTTTGGCAGGAATGTTTTGGGCTGTTTATATTGTAATGGGTGGGAAAGTTGCTAAAATAATGGATGGAAAAGATGCCGTTACTACAGGAATGCTGTTTGCAAGTCTGGTGATTATTCCTTTTACCATATGGGATGGTGCGGTTTTCAATCTTACACCTGCTATTTTTATGAAAGGTCTGGGAGTGGCTATTTTATCAAGTGCCCTACCTTTTTCTTTGGAAATTATGGCTTTGAAAAGGCTTCCTGCGAAAACCTTCAGTATTCTGATGAGCCTGGAGCCAGCATTTGCGGCTTTTTCCGGCTTGATATTTCTTTCAGAGGACTTATCTTTTTTACAATGGATTTCCATTATGTGCGTAATTGCTGCCAGTATAGGGACTACTGTTTTCAGTAGAACTTCGAAGGGGTAGTGTAGAAAAAAATCACCTATAAAGATTTTAAATACAATCGAATCTCAGCTTGCCTATTCTCTAAGCCACTTTAAAAGCTAAGGCTTTTCTTAAAGGTTTAAAGTTTTACTGTATTCTATATCATGCAATATCAAATATTACTGTAAAAACAGTAGTATTATCGTCTGATACTACAGTGATTGCTGTATCATGCAGATGAATAATTTTCTGTGTTAGAAAAAGCCCGATTCCATGGCCCTTTTCTCTTTTGGAAGTCTCGCTTCTGTAGAAAGGTTCAAAGATGTGTTGCAGGTCTTCCTGTGAAATAGAAACTCCTGTATTGGAGAAACTGATGTAAAGCTTTTTTGTATTTACTGTAACATTTATTGAACACATATGTTCCGGTGAATATTTGCAGGCATTATCAATAAGATTATTGAAAGCAACCTGAAGAAGATATTCATTTCCCTGAATGATCAGCTGATGCTCCTCTACATGGTCTTCAATATGTAAAGAGACCTTGTATCCGGTATTTTCTTTGATAATTTTGGTGTAAGATTCCAAAAGAATCTCGTCCAGACGTACTTCCGAGAAGCTGATCTCATTAGGGTCATAACTCGCCTTGGCAAGATCCATCAAGCTATTGGAGAGTTTGACCATGTTGCGGGCGTCATCCAAGGCATAGCGGATTGTTTGCTGATATTGGTCTTTGGGAAGATCTTTTTCAGAAGCCAGTTCCAGCTCTGTAATAATGGCAGATAATGGCGTCCGGAGTTCGTGTGAGATATTGGATACAAAATGTTTTTGAGAGTCAAAAGAGTTTTCCAGACGCTCCAGCATGCCATTGAAATTTTGGGCAAGCTCATTAAGCTCATCTTTTTCTCCTGTTGTTTTGAGGCGCAGCTGTAGTTTTCCCGCAGTAATTCTTTTAATCTGATTGACCATCTCACTTAATGGGCTTAATGCTTTTTTAGAAAGAAAAATTCCCGCCAGATAAATAAGAATCAGAATACTGATGAAAGATATGATGCTGATGGTAAGTAGATGAGAGAGATAGTCGTAACCGTACTTGTCATATGCTGCAGCTGTTACAGCATAGGATTTTCCAGAATGATGGTAAATCATTCCTACCACCTGTAGCTGATCCAAAAAGAAGCTTATTCTTTTTTGCTGAAATATCCGGGAAAGCATTTCCGGAGTTTCTTTTACATAATCTACTTTTACATCATCGTGGTAGATCAGCTGATGACCGGAGTCATAAATGGCAACCTGAACTTCATTAAGGGTTCTGTTGTTGTTTTTGTAAAGTTTATGCATTTCCTGTTCAGGCAGTGAACTTTGGAAAAACAAATCTGCTTTTGCTATAGCCTCATTTTGCAGCTCGCTGTAAAATGATTTTTCTCTGGCCTCTTTTGATGAATAATAGATTGAAAAACTGTAAACGCCTAAAAGCATTGCGGTAATTAAAGTAAAAAGCAGTGTGAGCCTGGTTCTTATTTTCATCTGTATGTTTTTAGTTCGCCTTGGTGATTACTGTATAATGCCTGTTTCGTAGTCTTTCTTAAGGATAAATCCCATGCCTGCTTTGGTATGAATAAGCTTGCTGTCAAAATCTTTATCAATTTTTTTCCGAAGATAATTGATATAAACATCTATGAAGTTGGTTCCCGTGTCAAAATGCGTTTCCCATACTTTTTCAGCAATCTCATTCCTGGAAAGAACCCTTTCAGAATTTTCCATCATAAACTTCAGGAGGTTGAATTCTTTTGGGGTTAGCTTAATAGGAGTATGGTCTCTGCTAACCGTTTTTTGTTCCAAATTCATTTCAATGCCTTCATATTTGAGGACGAAGACTTTTTGCTGTCTCTGTTGTGAAAAACGCTTCAGCAGAACTTTGATTCTTGCTGTCAGCTCACGCATTTCAAAAGGTTTGGTCATATAATCATCAGCTCCGGCATCAAAACCTTCCAGTTTGTCGTCCGTAGTTCCAAGTGCGGTAAGCATTACCACCGGAAGATTGGGTTTTAATGCTTTTATTTCATTACAGAACTCGAGACCGCTTTTTTTAGGAAGTACAATATCTGTCACTACCAGATCAAAATTTGTCTGCAGAGCCAGTTTCACACCTGTCATTCCGTCATAGGCTGCAGTTACTTCAAACTCAGATTCCTGAAGCCCTTTTGTGATAAGTTTAGAAAGCCTATCGTCGTCTTCAACTAATAAAATATGTGGCATAAAAATGTAGGAATGTTTAGGTTGATGTGAAGAATCGCTCAATATGTTACACAAATGTAATGAATTCTATTTTGTAATTTTGGATCTGAAATAATAATCAGATGTTAGAATTTAAAATATTTTCAAATAAAAAAAGGAAGAAAGTAGCTGTTAAAGGGTTTTTATTCTTCTTATTTACTTTGATGATCAATTGCAGCGCTTATCAAACAATGTCTCTTAAAAATGGAGATTTACTTTTTGTAACTGCAAAAGAGACAGGGCTTTCCGGAGCGATCAATAATGTAACTCAAAAACAGAAAACTGCTTCCTTCGATCATATTGGTATTTTGCAAAAAGAAGGACATACAATATTTGTACTGCATGCCGCACCAAAAGGAGGTTCCCAAAAGCAGTCTTTAAAAGATTTTATTAAAGATCAGGAAGAGGATGGGCAGAAAGTAGTCGTTTATCGTTTGAAACCTGAATACCAAAAAGCTATTCCAACAGCTGTTGAAAGAGCAAACTCAATGCTCGGTAAGCCATATAATTTCAATTATATTCTTGATGAAAGCTCATATTACTGCTCAGACTTTATAGAAAGAGCATTCCGGGAAGAACATATTTTCAAACTGGAACCTATGACCTTCATTGATCCTAAAACAGGAAAAACCAATACCTTTTGGGAAGAATTTTATACAAAGAAAGGTTTAAAAGTACCTGAAGGCGAGCCCGGCTGCAATCCAAATGGGCTGGCAGGTTCAGATAAACTGGAAAGAATACAGGAATTTTAAATCAAAGAGAAGCTGATAAGGCTTCTTTTTTTGTTAAAGTTTAAAAAATATTAGTCCACTAATTTGGTAGACTAATATTTTTTTATATTTTTGTCACAGATTTAATGCAAACAGCAATACGATCAGAAGTGTTTAACCAAAAATGTTTAGCAATGATTACACCTAATACAAGCCTGCAGGTTTTGCAAAATAAAGTAAGCCTGCCAAAAAAAGAATTGATCCTGGAAATAGAATTGAATGGCAAAATGAAGTTTGAGCATTTAATGAATACTATCTACAATCAATTGGGCATCTGTCATAGAGTGTTGTCAGCAAATGTGGAGTATGTAAACGGATACAGTTTTGGTACAGTACAGTTATATATCAATGTCAGTTCAGAAGATTATCAGAACCTTGAGTTCTATTTGACTAAAAATAAACTTTTGAGTACAACGGTGGAGTATCTCTGCCGGAAGTATTCTTAGGGAAGATTCATATAGTTTTAATTACTCGAAGTGTCTGGTATTTTACCAGGCGCTTTTTTATTTTAGGGGATTGATGTTTCTCCCACAGACTATACAACCACAATAAAAAAAGCGTCCGGATCACTCTGAACGCTTTATAGTAATAAAATAATTTTTAAATTCTTTCGATATCAGCACCAATTGCTTTCAGTCTTCCATCGATATTTTCGTATCCTCTGTCGATTTGCTCGATATTGTGGATAATAGATTTCCCTTCTGCAGAAAGTGCCGCAATCAGAAGAGCGTTTCCGGCTCTGATATCCGGGGAAACCATTGTTGTTCCTCTTAACGGAGCTTCCTGGTTTAATCCGATTACGGTAGCTCTGTGAGGGTCACATAAAATGATCTGAGCTCCCATATCAATTAATTTATCCACAAAAAATAACCTGGATTCAAACATTTTCTGATGAACCAGAATACTTCCTTTTGCTTGAGTAGCCACTACTAAAATAATAGACAGCAAATCCGGAGTGAATCCCGGCCATGGTGCATCAGAAATAGTAAGAATAGATCCGTCAATGAATTTCTGAATTTTATAATGTTCCTGAGCAGGAATGTAAATGTCATCACCGCTTTGCTCAAGCTGAATTCCTAATTTTCTGAATGTATTTGGAATAACTCCCAATTGGTTCCAGTTTACATTTTTGATGGTGATTTCAGATTTTGTCATAGCGGCCAGACCGATCCATGATCCGATTTCTACCATATCCGGAAGCATAGTATGTTCCGTTCCTCTAAGGTAATCTACTCCTTCAATGGTAAGAAGGTTAGATCCGATCCCTGAAATATTGGCTCCCATTCTGTTCAGCATTTTGCATAATTGCTGAAGATAAGGCTCACAGGCGGCGTTGTAGATTCTTGTTTTTCCTTTTGCTAATGCCGCAGCCATCACAATATTGGCTGTACCCGTTACAGAAGCTTCCTCTAAAAGGATAAATTTCCCTTTAAGTTCTGTAGCTTTTAAAGAATAGAAATATTCCTCTTCATCATAATTGAACTCTGCACCCAGTTCAACAAGTCCCTGAAAATGGGTATCCAATCTTCTTCTTCCGATTTTGTCACCTCCCGGAGTTGGCATATAAGCTTCTCCATAACGTGCAAGCATCGGACCCATTAGCATAATGGAACCACGCAGCTTTGCTCCGTCTTTTTTGAATTCATCAGACTTTATATAGTCGAAGTTGACCTGATCAGCCTTGAAAGTATAATCTCCCTGACCGTTTTTAATAACTTTTACACCAAAATCACCCAGGATTTCAATCAGTCTGTTGACATCATGAATGTCCGGAATGTTTTTAATTCTTACCTCTTCATCGGTTAAAAGCACCGCACATAAAATTTGTAGAGCCTCATTTTTGGCTCCTTGTGGAGTTATTTCGCCCTGCAGTCTTTTTCCTCCTCTTATTTGAAATGTTCCACTCATTATTTTCTGTTTTTATGATTGTTATTATGCCTTCTTTTGTTAGGTTGGTTTTTGTTATTATTATTATTATTATTATTGTTGTTGTTATTGTTATTTCGGTTGTTACTATTACCGCTGTTGTTTCGGTTATTGTTGCTGGTGTAATAGATTTTACTTTTTTCAAGAGACTCTATTCCTGTAAGATCCAACCTGTTTTCAGACAGTTCTTTCAAATGACGGAAAATTACATCATCTGTTACGTGTTCTTTATTATATACATTATAGGATTTCTTCATATTGTTGGCAATCACTTCGATAAGGGCTTCTTTTTCATCGCCCTGTTCCAGCTCGATTGCTTTTTCTATCAATTGAAGGATACTTTTTCCGTAAAATTTAAAATCACCCTGAAGTTTAGGGTATTCCATTCTTTTAGGTTTTTCTGCCAGCTGCTCTCTTGTAGGAAACGGGTAAGGTGACTCTACATCAAGATCATATTCTGCCAGAATAAAAAGATGATCCCAAAGTTTATGTTTATAATTTTCTTCGTCGCGAAGTTGTGGGTTTCTCTGACCCATAAAATCGATGATTGCCATAGCCATCTCATTCCTTTCTTCTTTGGAAGTGAGTTCTTTACAGCGCTCAACCAACTGTTGTATAATTCTGCCGTATTCGGGCATATGAAGCTGAGTTTTTTGGGTATTGTATTCCATAGTATGCAAATATATGGATTAAAAGAAAAATTGCTTCGAGAATATTTAAAATTTATGATTTTTTAATGAAAAGACCAATAAATTTCCCCTTGATTTATTATTAAAAAATAAAATATATCCCTATTAATTGAATTTGTTTTTAATAAAGTTGTAACTTGTTTGTAATATTAATAATTGTTTTTGCCATGAAAAAATCCTATCTTTTCCTTTATCTGCTGGCTTTTGCTGTTACTAACTCCTGCCAAAGCAGCGATGAATTAATTACAGAACGTTCCCCGCAGGAAGAAGTTCACAATAAAATTGTAAATGTTACGAATCATGATGGGCGGCCTTTCAGTACTGGAGCCGGATCAGGATCTGTACAGGGAAAATTTGTTGCCGGCCCGGGCGGTAGTGTTTTGATGCAGGGGTTTTATTGGGATGTTCCGGATGGAGGGAACTGGTGGAATACAGTGAAAGATAAACTGACCGCATGGTCCAATGCCGGAATTGGTTCTGTATGGCTTCCCCCGGCTTCCAAAGCGCAGAACGGAGCCTATTCCATGGGGTATGATCCCACAGATTATTATGATTTTGGAAATTTTAACCAAAATGGAAGTATTGAAACCCGCTTTGGATCAAGAGCTGAACTGGAAGCCTTGATTACAAAAGCGCATGCTGAAAATATGCAGGTATATGCGGATATTGTGATCAATCATAACAGTGGAGGACAGTCTGAAGCCAATCCATATACAGGAACCAATACCTGGACCAATTTTTCAGGAATAGCCTCCGGAAAATTCCAGAGAAATTATAATGACTTTTATAAAAATGCTTACGGAAACAATGATGAAGGTTCTTTTGGAGGTTTTCCGGATATGTGCCATGCCAATCCTCATGTACAGGACTGGCTTTGGGGAAGAGATGATTCTGTTGCAAAATACTATAAAAATGTAATGAAATTTGATGGTTGGAGGTTTGACTACGTCAAAGGGTTTGGTCCCTGGGTTGTGAATACCTGGAATTCTAAAGTAGGTGGGTTTTCTGTGGGTGAATTATGGGATTCCAATGTAAATACGCTGGAGTGGTGGGCTAATAACGCCAACAGTTCCGTATTTGATTTTGCCGCTTACTATAAGATGGATGAAGCCTTTGATAATGGAAATCTAAATGTTTTGAATGATGATATGATGTGGAAAAGAAACCCTTACAAAGCTGTAACATTTGTTGCCAATCATGATACCGATATTATCTACAATAAAATGCCGGCCTACGCTTATATCTTGACCCATGAAGGCTATCCTACTATTTTTTACAGAGATTATGAGGAGTGGCTGAACAAAGACAAATTAAATAACCTTATCTGGATTCATAACAATAAAGCTACCGGTACCACTTCCATTCTATACACGGACAATGATGAATATATTGCAAGACGTAATGGATATAACGGAAATCCCGGGCTTGTAGTTTACATTAATACTTCATCAAGCTGGCAGGAACGCTGGGTAGAAACTAATTGGAGCAATCAGCAGATTAAAGATTTTACCGGTGCTTCAAGCTGGTATCCTACAACACAGGGCGATAAGTGGGTGAAGATTCAATGTCCGCCAAATTCTTATTCCATCTGGTCCTTAAACCAATAAAAAAGAGAGCATTTTGCTCTCTTTTTTATGAATTTATCCTTTGAAATGATACTATAGATGATTCTAATATCCTGGATTTTGGGTAAGCTTTGGATTTAAAGAAATAGCATCCGCCGGAATAGGAAAGAGTTCTCTGTTAATATTTCCTGAGTGAGGATAAGGAGATGCCGGAAAGTCGTATGTATATTTCAATTCTACTTTTTCAAGTAATTTCCCAAACCTCAGAAGATCTTCTCTGCGGTATCCTTCATGATAGGTTTCCCATCCTCTTTCATTCAGAATATCATCTAATGTCAAAACGGTAAGAGGCAGTAATCCGGCTCTGGTCCTGATGGGATTGATATACTGTAAAGCAGCGGCTGTATTTCCCATCTGAAACTGGGCTTCTGCATACGTAAGATAAATTTCACCAAGACGCATCAGCGGAAAGTCGGCATCACTGTCTTCTCCTTTTGCAATGTTTTCCTGTAAAGGGAACTTGAATGTAATGACGCGGTTAAGATGTTTTTGAACGGTTTCAGGGGCTGCAGGGGTTCCATATACAGGGGTTCCGTCTGCTTTATACTGTACTCCTGCAATAGCAATTCCCTGTTTGGTATTTTTGTCAAATGGTGCTATCCGTTGATCATCAGATGCAAAAGTACTGTAGAAATAATTGGACATTCCATATCCGTTGGAAGCAGATACTCCCTGAATATTAAGGGCATTGCGCAGCTCGCTTTCCAGAGAAAGCGCTACATATTTATTCCCTTTATCAGACTGGTTAATTTGATTGACTGCTAAAATAATCTCAGAGTTTGCATCGATTTTAAATACATCCTGATATCTGGCCTGGAGGCTTGATCCGGAATTATCAATAACGTCTTTTGCATACTGGCTGGCCTTTGTCCAATCTTTGTTATTTAAATAAAATCTTGCTAAAAAAGCTTTTACCGCCCACTTTGTTGGTCTGCCGTAATTGGATGGAGTGGATGGAAGTGTATTTTCAATATTTTTCATTTCAGATTCTACGAAAGATCTTATACTGACTGCTGAAGTTCTTTCAATGCCGCTAGAGAGATTTTCACCACCGGTGATCAAAGGAACAGCTCCAAAGACATTTTGTAATTTATAATAAGCGTATGCTCTCCAGAATCTGGCTTCTGCGACCATAGCAGAATAGGCAGGATCATTCTCTTTGCTGCCAAATGATATAAGTACCTGGTTAGATTGTGCAATCAGTTTGTAGGTTTCGCGGTACATTTCCATGGGTTGATAATGGCCGGAATTCAGGTTGAGAAAATTTTGCATTCCGCCCCATTCTGTAATGGCAAATCCCCAGTTTAAAGTAAACTCATCTGTTCCCGCCTCGGGAGCCAGCTGCCAGTTATTCCCCCGTGAATAACTAAAATACTGTACATATTTGTAAATGCCGTCTACGAGAATTTTGCAGCCGGTTTCGCCCTGAGCTATAAGATTATTCTGAGAAGTTCCGGTATAAACATTTTCTTCAAGCATACTGTCGGAACATGAATTGAGTAGGTTTCCACCGGAGAAAAGAATAAGCCCCAGCCAATAAGTTTTTATAAATTTATTTTTCATTATAGGTTCTATTTTAATCATTAATTAAAGAAATTAGAAGCTTACATTAACTCCCAGAGAATATGTTCTTGCAGAAGGATAACCTCCGAGATCTATTTTCCCTGGCAACATAGGGGTGGGAATACCTTCGGATCTTTCCAGATAGCTTCCATTGGAAGATTCCGGGTTAAGTCCTGAGTATTGGGTCCAGGTCCATAGATTTTGTGCCTGAAAATAAATTCTGAATGAAGAGATGAAATCTCCAAAGTACTCACTGGTGGGTAAATCATATGACAGCGTAATATTTTGTAATCTGACAAATGAGGCGTCCTCTATAAAACGGGAGTTATATGCCCAGTAATTACTGCCTGATCTGGAAGCCGGAGTTCCGTTTGCAGCTGTGAAATATTGAGCTTCCTTTAAAAGGTTATAGGGCTGCTCCGGTTTGGCAACTCCATATTGAGCAGCAGCATAATTAAATAACTTTTGACCCAAAGAGGCTGTGAAAAATACATCAAGCCCAAAACTTTTATATTTAAAAGTATTGCCCAGCCCGGCTGTAAATTTCGGATCCGGAGTTCCTTGGTAACGTAGATCTTTAGAAAGATTCATGCTTCCGTCAGGATTGAGCCCTAAAAAGTCTGGAGCCAAATAGGCATTGGCTCTTTCCCCTTCCCGAAAACCTAATAATTCCATAGCTGACCTTGCAGCAGTCCCGCCATATATTTTATCTACAGTGGTTTTTATGGAAGAGAAGTTGGCATTTGCATTCCATGAAAAATTTTTCTTACGGATTATTCTTGCATTTAATGAAACTTCTATACCAGTTGTTTTGGTATCAGCTGCATTGATCCACTGATGATCAACCCCTCCTTCAAAAGGTAATGAAATAGGAATTACCAGATCTTTTGTCTTTTTACTAAAGGCATCAATACTTCCTGACAGAACTCTGTTGAAAGCTTCGAAATCGACTCCAATATTAAGCTGGCTGGTAGTTTCCCATTTGAAATCTTTATTTCCTGTATAATTGGACAGTGTGGCCCCGCTTATGAGTTGCTGGCCAAGAATTCCGTTTCTCTCTATAAGATAAGTGTTCATAGAAAGATAATTATTGAATCCCTGGTTTCCTGTTTTACCATATCCTGCTCTCAATTTAAGTTCGTTAAGGGTTTTGTTATCTTTTAAAAACTCTTCTTCAGAAATTCTCCATGCTGCAGATACTCCCGGAAACCAACCCCATTTGTTTCCACTGGAAAATTTGGAGGAACCGTCTCTGCGTATTGAAGCGGTAACAGAATACTTCCCATCATAGGTATAGTCTATCCTTCCAAATCCTGAAATAAGGGTGCTTGGAATTCTGTTTGAAAATGATCTGAGTATTGATGCCGATTGAAGATTATAATTTCCGTCTAAAATATCTGTCGGAAATTTTTCTCCATAAGCAATCGTTAATTCATTTTCAAATTTTTGAATGGAATATCCTGCCAGCCCAATGATTTGATGTTTTCCAAACGTTTTGTTATAGTTCAGGAGGGCTTCTGCCAGGTAATTATTATTTCTTGAATTTGAATTGGAGGCAATTCCTCCATGTACCCCTATACTTGACATACCGCTTGCGGGAGCAGAATTAGGCAGAAAGAAATTGTTGACAGAGTTTTGGGTTTCATATCCTAATTTCAGCTGCGGTTTCAGACCATCAAGGATTTCATAGGAAATATCAGTACTTGCATTCAGTTTATCTGATTTTGTGCGGTCTTTAATATTTAAAAAAAGGAGCGGGTTTACATTAAAATCAGAAGACGGATCTGATGCATAAGGATGATCTGCAGAAAGATAAGGAGCGAAAGTAATAGCAGAAGAAACTAAGGAATTTCTGGTATCCCCTTGTATTGCAGGGTTTTTATCTTTGATGAAGCTGGTGAAAATATTGGTATTGATAGCTAACTTATT
The DNA here is from genome assembly GCF_057799275.1 of Chryseobacterium sp. 14P4.3.2. Taxonomy (NCBI): domain Bacteria; kingdom Pseudomonadati; phylum Bacteroidota; class Flavobacteriia; order Flavobacteriales; family Weeksellaceae; genus Chryseobacterium; species Chryseobacterium sp. 14P4.3.2. The sequence goes on from NZ_JBYOKO010000011.1 coordinate 32,285, forward strand.
TTTGGTATAGCTGAGGTTCAATCTTCCGGTATACCTTTCAATTCCTGAATTCTTAAGAACTCCTTCCTGATCAAAATAACCTAGCGAAGCAAAATATTTAATGTTTTCATTCCCTCCGGACATACTTAGAGCATGGCTGCTGATCACCCCTGTTCTCTGGATCTGCTTTTGCCAGTCGGTATTGATCCCTGTGTCTACAGAATTCAATGTTTTACCCATCTTGGTCCAGAAGTTCAGATATTCCTGAGAGTTCATTACCTCGTAGTTTTTTACAACACTTTGCCAGCTGTAATACGTGTCATAGGTTATTTTTGCTTTTCCCGATTTTCCTTTTTTTGTAGTAATGATGACTACACCGTTAGCCCCTCTTGAACCATAAATGGCAGTAGCAGAAGCGTCTTTTAAAACAGCGATACTTTCAATATCATTGGGATTGATAGAATTTAGAGGATTTTTTGCTGGAGCTGAAAAAGAAGCTACGCCGTTGAGTGAGGAACCGTTTGCTGCGGTACTTTCTTCGGATAAGGGAATTCCATCAATAATATAGAGAGGATCAGTGGTACCAAAAATAGAATTTCTGCCTCTGATGATTGTTTGGCTGCCACCACCTGGCTGTTCGGAAGTCTGTTTGAATTGCACTCCGGCGACTCTTCCGCCTATCATCTGGTCGATATTGGCTGTAGCACCGCCGATATTGGATTCAGAAGCTTTAAGATTGGTAACAGCTCCCGTTACATCTTTTATTTTTTTTGAACCATAGCCTATGACCACTACTTCTTCGATCCTGTTTTCCTTTTCCTCAGTTGTTTGAGCAAAGGCAATATCGCTTACCCAAAGGGCAGCTAATGCCAGAGGCAATTTCATCTTTTTCATAATTTGTGTATTTTAAATTTCAGATTTATTTTAGTTTCTTATCTCTATTGTTTTTTCATCGGTTCCAATTCCTTTTATTTTTAAAGATTTCCATTTTTTAGGCAGAACACCTTTATTATATTTTATTCCCTGATCTGTAATTTCCACTCCGCCAAAGCCATAGATGACGGCCTGAAGCATTGCTCCTGCTCCGGTTACAAAATAGGGGTTGTTGCTTTTGGCGGATTCGGAGAAAACACCAAAAGGCGGTCTTGAGTTCGGGATATAGGATTTTAGGAAATAATCATAGGCTTTCTCGGGCTCATTCATTCTGGCATACAGAACGGATAATATTCCCGGGCCCATGGCGGGTCCGTCATTTTTATCCATCTTATCAGCATAATATTCCAAATCTTTTTTTATTTGTTTTTTATCTGTAATAATATGAAGGGGATAGGCTAGCAGATTGACATCAGCCTGTTTTATCGGCTGTCCTTTGTAACCTTTATAGTTTTGAGTAATCCCGTTTTCTGTATGGATCAGCAATTTTTCAGCAACTTCCTGCCATGCAGGATTTACTTTTTCACCCAGAATATGTCCGGCTTTTATCGTGTTTTTTAAGGTTTCTATTGCAGAACCATTAGTAAAAGCATTATCATCAATATGTTGTGCATACTCATCTGCACCTACTACATTTTTAATAGAGAAAGAACCATTATTATTTTTAGTAACCCTGCTCACCCAAAAATCTGCTGTTTCTTTCATCACATTATAATTTTCTTTCAGCCAGTTTTTGTCCTGTGTCACTGTGTAATAGTTCCAGAAAGCAATAGGGATATCAGAAGTGATATGTTGCTCAAAGATACCGGTCAGTGCCCAGGTCGGTGTGGCCTCTTCTCCTGTGTCATCGGATTCCCAAGGGTACATTGCCCCTTTATAGCCATAGATATATGCTTTCTGTTTTGCCTTTTCAAGTCTGTCGGTTCTGTAGTCCAAACATGATTGTGCCATTTCAGGCTGCATGGCAAGTAGAACAGGGTACATCCATAATTCAGTATCCCAGAAAATATGCCCGTTATATCCCTGTGAAGAAAGACCCATTGGAGGAATACTGAGTCTTGAACCTGATCTTATAGAAGAGTATAAGTTATATAGTGCAAATCTTATTCTTTGCTGTGCATCAAGGTCGCCTTCTATTTCAATGTCTCCTGCATTCCATAGGGCTGCCCAGGCTTTTTTATGTCTGTCAAGCATAGAGCCTATTCCCTCCTGCAAAGCAAATATGGGCTGTCTTTCGGATTCGTTCACGGGATCAGTTACATCTTTCGAAGTACATATTCCGCCCGCAACAGCAAACTTGTATTTCTTATCTTTTTTGAGCTTCGTAGTAAAACCCAGTTCCTCATTGATATATTTCAGATCTTCTTTAGGACCGTCAAATAAGAATGTGGTGGAGGCTGCCACTCTGTATTTTCCATTCATGGTCTTAGCCACAGTACCAAAAACCGGCATAAGGAATTCGTTGTCTTTTAATACTCTGTAATTTTTTTTGACATCTTTAAGTTCATCAGGGATACTCATATAATTAAATGCAGATACCTCGATGTCCTTTAGAGGAATAATTTCCACGATAGTCATTGCTGAATAAGGATTAGCCCTGTTAGTTAAGAGGCTATAATTTATATTTGCAAGATCTTTAAATGAAAATGAGGTGGTGGAAATACCTTCTTTCATAGAAATAGTCTGGCTCCATCCGGAAATATTATTTCCGCTAATTTCCTTATTATTAATTTTAATTCTAAGATTTAAGAATTCTATTCCTTTTACAATCCGGCTGATCCCGTTTTCGGGAGAAGATTCATAGACTCCATTCAGGATAATTTCCTTTGTTACTAATGGGGTGTCATTAGTAACAATACCGAATTGTCCGTTGGCCATAGCGACTCCATTATAATTTTCTCTTGAAGTTGCAAGAAGATTCCATTCGTCGGATTTTTTTACCTGTCCTGAATATAAGACAGTACCTATTAAAAATGGGAGGGATAATTTTTTAATAAAACTCATTTGTGTTAAAAACTTTAACATCAAATATATCTTCTATCCTACTAAAAAATCAAGTATGTTTTAAAATAATTGATCTCTGTTTATTTATTTGTGTTTTATGAATTATATTTTACATACATACTATTATTTTCAATGTAATGAATTTATCAGTATTCCATATTTATAGAAATATAAATATGACAGCTACCGTCATTAAAAATAACTTTAACAGTAGGTGCGTTTTGAATTATTTTCTAATAATAATCCCTGATTGTGCATAAACAGATGCTAAGAAATTTAAAATGAAAAATAATTTTACAAATAAAATAAAATTGGCTAATGATATTTTATTAACTATTTTTTTTGTTATAGAATTATTCTTCACCCGAAAAGGTAACTATCTTGCCAGAACTTTATAATGCATCTAGATCTGGATAAACTTTTTCTTCTGATGCTGATCCGGTAAATAACATTTTTGATTGGCTAGCTTCATCCTATTTCTGGAAACAATATCATACATTTTGTCACTTAAAGATTTCGGTAGTATTTTTCCGATAACAGAAAGCTTGTATATTCCGCCCAATACATTGGCGATTTCTAATACTGCTCTTGATTTTATGTGATAATATTGCTTAGGTTTCCAAAGATATAAAGTATTGAATACTTTTGTTTCCAACCCTCTGTCACCTAAAAACTGTTGGCCAAAGTCGGATTGTAGTGAGGCAAACATGAATTTGTCTTTCTTATCTCTTTCCAATATCCATTGAACCCAGAAATTACAGACTCCGCAATCTCCGTCAAAAAATACGATATGTTTATCCTGCCAGTTCTCCATGATATTATTTATTAAACATGATCCCTCTTTCGGTATCTTCCTTTACTCTTTTAAAATATTGAACAAGGTCTGCACGCTGTTCATCCGTCAATTTAGCATCCTGATGCCCTACGTAATAAGACTCAAGCGGCATTTCTTTTTTCTCAACCATTTCAATGCATTCTTCAATCTTATGAAGCTGCCTTTTCGGCTCATATACTGCAAAGGTAGAGAAATTAAGGTGCTTTCGCCCCTCATTAATGTGATTTTTTAAGAACCAGGAAACAGGTGATATACTTGAATACCATGGATATTTGGTTTCATTGGAATGACAATCATAGCACGAAGTCCTCATGATTTTGACTATTTTTTCGGGGCTGTTTTTAATCTTCAAAAAATCCATGCCAGGGGTAGGAGGGGGATTGGTTTTATCAATAGGAAAAAACTGGATCATGATGAATGCTACAAGAAGGACGACAATTATTTTTTTCATAAGAAGGGAATTCATGTTCTGTGACATAAAGGTAGTTAATTTATTTTTTAATATAAATGGAAGTTAAAAGTGCCTGTAAATTACAGCATGACCCTATGGGAATAATCTTGATGAATAGATGAATTTCTGCTGCTGTTTGTTATCTTTAAACAAAATCTTTGATAGAATAGAAAGGATTCCAAATTGTAAATTGAAAACAATATAATTTGCGGAAGTTTAAGAATAAACAGATTAAAATAATTCGTATAATGGAGGCAAGTAGAGAGCTTTTAACTTTTAAGAAATACTGCTTTTTAAAATAACTCTGTACCATAACTTTGCTTATATTGAAAATTTAGCTGAGTTTATGATAAACAACTTATCTCTTCCGGCTTTCCTCTATCTTTCTTCATAATTCTTACGTTGAGTGATTCTAAATTGAGTGATATGTTGCTGTTTTTATTTAAGTTAATTTAAAAAATTCCTAACTTAATACCACAATTTTGTCTGACCTTAAATGCTGTTAGAAATATTTATTTATAGTTTTTAACTATCGCTGAAATAATTATTAATAGATTGTATTTATTAAATAGACGTTGTAAGTTTGCCATGTTCTTACAACAGAAAATTACTTTAAACTGTATTAATCAATAATAAAATAAACGACAATGGAAAAAGATTTGAATGACATCAGTAAATGCCCGTTTCACAATGGAACAATGAAGAAAAATGTAGCTGGTGGGGGAACCCAGAATTCTGATTGGTGGCCTGATAGGCTTAGGGTGGATCTTCTGCGCCAGCATTCATCACTGTCTGATCCCATGGACCAGGACTTCGATTATACAAAGGCATTTGAAAGCCTGGATCTTGAGGCGGTGAAAAAAGACCTTCACGCATTGATGACGGATTCGCAGGACTGGTGGCCGGCTGATTTTGGACATTACGGACCTTTATTTATACGTATGGCATGGCACAGTGCCGGAACTTATCGTGTAGGAGACGGAAGAGGAGGAGCTGGAGCGGGACAGCAGCGTTTTGCACCTTTAAACAGCTGGCCGGATAATGTAAGTCTTGATAAAGCAAGGAGGTTACTTTGGCCAATTAAGCAAAAATATGGAAGAAATATATCATGGGCAGACCTTTTGATCCTTACAGGAAATATAGCTCTTGAATCTATGGGCTTCAAAACATTTGGGTTTGCAGGAGGACGTGCTGATGTATGGGAGCCGGATATGGATGTATATTGGGGTTCAGAAAAAACATGGTTAGGAGGAGATGTTCGCTATGCACACGGTTCTGAAGGGGTTGTAGAACATCACGCTGTACTTCCTACAGATGATAATGCGGATGGAGATATCCATTCCAGAAATCTTGAAAACCCACTGGCAGCAGTACAAATGGGGCTTATTTATGTAAATCCTGAGGGACCGGACGGAAATCCTGATCCGATTGCTGCCGCTAAAGATATTCGTGATACTTTCGGACGCATGGCGATGAATGATGAAGAAACAGTTGCTTTGATTGCCGGAGGGCATACTTTTGGGAAAACCCATGGGGCAGGACCTGCAGATCATGTAGGAAAAGAACCCGAAGGAGCAGGAATTGAACAGCAGGGATTAGGATGGGCAAGCACCTATAGGTCCGGAAGCGGAAAAGATGCTATTTCCAGTGGTCTTGAAGTAACCTGGACAGAAACGCCAACTCAATGGAGTAATTATTTCTTTAAAAACTTATTTGAAAACGAGTGGGAATTAACGAAAAGCCCTGCCGGAGCTCATCAATGGGTAGCAAAAGATGGTGCAGAAATCATTCCTGATGCATTCGATTCTTCTAAAAAACATAAGGCAACAATGCTTACAACAGACCTTTCTTTGAGACTGGATCCTGTTTACGAAAAAATTTCAAGACATTTTTACGAAAATCCTGAAGCCTTTGCAGATGCTTTTGCCAGAGCATGGTTTAAACTTACCCACAGAGATATGGGACCGCGTGCCCGTTACTTAGGACCGGATGTACCACAGGAAGAATTGATCTGGCAGGATCCGATTCCGGAAGTGAATCACGAATTGGTTGATACAAATGATGTAGAAACACTTAAATCGAAAATCTTAAATTCAGGGTTAAATATTTCTGAGCTGGTATCTACAGCCTGGGCCTCTGCTTCTACATTTAGAGGAAGTGATAAAAGAGGTGGTGCGAATGGAGCCAGAATAAGACTGGAACCTCAAAGAAACTGGGAAGTGAATAACCCTGCACAGTTACAGAAAGTATTGGGTGTATTGGAAGGAATTCAAAATGAATTCAATTCTCAAAATGGAGGTAAGAAAATATCCTTAGCTGATCTTATTGTTCTGGCAGGGAGTGCAGCTGTGGAAGCCGCTGCAAGAAATGCAGGACATGAAGTGAAAGTTCCTTTCGCACCAGGAAGAATGGATGCTTCTCAGGCACAAACGGATGTTGAATCTATGGGCTATCTGGAACCAGCAGCTGATGGATTCCGTAATTATCTGAAAAGAAAATTCACAGTACCTACAGAGTCTCTATTAATTGATAAAGCTCAGTTGTTAACGCTTACTGCTCCTGAATTGAGTGTATTAGTAGGAGGGATGCGCGTTTTAGATACCAATTTTGACGGTTCAAAACACGGGGTATTTACCAGCCGTCCGGGAGCTCTTACCAACGACTTCTTCGTCAATCTTTTAGATATGGGAACTCAGTGGAAAGCAATGTCCGAAGATAAAGAACTTTATATGGGAAGTGACCGCTCAACTGGTCAGCCAAAATGGACAGCCACTCGTGCCGATCTTGTTTTCGGATCCAATTCTGAATTGAGAGCAGTAGCAGAGGTTTACGGAAGTGCTGATGCACTAGGTAAGTTTGTAAATGATTTTGTGGCTGCATGGACGAAGGTGATGAATCTGGATAGGTTTGATCTAATATAAATAGCAAGTATCAATTTCATTTAATTACATAAAAAAGGGTGCTCATAAGCATCCTTTTTTTATGAAAATTTGTTTAAATTATTTAGCAATAGTAAAACATTTATCAATACTGATGATGATTTATTTGATCGTTCAAAAAAAATAAAATTCCCAAAATCGCCAGTCAAATTTTATAATTACAAAATAGCAGACGATGAAAATTATTATTTACTTGAAATTGTGTACAGATAGAGCAATACTATTAGATATTCACGGAACAGGCTATGTTTTTTATGATTACAAAAAAATGAACAAGAAAAAATAAACTTTAAAAAAGTAGAGAATTGGGTGAAAGGAATATATTGTAGCAATGGAGATGAATTTTTGACGAATTTGTGAAGCTTGCTGTTAATTTCAGATTTTTTTTAACAAATTTTGGATTATATATATAGCTTTACAAATGAAAATATCAACATAAATGAATCATGGAAAACATTTCTGAAATATTAACTCATTTTAATTTCACTAAAACAAGAAAATCCAAACAGTATTTAATATCATTTTTCAGCCAAAAATCCTTTACTAAAAATGAGACGCTTTATGTTCAACAAATACTGAAACTATTTTTGGCAAATTTTCATATTGTTGATCATTATGAGATTAAAGAAAACAGACTTTCTGCAATTCAAAAGTTTATGGATGAGATTGATGTCAGCCAATATAATTATTTCGCAAGTATTAAGTATCGTGAATATTTTAAAGAAATCAATACTAATATTTCGCTATTGATTGACTTTTTTTATCATTTTGGGTTGCTTTTGAGAAATTTCCAAAAAAAAGAAATCTGCTTGGATTATTTTTCTGAAATTGACAAAATGATTGCTTTCATCAACTCATTACCTATCAATGAATTTTATAATAAAGAACTTGATTTCAAGGAAAGAAAAAATTTTCTTCTCAAAATTACACCCGAAATTGAGTCAGGAAATTTTGATTTATTCTGGGACTTTTTTTATGCGTTTGATGTATATTCTAGTATTGCGAAGGGTATTGAGTTAAATAATTTGGTATTTCCTCAATTTAATTCTGAAAGTGATTTTATCATTGAAAATTTTTACCATTTAGATCTGAATAATGCTGTTAAAAATACTTTGGATACAAAAAATAAAAGTACAATTGTTTTCACGGGAGCTAATATGTCTGGGAAATCTACAACAATGAAATCTTTTGAAGTATTTGCAAAATCTAAGCAAGGGCAAGAAATTATAGGAAAATTTGCAGAAAAAGGACAGGTTATTGCTGGTGTTAAATACGACAAAAGTGGGGAGTACCACAACAAAGGTATGGACTTAACATTTGATAATAATATATCTAAGCAATCATCTGCACAAGGTGCATCGGGTGAAACTACTATAGAAAATAAGAATGGAAGAACAAACTTTACTGTTAGTGTAGAAAATAATAATACACCCAATAGAATTGCTAATCAAATAGAGACATTTGCTCACGAATCTTTTATACATGTATTTCCACAAGCTAAAGATTTTTTTGATGATAAAAAATTTAATCAAAGTAGCGGTTATGATAATAGACTTATAAACTTTTTAAAAGAACCGCAAAATAAGTCTTTCCAAAGCATTAGATATTTTGACCATTATCAAGAAAAGCAAAACCATAATGCAAGAAATCTATATATATTACCAATTTTACAACAATATTATAAATCTGTAAATAAAAATGTTACAAAAGAACAAATCAATAAAAGTGTTGATAGTTTTAGGTATTAATTTACTTTTATTTCTATCAGTTATACAATGTAGTAAAGAGCAAAAAAATGAAGTGAAAATACTTTATTTGAAAAATAGCCCTTACTATTCATTTATATTTGAAACACCAACAACAATATTTTATAGTACTCCACATAGCTCGGAGTTAAAATCTAATACTGTTGAAAATAAAAAAAATATAATTTTTGAAGATGAATTGAAAAAATTTAAACCCTACGATTTACTTCCTGAAAAAAAAGAGTTTGAAAAAATTTATATATCAAATTTACTTGGAGAAACTAATTTTGAGAATGACCATTTATTTGAATATGATGTAGAAATAAACAAAGATGGTCATATTAAATCAAATATTTATTATCCTGAGAATCTGATAGGAAGTTATGAATTTAACATTGATGACTTAACAAAAGACATGATAAGCAAATCATTAAGCAAGTTATCTTCACAAAAAGAAATGACAGCTAAAAATCTAAATAATGTTATTATTCTTAAAAATAAAAATAATACAGAGGTTTTTGGTGGAGATTATTATATAAATAATAGTCTCGAATATTCCTTAATTTTAGCATTAACTAATAAACTCTTATTAGAACAAATGAATAATAAAAAACCTGAAAAAATTAAAAAATTTAAAACACCTACAAATAATTACATTGAGCGTATTCCTTTACCTCCACCCCCTCCAATAAAGTAATTAAGTGTTAAAATTAATTAAAATTAATCATAAGAAAACCTTTGTCTATTTGGCAAAGGTTGTTTTTTAAGGGAAGTTTGAAAATATTATAAATCCAAAAAATTATTTTGACAGTTTCGGGATGGAATGGTATATAGGTAATGCTGTTTCACCCCCCACCACCTCAGTCTCAAAAATATAATAATCCTTTATAGTAGAATTTACTACAATTTAACACCAAAATATATAATGAGTGTACGGATTCAACCCACTTTCTCCCTACCCCTGTCATCAAGTCAAAGAAATTTTACCTCCCCCCACCTAACTGTCAACCTTTTCTCAAAAGTAAGTTTTGTTCTATTTGGTTTTTGTGGATCTATTTTTATTTTCCACTTGCTGTTTTGTATGATTCTCTGCCCCAGACTGTAGGTTTAATAGTAGGCTTTTGACAGTTGTTTTTGTTTGTGCGGTTTGTCCTTAAAAATATTTTAAACTTTAATTTTACAATTAACCCTTTTTTATAATGATGAATAGAAATAATATCAATTATAAGTATTTAGAATTGACCTTGACCTCAACCTTAACCTTTTGTTTGAAAATAGCTAAAATAATAAAGCAACCAACTGATTTACAATTGATTGCTTTATTTTTAATGTAGACCCACAGGGATTCGAACCCCGAATGACGGTACCAAAAACCGGAGTGTTACCGTTACACTATAGGTCTGTCTTGGTTCTGCGAAATTATAGAATTTATTTTAAATATGAAAATCAAAATTAAAGATTAATTAACATCTAAGGCTATAAACGGCTTTACTTATTGATAGCCAAATAATTATTTTTTGATAAAATTTTTCACAAAGAATCTGTTTGCTGAATAAAATAGGTGAAATGGGCAGGCTGTTTCCAAAGTTTTGATTAAAATCACTGTGAGCGATCATAGATGAGTAGGAGCTTCTAGAGTTTGTTATCCATTTTTCTAATTTGAAATATCATTAAATAATAAAATCTTATCTTTGCAAAAAATTGGGCTCCAAAAGTTGGAGTAACCCATTAATAACATATCCTGAGCACAGCAAAAGGATTATTAAATATTTTTTATGTCAAATATTGTCGCAATCGTTGGACGTCCTAACGTAGGAAAGTCAACGCTTTTTAACCGTTTACTAGAAAGAAGAGAGGCTATTGTAGATTCTACAGCCGGTGTAACAAGAGACCGTCACTACGGAAAATCCGACTGGAATGGAGTAGACTTTACAGTAATTGATACTGGAGGATACGATGTAGGTACAGACGATATCTTTGAAGAAGAGATTCGTAAGCAGGTTCAGCTAGCGATTGACGAGGCGACTTCCATTATCTTTATGATGAATGTGGAAGAAGGACTTACTGATACAGATTATGAAATCTACAGATTACTAAGAAGATCCAACAAGCCAATTTATGTTGTTATTAACAAAGTAGATTCTGCTAAGGAAGAACTTCCTGCAACAGAATTCTATCAGTTAGGAATTGATAAATATTATACTCTTTCTTCTGCTACCGGTTCAGGAACAGGAGAAATCTTAGATGATATCGTTAGAGATTTTCCCACTACAGAATATAAAGATCCTTTTGAGGGATTGCCAAAAATTACCATTGCAGGTCGTCCAAACGTAGGAAAGTCTACAATGACTAATGCTTTGCTGGATGTAGAACGAAATATTGTAACAGATATTGCTGGAACTACCAGAGATAGTATTCAGACTTTATATAACAAATTCGGACACGAGTTTGTATTGGTAGATACAGCGGGGATGAGAAGAAAGTCTAAAGTAAATGAAGACCTGGAGTTCTATTCCGTAATGAGATCTATCCGTTCTATCGAATATTCTGATGTAGTAATTATCATGGTAGATGCTACACAAGGATGGGAATCTCAGGATATGAACATCTTCGGATTGGCACAGAAAAACAGAAAAGGTATTGTAATTCTTGTCAATAAGTGGGATTTGATTGAAGACAAGCAGACGAATACAATGCGCGATTTCGAAAAATTAATTAAAGATAAGATCGGTCAGTTCCAGGATATTCCAATCTTATTCGTTTCAGCTTTGACGAAGCAGAGAATCTTAAAAGCGGTAGAAGTGGCTATGGAAGTTTATGAAGACCGTAAAAAGAAGATTAAAACTTCAAAACTGAATGAAGTAATGCTTCCAATCTTTGAAAATACACCACCACCGGCACTTAAAGGAAAATATATTAAAATCAAATATTGTGTACAGCTTCCTACGCCGTCTCCACAATTTGTATTTTTCTGTAACCTGCCGCAGTATGTGAAAGAACCATATAAAAGATTTACTGAAAACCAGCTGAGAAAGCAATTTGGATTTACCGGAGTGCCAATCGAAGTTTATTTCAGACAAAAATAAAAGAACAATGTTCACCAAAAAACAGGCTGTTTCAATGATGAGACAGCCTGTTTTTTATTTTAACCACTAATGGACTCATTCTTTAATTTGTGCATGATGTCCACTTGTTTCTGTGTATTTATTTTTAGCCGGTTACAGCCATTTTTCATATACCAGTCTTACAGGTCTGTAGCCTTGCGAAGCCAGCCAACGCTGCATGGTTTCATTATTACAAAGGGTGTAACGGTAGATTTTTCTGATATTGTGATTTGAATAAGCTTCCTCAAACGCTTTGTTGAGGGCAGAATAAATTCCTTGTTTTCTGTATTCCTTCTTTACATATCCTTCTGATACATATAAGTCATTTGCATCGCCAAGCTCAAAATTGCTGTCATCTTTTTCGTCGATATATCCAAATAGAAAACCTATCGCTCTTCCTTCAATTTCGGCGATGAAGAAAGAACCTTCGTTTTCATCTTCACACTCTGTCATAAAACGGAGATAATTTTCCCGGATCTGACTCCAGTCAGCCGTTTTATCATTCATCTCTTTCTCAGAAATATGAAGTTCACCCACCAGTTCATCTACAATAGGAAGGTGTTCTGCGATTTTTATTTTTTTGATGGAATAATTCATAATACTTTTTTAAGAGGTGAGAATATATTTGTTACTGGTTTAAATGATTATGCTGAATTCTTAGTTTTTAATCTCCGCATCTATAGCCTTAATCATTAAGGTCTCCATTTTCAATTTTCCACTTTTCATTTAATTACTTTCCTCTCAATGGGCTTCCATACCACGAAGTGTCATCAGATAAAACTTCGCCTTTCATCACGAGGGAAAGCGCATCTATATTTACATTATTTCCGATTTCACTGTCATATAAAATAATGGTTCGTGAGTTGATCGTGGTCTGACTGCCTATTTTTACACTTCCTATTTTCATAATTCGGTCTTCAAAAAGGTGAGTCTGAGGGCCGCAGTCTTCATTCAGCATCGTTTCATCTCCAATGGATACCATATCAAACTCTGTAATATCGGTTGTATTAAGCCATACTTTTTTTCCAATTTTTACACCCAGAAATCTCATAAAAAATGGAAGCCAGAATGTTCCGCGCAAAAAATCAAGGAAGAACTGTACGGGAAGTGCTTCATAAATGGTAGTGATTCCTTCACTCAACCACACTTTTGTACTGTACATAGGCATTTCTGCCTTCTTATATTTTCCTATAAATATCCATTTTAGCAATACAGTGAAGAAAAAAGAAGGTAAAGCAACGATCCCTAAATAATAAAACGGTGACAGTAGCAAAAGATAATAAATTTTACCTTCAAGATAAGTACTTGTATAGGCAATAAATAATACACTGCAGATAATGATAACAGTTTGAGGGAGAATAATTCTGATTCCTTCCACAAGAGCTCTTGCCAGTTTAAGACGGAACGGAGGATTATAAGTAAGATGATCCTGGAATCCGTCAGATTTTTGCCTTGCAGGAAGACCTATTGGAGGAGAGCCAAACCAGTCTTTTTCTGATGAGTTTTTTAATTGTTCTTCAGATGGTGCTTTACTCAATACACCAATCAGCATATTGTCGCCCAGTTCATATCCCTGTGGAATAAGTCCGCTGTTTCCTACAAAGCTGTTGTTTCCTATAGAGGTTTTTGATAAAATTAATTTTTCATTTCTTACATCATGTTCCCCGAGAATTACAGCATCAGCAATAAATGAGCCTTCGCCGATTTCCAAAAGGTGATGGGATACATCACTGGCAGTCGATATTTCTGAATTTTTTCCCACTTTTGCACCCATCATTCTGTAGAATTTACTGATATAGACAGAAGCAAAAAGTGGATGTACGATAATCAGTGATAAATTGAAAATCTGATCTTTTATCCATTTTTTGTAATAGGTGAAACTATATACAGGGTAAATTCCCGGTTTCATATTATACTGTAAAATCCTTGTAAGAATGCTTACTACTCCTATAAATAACAAAATGTAGACTGTGGAAAGGATAGGAGCCTGCCATAAGTAATAAAAATTGTAATCAGATGAACGGTCATCCAGATAATAAAGAGTGTAAAGAGTAGGTGCTAAAGGCAAAACAATAAGAAGAGGAAAGAAAAATAATGAGCAGGCATATAAAAGTGCAAATCTGTTTCTTTTTGCTGTAGAAGCCAGTTTTGGTACTTCAACTTCCTCACCCGTTTTTACTCTTACTTTTTCAGCAGGACTTCCGTTCCATACTTCCCCGAATCCTATTCTTTTTCCTTCATTAAGACAGCTCAAATCCTGGAGTTCGCCAAATTTTTCAATCACTGTATCTCCACAGACAATAACGGAAGAACCCAAGTATGCATGAGCTTTAATATGTACTTTTCTTATTCTTAAAATACCATTTTCAACAGAGGCATTATCTATACTGCAGCCGGAACTGGTATTTACATTTTCATCAATTGTCACAAGATCTTCTGCTGAAATAGGCAAAAGGCTCAATTGAGCACTCGGATGAACCTTTACACCCAGCAATTTTAAATATTTAGGATATAAAGGAGTTTCTACAATAAATTCAGAAGGCATTAATCTTTTGATTGTTTTCCACAACCACCATCTGAAATAATACCAACCCCAAAGAGGATAATCTCCTTCTTTTATTTTTCCAATGACCAGCCACTTGGTCAGTAATATAATTGTTGAATAGACTGGTGGAATTAAGGTATACAGTAAAAATGCACTTAATAATGCATAATGTAATCCATATCCATTAAGCTGAAAATAGTAATAGCTCAGATAAGGAAAAAATATCTGAATACTTAGTAACGCAAATACTACCAGGAGGCTAACGCTTTGAGCAATATTACAGGCAATATACTGTAAAGTTGAAACCCGCTGAAAAGGCTCCTGATGAAAGGTTTCCTGAGTTTGTTTACTCTTGAGACATTCACAGTAAGCGGACAGAGGACGGTTTTCATAAATCTCTTTCAATGAGGCTGTAGGAATTCCCGCCTTTTGACGCAGATGGGAAACCAGAGTAGCAGCTAGAAGAGAGTGACCGCCCAGATCTGTGAAAAAGTCCTGGGTAAGATTTATTTCTTTTCCCGGAAAGACCCATTTCAGTGTTTGAAGGAGTCTTTCTTCTATTGGAGCACTGGGATCAATAATGATTTCATCATTCTTTTCATGGATAGTGAAGCTTTCCGGTAAAGGAAGTCTTTTTCTATCGATTTTACCACTTGGCATCCTTGGCATTTCTTTCATTGGCACGATCGAAATGGGAACCATGTACGGAGCCAGAAATTTTGCAAGTTCCTTACGCATTTCATTCTCATCAAATGATGCATCATTACTCATTACAGCATAACCAACCAGCTGGCCCTGCCCATTAGAGTCCTCTTTTACAGCTACAGCAGCAGAAGAAACGTCCTGAAGCTGATTCAGGCGTGCTTCTATTTCACCAAGTTCTATTCTGTATCCCCGGAGTTTGATCTGATCATCTATTCTTCCCTGAAAATCAATAAAACCATCTTCCCTTATAATTACCGCATCACCTGTTTTATAAATAGTGTCACCCGGTAATTCAGAAAAAGGATTAGGCAGAAATTTCTGTTCGGTCAGCTCCGGAAGGTTGAAGTAGCCATTGCTGACACCTGGTCCTGAAATAATCATTTCACCCCTTTCCCCGCGAGGAAGAATATTCATCCCTTCATCTACTATAGCAATATGATAATTAGGAAGTGGCGGGCCAATGGTAAGCTCGTCCTCACTGCTTAAAACAGCCATGTTGGAAGAAACTGTAGTTTCTGTTGGACCGTAGCTGTTGATAAATGTTCTGTAAGGTTTTGCCCACTTTTCCTGAACCTGTTTGGTACATGCTTCTCCACCTGTGTTAATCAACCTGATGTCAGGAACTTCATCAATGATCGCTAAAATACTTGGCACCGCATGAAGTACGGTTATTCCGTTTTTTGTTAAAACTTCACTCAGCTCATCAATTGCTTTTACAGTAGTCGCGTCAGCAACCCAAATTGTTGCTCCGGCAAACAGACTGATCCATACTTCCTCACACCACATATCAAAGGATACAGAAAAGCCCTGATAAACGATATCTGTATTTTTAATTCCTATAAAATCCTGCTCAGAACGAATTAAATGACATATATTTCGGTGAGAAATCGGAATTCCTTTAGGATTTCCCGTACTTCCGGAAGTAAATAATACATAAGCCCAGTTATCTGGAATATGAACTGATTCGGGAAAAGAAACCGTATTTTGAGGTTGTGGTGCAATTTCTAAAGGCGAGCAATGAATATGAGCGTCCGTATCAGAGAAGTAAGTTTTCACATTGATATCTGAAAAAACTTTTTTTATTCTGTCTTCAGGCATTTCGCGGTCTAACGGAATGTAGCTGGCACCTGCTTTTAAAATTCCAAGTATGGCAACGGGAAGTTCAAGACTTCGGGGGTACCATACCCCTACGCAGTCGCCGGGCTGTATGCCCAGGTTTTGCAGCTGCAGCGCAATAGCGTTACTCCAGCTGTCTAATTCAGCGTAGGATATTTTTTTATCTTTAAATATAAAGGCTGTTTTGTCTTTATATTTTTCAAAGGTGGGAACCAATAACTCAGGCAGAGTTTCATCCTTGATAAACTCTGGACTGATCTTTCCTAAAATCAGGCTTTTCATCATTAAAAAATTACTATATAAGGTACTGGGAATATTTTCATAAATATACTTTATTTCTCCTCACACTCAATCTTTCATTTCGTTTTTTAGTTGTAATTTTGCAGGAATTAATATCAATTAACTGAAATTAAAATAAAATAAAATTTTCATGCTTACTATTTTATCGCAAAACTTCTCTCTGGTCAACGAATGGATTAACGAACTTAGAAACGTTGAAGTTCAGCATGACCGAATGAGATTCAGAAGAAATATGGAGAGAATCGGAGAGATTGCTGCTTTTGAAATCAGTAAAGGACTGGAGTATAAAGATGTTGAAATTCAAACTCCTTTAGATACTATAAAGAGTAGAGAAATTGCTGTGCAGCCGGTTATTACAACCATATTAAGAGCGGGCGTTCCATTGTTTGAAGGTATTCTGAACTATCTGGACAGAGCAGACTGCGGATTTGTTGCTGCTTATAGAAAGCACGATGCCAATGACTATTTTTCAATCAAACAGGATTATCTGACGTGTCCGAGTATTGAAGGAAGACCTCTTATTGTTGCCGATCCTATGTTGGCTACCGGAGCTTCTTTAATTGAAGCGATCAAAGATTTATTGACGAATGGAAATCCAACCCAACTTCATATTGTAGCAGCTATCGCTTCAAGACAGGGAGTAGAAACCGTGCAAAATGCATATCCCGACGCTCACATATGGGTAGGAGCTATCGATGAGAACCTGACTTCAAAAGGATATATTACTCCTGGACTGGGAGATGCAGGAGATTTGAGCTACGGAGAAAAACTTCAACGATAATTTAAGAAAGATTCCAGAAATCTTTTATTAGATCCAATAATAAACTTGGTCGTACTTTATCCATCGGATGCTTGGTATCCGGGAGTACGGCCAATTTTGCATTTGGGAGCCTCCTGTAAGCATCAACGCTCTCTTCAATGGTTACCATATTATCTTTATCGCCTACCATGATCTGAACAGGATTGTTTATGGTATTCAGATTATTTTTCAGAGGTGGATTTTTACCCAGATCAATCATTAAATCAGCTACAGCCGGAAGAAGCTGTCTCCATTTTGAACCATGTTGGGATTCTAAAAGCTGTGCGTATTTTGGAACTTTTTCAAGAATGACATCAGGATTAAGCATTTTACTTTCCTTTACGGCTTGTTCTTCAGTCCAGTCAAATTTTGTTCCCAGAGTTATAATAGAGTTTACATTTTCAGGAAATTGTAATGCATAGCAAAGAGCAATATAACCTCCCATGCTATGTCCCAAAATAAAAACGTCTGTTAAATTACGGTCTTTACAATATAAAGCTAATTCTTTATTATATTTTTCTATATTAATTTCATCTGCCGGAAGTTCAGTATCTCCATGCCCTGAAAATAAAGGGGTATGAACTTTGAAATACCTTGATAATGTTTCTAAGTAAGGATTGAAAATATTATGATGCCCTAAGGCTCCGTGTAGTAAAATCAGATTCCGCATTGCTATTTAGTTTTCCGGAAAAATAGGAAAAAGAATTGAATGGTGAAAGGATGAGATAAATGAAGAATGGAAAATTATTAATGGAAAAACTGGAAATTTAGTTTAGTACTGACGTGATCATAATATCAATACATTATAACCCAATTATAATTCTCAACTCTCAATTTTTAACTATTAAGCGTCCATTGCCATCACCAATACACTCAATTTATTATCCCCGGCATTTAAAATTTCCCAGGCTATAGATGAAATGGTATTTCCGGTCGTGAAAACATCGTCAATTAAAAGGATATTTTTGCCGGATATGTTTTTTGTGACAGAAAATGTATTTCCAGTCTCCAGTCTAGTTTTCTTATCCTTTAAAGCCTGTGCTTTTGAATAATTATTTCTTTCGACGAGGTGGTGGTCAAATGGAATATTGTAAAATTTCGATAAAGTTTCTGTGAATAAATGAAGCTGATTGTATCCTCTTTTCTTTAATTTCCTTGGATGAAGAGGTACAGTAACCATAAGATCTGGTTTTTCATTTTTAAAATCCAGACGTTCTGTAGTCCAGTCAGCAATAATCTTTCCGGTTTTTTCTCTGCCTCTGTATTTCAGTTCATGAATGATTTTCCGGCTTAAACTTTCTTCTTCAAATTGAATTAATGCATAAGTGTGCTCAACAGGAAAAAGCAAGCTGCATTTTTCTTTCACAGGATTGTTCTCAAAATAGTCATAGTGAGTGAAATGAATCTGGCTGTAACAGATACCACATACTATAAGATCACCACTAACAATTCTGTTGCAGTGAATGCATCGGTTAGGAAACAATAAGTCTAGGATCATCGCCGTGTTTTTTACTAAGATAAGAAATAGTTTTTTAAATGGAAAGTGGAGAATTGAAAGTTTAAAATTGCCGGTTACAGTGTTAAGTTCTTATGAGCTCATTGTATAAACTTAATTACTTTTTTTCCATTTATCATTTTCAGTTTTCCATTTTTAATTCCCTTCTGATTCTCTCAACTGCACTTTTCATGCTGAGATTAAATTGTTCTTTTTCCAGTCGTACCGGCGGTGCTTGTCTTACTTCGCAGTCTGCAATACTGCAGGATTCGCAGGTAACTCCTACATTGATTGTTTTTAAAGAGGGAGATTTTATAAAACTGATCTTTTTAATAGTTTGAGAATTCAGTAGAATACCAAGGCAATAGCTTCTGTTACTTCCATCAGAAAAAGGGTTCTTTTGAGAGGTAGAAATAACAAGGTAGCTTATTCCCTGATCCTTATAGTGAGAAATCTGAGCATCAGTCAGGGTTTCGTTTTCTTTTAAATGATGAAGGTTTTTCACCGCAACCCATCTTCTGCAATAGTGTTCATTGGTCGCATTGGCATGAGGTGCCTGCTGGTGGTTCAGATGCAGCTCTTTTAAAATCTGAATTTTATCCGACCCTTTCTTTTTAACCAGGCATAAATAAAACAAATCCTTAATACCCATTTCTGCAGAAAGGATATTGGTAAGCCGGTAATAAAATGTCTCAGGAGAATGAGTGAAGCTGTTGATCAGGTTTTCAAAATCTTTCGGCTCCCACTTATTTTGCTGGAAAAATTCTGAAGTTTTTTCCATCACAGATTCCTTGGAAATCAATAAGGCACCAGCAAAATAAGAAGCATAGAAATTATTCAGAATTTCTTCAAAACTGCCGAAATCAAGCCAGGAATAAGTATTGGGACGAACCTTTAATTCCAATACATTAAACCCTATTTCTTTAGTGAGAATGAATGTTTTCTGATCCTTTTCAAGTTTTTTATTCAATAGCAGCAGCTTTTTCTCGGGGATAAAAAGAGAGCGGAGATGATCCAGAGTTCCATATTTTTCAAAACTCTCAGATTGAACCGTATAATTGAATTTGCCTGTAAGAATTTTTTCCAGAATATCAGATTGTAGATTCTTATCTCCCAGTAGTTCATTTTCCTGAATAAACTCACTTACCTTTTCTTCGATTTCCGGGAAATAATTGTCATATAGCTCCTGGAAAGATCTTAACACGGCAAAATAAAACCTTTCTTTTCCAAGATTATAATTCTGAGAAATTTCAATCAAAGCATTGATGAAAGCGGTTACTTTTTTGGGAGCATCACTGATAATACTGATGAGGTTGTTTTTATTGATCCCAAAAAGGTCAAGCGGTATTTCTTTAAAAAAGTCAGACTGTAAAATTTCATTAAAAGGAGCCAGGCTTTTATCAAGTTTTGTAGAGACAAGATCATCAAAAGTGCAGCTGAGAGCTTCTGAAAGTTGAATGATCTTATCATGTTTCGGATATTTTTTCCCGTTTTCAATTTCATTAAGATAGGATTTTGATAATCCGGTTTTTATCGCAAGATCCTGCAAAGACCAGTTTTTCTTTTGTCTCTGTTGTTTCAGTTTCAACCCGAAAACTGTTTTGATAAAGTCACTTTCTGAATTCATTACTCAAATATAAATAATTAGATGCGATTATTCGCATAATAATTTTTTAAATAAATTTAGCGAACGTTCGCTGATTGTGAAAATTTTTATTTAGATTTGTAATGTAAAATCACAAAATCAGCATGTTATGAAAACCCAGGTTCAATTAAAAATAAAGGATCAAAGACAGTTTGAAGAAATTTTCACTCCGGATTTGATAGATTTTCTGATCGCACTCCACCAGAACTTTAATGATAAAAGACTGGATCTTTTAACAGAAAGGAGAAAAAAACAGAAGGATTTTGATCAGGGGATTGTTCCAACGTTTTTGAAAGATACTGAAGAAATCAGAAATAGAAATTGGGTTTGTGCACCATTACCCAAGGATTTACTGGACCGAAGAGTAGAGATTACCGGACCTGTTGACCGGAAAATGATTATCAATGCTCTGAATTCAGGAGCGTTCACATTCATGGCAGATCTCGAAGACAGCAGCTCGCCGACATGGGAAAATTGTATGGAAGGACAAATCAACCTTTCTGATGCGGTCAACAAAACGATTGATTTTGTAAACGAAAAAGGTAAAACTTATACCCTTAATGAAAAAACAGCAGTCTTATTAGTGCGTCCAAGAGGATTACATCTTCCTGAAAAGCATCTTGAAATTAATGGTGAAGAAACATCAGGGTCATTGATAGATTTTGGAATTTATTTTTTCCGGAATGTAAAAAGACTTTTGGAAAATGGAAGCGGCCCTTACTTTTATCTTCCAAAATTAGAACACTACAAAGAAGCCCGATGGTGGAACGATGTTTTTGTTTTTGCTCAAAACTATATGGGTGTGGAAAAGGGAACTATTAAAGCAACAGTTTTAATAGAAACAATCACCGCTTCCTTTCAGGTAGATGAAATTTTATTTGAACTAAAAGACCATAGTGCAGGATTGAATTGTGGAAGATGGGATTATATTTTCTCATTCATTAAAAAATTCAGAAATCTGCCGGACTTTATTGTTCCGGACCGGGATCAGGTGACAATGACTTCTCCCTTTATGAGTGCCTATTCAAAGAGGGTCATTGAGATCTGTCATAAAAGAAACGTTCATGCTATTGGTGGAATGGCAGCACAAATTCCGGTGAAAAATGATGATGAAGCCAATAATATCGCCTTCGAAAAAGTAAGAAGTGATAAAGAAATGGAAGTGAAAAATGGACATGATGGAACCTGGGTGGCCCATCCTGCATTGGTTTCGGTAGCAAAAGAAATTTTTGACCATTATATGCCTGCAAAAAATCAGATTGATAAGAAATTTGAATATCATATCACAGAAAATGATCTGTTGGAACTTCCTAAAGGGGATATAACAGAGAAAGGAGTCAGAAAAAATATCAATGTAGGAATTATTTATCTGGAAAGCTGGCTGACCGGGGTAGGTGCAGCAGCCATTTATAATTTAATGGAAGACGCTGCTACCGCAGAAATTTCAAGAACACAAATTTGGCAATGGTTAAAAAATGAAGCCGTCTTGAGTGGTGACAGAACGCTGACCCGAAATATGATTCTTCAATGGGAAGCAGAAGAAATGGATAATATTGAAAAGTATGTGGGAGAAGAGCGATTCAAAAACGGAAAATTCAATCTGGCGAAAGAACTTTTCAACGAATTAATTTTTTCTGAAAATTTTGAAGAGTTCCTGACCCTTAAGGCATATCCTTTTATTTAGTTGAAAGTTGAAAAATGGAAAATTAGTAATGAAAAATTTAAAAATTGAAATTGGAGAATGGGAAAAACTGACGATTAAGTTGACATAATGATTGACTTATGACTATCAGTTTTCAACCCTCCACTACTCGTAACCCTCTAATCAAACAAAATCCAAATATTATGAAAACAAAACAAGAACAAATCCAGGCTTTAGAGCAGGATTGGCTGACAAACTCACGCTGGAATGGTGTCAAAAGACCCTATACAGCAGAGGAAGTTTTAAAACTTCGGGGGTCATACACAATTGAGTATACCATTGCAACAGAAATGTCTAAAAAATTCTGGAATCAATTAAATAATCAGGATTATGTAGCAGGGCTGGGTGCACTCACAGGCAATCAGGCCGTACAGGAAGTGGATGCAGGCTTGGAAGCGATATATCTTTCAGGCTGGCAGGTAGCTGCTGATGCCAATTTATCAGGAGAAATGTATCCGGATCAGTCATTGTATCCTGCTAATTCAGTGCCCTCTGTAGTAAAAAAGATTAATAACGCTTTATTAAGAGCAGATCAGATACAGTCTGTGAGCGGAACCGGAGATAAAGAATACCTAGTACCCATTATTGCAGATGCGGAAGCAGGTTTTGGAGGAAATTTGAATGCTTTTGAGCTGATGAAGCAGATGATAGAGGCGGGCGCTGCGGCCGTACATTTCGAAGACCAGCTTTCTTCAGCAAAAAAATGCGGGCATCTTGGAGGAAAAGTACTGGTTCCCACTCAGGAGGCTATTAATAAATTAGTCGCAGCACGTCTTGCAGCTGATGTATTGGGTGTTCCAAGTCTTATTATTGCAAGAACGGATGCCGATGCAGCCGACTTACTGACTTCAGACATCGATGACAGAGATAAAAAATTCGTAACAGGAAAAAGAACCTCAGAAGGTTTTTATGTTGTAAGAAATGGTGTAGAGCAGGGGATAGACAGAGGTTTGTCTTATGCTCCCTATGCAGACCTGATCTGGATGGAAACTTCCAATCCTGATCTGGAACAGGCAAAGCGGTTTGCAGATGGAATTCATGCGAAATTTCCAGAAAAGATGCTTGCTTACAATTGTTCTCCTTCATTTAACTGGGCAGCGAGGTTAAATGTTGAAGAAATGTCGACCTTCCGTGAAGAGCTGGCCAAAATGGGTTATAAATTCCAGTTTATCACATTGGCAGGGTTCCATGCCTTGAATACCGCTATGTTTGAACTGGCCTTAGCTTATAAAGAAAGAGGAATGGCTGGATATTCAGAACTGCAGGAGCGTGAATTTGCTTTACAGCAAAAGGGATTCAGAGCAGTGAAACACCAGTCATTTGTAGGGACCGGATATTTTGACGAGGTTCAGAATGTAGTTACAAATGGTTCTTCAGCTACCGTAGCGATGAAAGATTCTACAGAAACAGCACAGTTCCATTAGTCATTTTTTCCATATTTTTTGATGTAAAAACCTTTCTCATTTTTTTGAGAAAGGTTTTATATAATCAGGGTTTAAAGGTTGATTTTTTTTATATGATTTCAGTTTATTTTTGGATTCCATTCCTATTTTAAGAAAGCTTAAAAAAGGCAGGTGATAATTAATAAAAATTTGTTTTATATTTGGCAACGAAAAAAAACAAGCGTTTTTGAAAAAATATATTAAACATGAAGCTAATTAAAGTACTTTTTATTGTAGCAGGATTAACATTAACAGCGAATGCTGCAAATGCACAACAGAAAATTGGAAATGTAAATTCTGATGAGATTTTTGCAAATTTATCTGAAGTGAAAACAGTAAGCACAACTATTGATAATCTGACTAAAACAAAGCAGGCAGAAATTGAAAAACTGATAAGTGAATATCAGACAAAGCTGAAAGCAGCACAGGATAAAGAAAAAACGCTAAGTGAGGCTAATAAAGAAGCCGTAACAAAAGAACTTATTGCAGCACAAACAGATTTACAGAATCTCGGTAAAAGAATAGAGGAATTAAGAGCGCAGGCTGCTAAAGATATTTCTGCCAAACAAAGCGAATTGTTTACTCCTCTTCAGCAAAAAGTAAAAGCAGCTATTTCTGCTGTAGCTAAAGAAAGAAACTTGAATTATGTTTTTGATACTTCATTACAGGACGGTAACAATCTTGTGTATACCGATGGTAGTGAGGATATCACAGCGCAGGTAAAAACGAAATTAGGTGCTTCTGCAACGGCTTCTAAACCGGCAGCAGCTAAAGGTAAATAATAGAATAATTCAATATTGAATATAAAAAAGGAATCAGATCAACATCTGGTTCCTTTTTTTGCAAAAGTGGGACTTTTACATAGAAACGGCTGACGAAGTTTTAGTTTAAAATGATAAATTTGAGTAAACTTCCGGAAGTATGAATTTAATGTATGAAAAACAGATAAAAGTAACAGAAAAACATATTGACCAGAATAACCATGTCAATAATGTTCAGTATGTGCATTGGGTAGAAGAAGTAGCAGCAGAACACTGGGATCTTTTGAAGCAAAAGACAGAATATATGAATGATGCCTGGATGCTTTTGGACCATCATATACAATATAAAAAGCAGGTTTACCTGAACGATATAATCACTGTAAAAACATATCCCCAAAATCCTGAAGGAGCCAAACAGCCGAGAAAGGTAGAGTTTTACTGCAATGGAGAACTTGTGGTAGATTCAAGTACACTTTGGATTTTATTTGATACCGAAACAAAAAAGATTAAACGTTTAGAAAAAGATTGGTTGAAAAAGCTTTTGTGAGTGGTTAAAATTGAAATCAATGGATAGACATTCATTTGAATTTTTTATTTTTGGCTCTTACTACCAAAAAACAAAACACCATGAAATTCTATTATTCGGTCATTTTAATGCTTTTTAGTATCTCGGTCAGCTGTCAGGATAACCTTTACCGGTTTTCGGAGGATGTGAAAAAAACAGTATTAGAAGACTCCACACAATCAGAATCCTGGAGAAGTCAGATGGAAGCTACTTATTATTCAATTAGCGGACAATATAAACCAGCTCTTGAAAGTTGGGACAGGACTTTTGGAAGGGCAAAAAAAATCACAGCTGCCGACAGTTTGAAATTCACAAAGCTAATTCCAGCCAACGCGAAAGATTATATTGTAAAAAAGGCTACTAATGAGCAAGTTGTTATCATCAATGAAGCTCATCACAATGCCAGTCATAGGAATTTTATATCTTCTTTGCTTCAAGGGCTGTATGACAAAGGTTACAGATATTTAGGCATTGAAACATTAGAAAAAGATGACTCTTTAAAGATTAGAAAATTCGCAACACTCAACAGCGGATTCTATTCTCAGGAACCTGAATTTGGTAACTTCATTTATAAGGCACTGAAAATTGGATTCAAAATTTTTCCCTATGAAGCAGAAGGAAACGGTAAAGAAAGGGAAATAGGAGAAGCAAAGAATATCAATGATTTTATGCAAAAAAATAAAGATGGAAAATATCTGATATATTGCGGATATCAGCATGCTTATGAAGGGATTCACAAATCCTGGGAAAAGACGATGGCAGCACGGCTTTCTGATTTAACAGGTTTAAATCCTTTGACTATTGACCAGACCCAGTTTTCGGAAAAAGGCCTTCCTAAATATAATGAACCGTTGCTCAGGCTTCTAAAGAATACCGAGCCTGTTATTTTAACAGATAAAAATCAGAAGGTATATAATGGAGAAGATAAAGAGTTATTTACAGATATTAAAATCATTCATCCCATTACAAAATATAAAAAAGGAAGACCCGGATGGATGCTTACTGAAAACCGAAAATTTTATGAAGTCCCCTCATCAGCAATTTCTCAATATCCTGTTTTAGTTTTAGCCTATAGAAAAGGTGAATTTGAACAGAAAGGTATTCCCGCCGATATTATAGAGCTCCAAAATGCAGAAGACAGCCATTTTCTGATACTTGATAAAGGGAACTATGATATTATAATCAAAGACAGAGAATACAAATTTGTAAACAACTTTGACAAAACAGTGAAATAATTACTACAAGGTGAAATTGTAGAGGTTCAAAAAAATTAAAAAAAGTATCCGGTGGTATTCAGCATAGAGTCAAATACCAATAGTATAGACGGAAATCAGATGAAAAATAAATTAAGGAAAATAGCTGTCAATAATCTGGAATATCTGTATTATATTGCATATCAATATCACTCTGCGACAGAAACCACTACGCTTACGGTAAAAGTATTTTTAAAAGATTATAAACAGACTCCTTTGATCATAGAATTTCTGACTTTTGATGATTACTATATGGGACATCCTTTAAAATCCGGAATGAAATTAATGAATAAAATAAAAGGATTACAAGAGGAAGTGAATCTTAATGAACCGAAATACATAAATCAACTCATTGTACTGGGAAGGAAAAATGGCTGGTCAGGAATAAATACAATCGAAAAGCAAAACGGACTCAGTTATTTGGAAGAATTGGGATTCGAAACAGACCCATTAAAATGATAAGCCTTCCTGTATTCTACTAAACATTATCAAACTATTATCCAATGAAAAAAATACTCTTATTAGGTATAGGCCTTGCCTTTATCAGCTGTGCTACCCATAAAAAAATATCAGATTCAGAACGAGAAAAATTAATCTCTGAATTGGATTACATAAGGGATATCGATCAGAAATATGCAAGAATACCTCCTGCGGAAATGATCAGTAAATATGGAACCAAAGTGGCTTGGAAAATATTTGAAACGAAAAGAGACAGCGTAGGAAAAGACAATCAGAGTAAAATAAAAAAAATGTTTTCTCAATATGGCTATCTGGGAATTAACCAGGTGGGAAAAGAAAATACCTCTAAATTCTGGATTCCCATTCAGCATGCTGATAATGATGTGGAATTTCAAAAGAAGATACTTAGAGTTTTAAAAAAGGAGTCAGAAAAAAATAATGCTCCCAAAAATGAATATGCAATGCTGGAAGACAGAGTAGCCATCAATACAAATCAAAAACAAAGATTTGGATCCCAGGTGATATATAACGAAGAAGGACAGGCAATTCCTAAAAACGGATTGACAGACAGTGCTAATGTTGACAAATTACGTAAAGAATACGGACTCCCTGCATTTAAAGAATACTATAATCAGATGACCACAATGCATTTTGAAATGAATAAAAATAATTTTCTTGAAAAAGGAATTACTGGTCCGAAGCTTTATAAATAAAATAGCATACTGGTAAAATCCGACTCAATGTAATACAATAAAGGCATCGTTTGTCTTTAATAAAGAAATATCAAAGCATCAACAATGAGACAGTCTCTTTTAATCACATTATTTTTGAACCTTTTCCTTGTCGTTTATAGTCAGGAAAAAAAGCAGTCAAAAGCTATTGATGAATACGTAAGAAAAATTATTCAAATGAATGAGATCCCTGGTATCGCTGTAGGCGTTATTAAAAATAATAAAATTGTTTTTGAGCAGTATTATGGGACTGAAACTTTGGAAGATCCTAAAAAGGTAAATTCAAATTCCATGTTCAGGGTATATTCTACCACAAAATTAATAACAAATACTGGCGTTTTCAAACTAATTGAAGAAGGAAAAATAGCCCTGGAAGATAAGCTCCCAAAATATCTGGATCATTTACCGGCAGAATGGCAAAACGTACAGGTTGCAAATCTTCTGACCCACTCTTCAGGACTTCCGGATTGGGTGAATTTTAGCGATATTTCAGTAAATGCAACCAATGCAGAAGTCATTGAACGTCTTTCAAAAGAAAAAATGGAGTTTGAAACTGGAAATGAGTTTAGGTATAATCAGACAAACTATCTGTTACTTGCTATGATTATAGAAAAAGTAACAGGAAAAACCTACGAAAATTTCATTACAGAAATCCAATTTCCGAACGCTAAGAATCGAATGATATTTTCATCTAATTCTATTGAGAAAATTCCCAACAGGATTGTAAAATATATCTACAATACAGATACAAAGCAATATGAAAAATCTAAATTCATAGATGGCTCGAGAGCTCATTCTGCAAATGGGCTAGCTATTACCCTTCCTGCTTTTTTACAGTGGAGCCGTCATTTGGATAAGAATGAATTCCTCAAAGAAGAAACAAAAAGAATGATGTGGAAACCTTTTGATTTCAATAATGGAAAGGATGTTTTTGGTTATGGCTGGGAAATTTCTGAATTCAATAACATAAAATCTTATGGCTTTTCCGGTGGAAATGTGAGCGCATACAGAATTTATCCGGATGATGATATGGCCATTGTAGTAATGTTTAATGGTTATAAAAATAATTCTGTTCACAACCGGCTTATTAATTACATTGCCGGATTAATGGATAAAAGATTGATGAACCCTTATTTGCTTGCAGAATATGCCATCAGCACTCAATATTTCGCTCATCCCAATGTGCAAAAGAAAATCTATGGTTACAGAATAGAAAATGATAAAGTGATTTTTAATTACCAACATCCGGAAAATATGAATGGAGAGTTGATTAAAAATATGTCAATAGCAGGGGCTTTTAATGATTGGAATACTGAGGATCAATCTTATCAGATGGTTTCAAAAGGGAATAATACCTATGAGCTGGTAGTTCCAAAATCACAGTTTGAAAAAGGAAAAACTTATGCCTTTAAATTGATAATTAATAAAGACGGCTGGCTTTCTGCTCCTTACACTGCTTTGAACAATGATGGGACCGATGATAATAACCTAACTTTGAAAATCAATTAAAAATAAACTTAATTATTGTGGTGATAGAAACAGTCTTTTCTGTGTTAAGCTGTTTTGTCATATCTTTGCAATATGATACGTATTACAAAAATTTTTACATTCGAAACTGCTCATGTACTTTACAACTACGATGGGAAGTGTAAAAATATGCATGGACATTCTTACAAGCTGTTTGTAACAGTAAAAGGAAAACCGATTAATGATATTGAAAATCCAAAAAATGGGATGGTTGTTGATTTCGGAGATATCAAAAGTATCGTAAAATCTGAAATCGTTGATGTATGGGATCATTCGGTTCTTGTTAATGCATTGTCTCCACACAAAGAACTGGGGGATGATCTTGAACAGAAAGGGCATAAAGTAATCTACTGCAGTTTTCAGCCCACCTGCGAAAATATGCTGTATGCTATTGCTTCAAAAGTAAAATCGAGACTTCCGGAGGGAATTTCTTTAGCCTATCTTAAACTCCACGAGACAGAAAACTCTTATGGTGAATGGTTCGCAGAAGATAATTAATAATCATATCCAACAAAACTCAGAAGGTGTTAAAAACGACAATCAATTTAGAACCTGGAAAAAAAGTATACTTTGCTTCAGATCAGCATTTTGGCGCTCCCACTCCAGGTGAGAGCAGGGTGCGTGAAGAAAAATTTATACGCTGGATGAATGACATTAAAGAAGATGCGCAGGTTTTATTTTTAATGGGAGATCTTTTTGATTTTTGGCATGAATGGAAGCATGTTGTTCCCAAAGGATACGTACGTGTTCTCGGGAAAATAGCAGAACTTAAAGACAGAGGAATTCATATTTATTTCTTTGTGGGAAACCATGATCTCTGGATGAAAGATTATCTGGAAGAGGAAATCGGATGTACGGTTTTCTATCAGAAACAATATTTCGAAATGGGAGGGAAGCAGTTTTTGCTGGCCCACGGAGACGGATTGGGCCCTGGAGACAAAGGCTATAAGAGAATGAAGAAACTCTTCACAAATCCCGTGGCACAATGGTTCTTTAAATGGCTTCATCCTGATATTGCGATGAAAGTTGCATTATACCTTTCCCAAAAGAATAAAATGATTTCAGGAGAAGAGGATAAAGCTTTTCTAGGTGAAGACAAAGAGTTTCTGATCATTTATTCTAAAGAGAAACTGAAAACTGAGAAAATTGATTATTTCATTTATGGACACAGGCACCTTCCTATGGTACTGGATCTGGAACACAATGCAAAATATATCAATCTCGGAGACTGGATTTCTTACTATACTTATGGTGTTTTTGAAAAAGATTTTGAACTGAAGACTTTTGAAAAATAAAAACAAAAAAATTACCCCTAAAAAGAGGTAATTTTCGAATGAACCGAAATTCATTCTTGTTTTTAATCCATATTCCGTATAAATACTTGCAAGAAGTCTACCAAAGTATAGACTGAATATTAAAAAATTATTAAATAAATTTATTTTATCCATGTAATTGCTTTGTAATGAAGCAATAAGAAGATTGAAAAATATGGAACCTAAAAATATATTCAACATACAGACAGAAGAAGATTTCCTGAATGCATCATTGAAAACATTTCGTTATCAGTATGAAAATGTTGAGATATACAGGAAATTTGTTGATTTTTTAAATGTCAATCCGGATGAGGTAGATCATTTGGATAGAATTCCTTTTCTGCCGATAGAGATGTTCAAAAATCATCAGATTCTTGATAAAAATGTGTCTGCAGATCTTTTCTTTCAAAGCTCCGGAACCACTCAGATGAACCTGTCCAGACATTTCATTGCTGATCCGGAATTATATGAGGAAAGTATTTATAAAAGTTTTGAACAGTTTATAGGAAAGCCCGAGGACTTTATCTTCCTGGGATTGCTTCCAAGTTATCTGGAAAAACAGAATTCATCACTGATCTATATGGTAGATTATCTGATGAAAAAATCAGACAAGCCGGAGAATGGGTACTTTCTTTATAATCATTCCGACCTTTTTGATCTTTTGAACCAGTTAAAGGATAAAAAAGTGATTCTTTTCGGAGTTTCTTTTGCCCTGCTGGACTTTTTAGATTACTGTGATTCCGGGCGAAACGGAGAATCTCTGAATTTTCTTGAAAACCTGATCGTTATCGAGACCGGCGGCATGAAAGGTAGAAAAGAAGAAATGACAAAAGATGAACTTTTGAATATCCTTCAGAAAGGCTTCCAAACCGATAAAATCTACTCAGAATATTCAATGACAGAGCTGTTGTCACAAGCTTATTCACTTGGAAACAATGAATATAAATGCCCAAATTGGATGAGAATCATCATACGCAATGTTGAAGATCCTTTAGCCTATGAAAAAGACGGAAGAACCGGAGCGGTCAATATTATCGATCTTGCCAATACCCATTCCTGTTCTTTTATTGCTACGCAGGATCTGGGTAAAATAGCGGGCGATAAATTTCAGGTGCTGGGTAGAATAGATCATTCTGATATCAGAGGCTGCAGTCTTTTGGTGAGTTAAAAAAGGAGACAATTGTGAAGGGCCGGTTGGATTCCTTTGTGAATTTTTTGTGAATACTGATAATTTACTTTGCGAAATAGAACTAACGATCGGTGATTCAGTAAAATAACCTGAAATCTAGCATCTTGGCTCTTGGCTTCATCATCATTCATACATTTGTCCATTTTGAAAAATATTAAGAATAATAATGCTTAAAATAGAAGAACTTATTCATGCCTACATTCATTCTCATTGCGATTTTGAAAAAGAGATCGTACTGACCAATTACTTTCAGGCCGATTGGGAGGCAGATATTCTTACTATTGATGCAGATGGACTCAGCCATGAAATCGAGATTAAATTTTCAAAGAGTGATTTTAAAAACGATTTTAAAAAATCATATCTTAATAAAGATACCGGAGAGAAATTTCTGAAACACGATAAAATCTCTTGTGGAGATTATGTTTGTAATGCTTTCAGTTTTCTGCTTCCAATGGGGATGGTAGATGCATCTCTTATTCCGGGGCATTGTGGAATCATTGAATTCTATCATAATGCCGATACCTGGGAAACGGAGTTTTATCTCATCCGTAGTCCTAAAAAACTTCATGAAGATTCTTACTGGAAGTTGAATGATAAGGATCTTTTCATCAGAAAAATAGCTCTGAATCTGCTTCAACGTAAAATGGAAATCAAAGGTAAACATGAAGAACTCATTTTCAAAAACCCTTTTGAAATTAAAAAGACAAAGTAGAGGAGCCTTTTTCCACATAGGTTTTCTCATGCTTCTTTTTTACATTAGTAGAGCATAAGCAAGTACATTGCAGAAAATGTCTGGCAAAATTTCTCCCAAAATAAGATCTAAACGATAGCGAAACTTCAAATTACTTAACAATAGGTGTAGAAGGATAAAAATTAATCAAAAGAATGATTAATTATAGTGTAAATTCGTTCCATTAATTTTGTTGATATCAATCAACTCAGTTTCTTATAATACTATAATTTATATCTAATTTCTAAGCTTCCAATGAAAAACAAAATTCTTATATTTTTTATTGTTTTAAGTATCTTCAATTTGCTGAATGCTCAAAAACAAATAGTGTTTAAAAATGACAGTGTTAAACAATATTTAGATAAAACTTTATTGTTGATTCATGATAATGCACTGAATAAAAATAAAATAGATTGGAATGCTTTGAAAGTAGAAGCCTATGAAAAAACGAAAGATGCTGATCATATTCAGGATGCTCTTTTCATATTTCCTTATTTATTTGAAAAAATAGACGATCACCATGGGTGGTTAACCTACAATAATAAAAATTACCGCTGGAATAAAAGTAGACCAAAATATACCAACGAAACCATAAAAAATGCGGTGAAAGATAACGATAAGGTTTATGCAGCATTAATTGATAAAAATACCGGCTATATAAGAATACCCGGAAATAATGATTTCGGGGCAAAAAAAATGGATAGTATCGCAGAAAATATTGTTAACGAAATAGACCAAATAAACTCAAATAAAATAAAAGGGTGGATCATTGATCTTAGACTCAATACCGGAGGAAATATGTATCCGATGATGGCGGGAATCAGTGACCTTAATGGGGATCAGGAAAAAGTGGGAGGTTTTGTAACATCAGATAAAAAATCTGAAGGAGAATGGATATTGAAAAATGGAACGATTTATATTGATGCCAATCAGGTGTTAAAAAGAAAGAAATTGAAAAATTCTGTAAAAAAACAGCTGCCTGTTGCTATTCTGATAAGCGGATATACAGCAAGTTCCGGAGAAATGACAGCTATAAGTTTTATAGGACGGAAGAACACCAAAGTGTTTGGTGAAGAATCTGGAGGATATACGACTACAAATCAGGGGTTCAAAATTGATGAAAATTCAGGGATAAATCTGGCGGTAGGATATGTGATAGACAGAACAGGAAAGGTATATGTTGAAAACATAAAGCCAGATGTAGAAATAACAGGTGGTGATAATTTTAAAGATTTAAATAAAGATAAAAAAATTGCAGTATCTGCGAAATGGATAAAAGAAATGGCAAAACGTCAATAACCCTTTTAGAGAATGATATTTTCAATTTTTTAAATCTTTATACAAGGAGAGATGGATATAATTGACCTTATAAAACATAATGGTTTAAATGACGGATACAAAAAACTACCTCGCCTGAGGTAGTTTTTTGTATGTATTAAAATGGGGTTTTATTTATGCTTCTGCTGTTTCTCTCTGAAGCAGGAATTTGTAGATTAGTCCTCCTACAATTCCGCCCAGAATTGGAGCTACCCAGAACAGCCACAGCTGAGACATGGCAAGTCCGCCTGCAAAAACAGCCTGGGAAAGAGATCTGGCTGGGTTTACAGAAGTATTTGTAATCGGAATAGAGATCAAATGGATTAAAGTAAGAGCAAGACCGATAGCAATACCTGCAAATTTACCATTCGCCCATTTATCTGTAGCACCCATTATAACAATCAGGAAAAAGGCAGTTAATAAAAACTCAGCCAGGAACGCCGCTCCCATACTGAATGCTTTTCCGTTATAAACGGCTTCTGCGTAAAAGTTAGTAGCAAAAGCACCCGGTTTGGAGAAATCTACTACTCCTGCACCATTAAGGATTGTGTACAGGCATCCCGCGGCAACCATAGCCCCCAGACATTGTGCCACGATGTAAGGAATAAGATCCTTGGCAGGAAATCTTCCTCCAGCCAGAAGTCCGAAAGAAACTGCCGGATTGAAGTGCCCTCCCGAGATATGTCCTACCGCATAAGCCATGGTAAGAACAGTAAGACCGAAAGCTAAAGCGACTCCTAAAAGTCCAATTCCGATATCAGGAACACCAGCTGCAAAAACAGCACTTCCGCAACCTCCGAAAACAAGCCAAAATGTGCCGAAAAATTCAGCAAAAAGTTTTTTTATCATGTTGTTTATTTTTTAAATGTAACTCAAATGTAGAATTTAAATTTTAAAGTAAAAAGTTAAATATGAAAAAATATTTCAAAAATAAGGGAACAAAAAATGATAAATTCAACAATTTGGTTTAAAGTTTGTTTGGGATTTAATCAGTCGAGATTATGGTCGGTTTTAGAAGTGAGATAATGGATTTATCTTCATTGGAGAATAAAAAAAATGATTGATGAAAAATTTTCTTTGTGCGGTCTTTGTGCCCTTTATTTATAGTTTACATTATTCACAGGCGGCTAAGAAAGCTTTCCCATGCTATGATCTTACCAGTGTTTTGAAGGTAGAACCTACTGCACTTTATAAACCCCATCTTGATGCCTCCAAAAGTTTCGGAATACAGCTGTTGAAAGATTCCAGAATAGTCCAGAAATATATCAGTAATGGAAAATTCCATAAAATAAAAAAATCAGGAAAAGGATATCAGGTGCAGAGACTTGATTACAGCAGGCCTTATATGGTTTCTAAGGGAAAAGCGACTCTGGAAAAGATGGGATCCAAATTCAGTAAAGATACCAAAGGAGCTATATTCACCGTTTCATCTATTACCCGGACTCTTGAAGACCAATGTAGACTGAGAAGAGTGAATTCTAATGCTTCACTGGGCATAAGCTCTCATAATTATGGCAATTCTTTTGATATTTCTTACATAAGATTCAATAATGTCCTTAAATACAATCCAAAGATGGAAATCGCACTGGAAAAAGTACTGAAGTACTACGCAGATGCCGGCCGTATTTATTATATAAAAGAAAAACAGCAGAGTTGTTATCATATTACAGTGAGAAATTATTAATTAAATTCCTACTTGCACAGCATGTTTAGTTTGTATAATTTTATGCCACTAAAAACCATGCTTATATGACAATAGTAAATATCGAAAACTTAATGCTTCCTTATGAAGAATGTAGGAAAGCTATGAATACTTGGACAGAATGCCTGTCTTCTTTTCCTGAAATAAAAAAAAGAATTCCAACAAATTATGTTTTTGGTCTATCCAAAGAAACTCTTGAGTGGATGAGTAATGTAGGTGGGAAATCACCAGAATTCTGTGCTGCGATAGGAGTATTTCAGGATCAAATTATTCTTATTCTATATCCTTTGAGTGACTCAGGAAAAAGAATAGAGGAAAGAGAATATCCTTACAGCTTTCTTTCTGAGCTTAAAGAAGATTTAAAACTTCAGGAAATTCAGGAATATACTATTGTTAAAAATGCAGTTCTTTCTAAAGATCTCGAGCAGATTGACAGGGATGATAATATGGCGTTTCCTATATCTAATAAACCCATTCTTGAACAGGATACGGCATTAGACTCGATAGAAAAATGGAGGAACGAAGGAATGGACTGGTTCTACAGAGAATGCGGAATTGAAAAAGGAGCAGGAATCTTTAAAAAATTCTATGTTCCGACCGATGATCTCTGCCTTTCAGACGAAGGATTAGAAGGTATTATATGTTCTTTCGGACTTAAATACAATGATATTTATGGGAAAATGCTGGTTACTCTAATTTTTATCTCCTTCCATGAAAATCTTCAAAAT
This sequence comes from Chryseobacterium sp. 14P4.3.2, assembly GCF_057799275.1. Taxonomy (NCBI): domain Bacteria; kingdom Pseudomonadati; phylum Bacteroidota; class Flavobacteriia; order Flavobacteriales; family Weeksellaceae; genus Chryseobacterium; species Chryseobacterium sp. 14P4.3.2. Next base: position 68,299 of record NZ_JBYOKO010000011.1, read on the forward strand.
TCAGGACGTGCAGAAACCATTTCAAATACATATGACTGGGCGAAACCATGTCCTCCCATTTGCCGTCTTCCTGATGATGGTGTAGGCTGCGAATTTTAAATTATAAAATAAGGAATGGCTGATCTTTACAAAGCAATTTTATTCCTGAACTACGGACTGCTTCTTTCATTTATAGTACTGGGAGCTGCTAAATACCGCATATTAAATCAAAAAGAAAAGCAATATTTTTATTGTATTGCTTTTCTTTTCCTTATAGAATTGGTAAACTTTGTTTTACCTTATGTTTTTAAACTCAATGATACTTCATTCGTTTATCCAGTCTACATTGCCGGAGAATTTTTTCTGCTGACAAGTTTATTTATAAGGAAACTGAATTGGCCTGGATATGTTTCTGGTATTGCAGGTTTAGTGGCAGCAGGTTTTATGATATCGAAATATGGTTTCAATTACCCTGCCAATGCAGATTTTGCAAAGGGAATTTCAAATATTATCATCATTTGTCTTTCCGGATATACACTGATTCGTGAGATTAAAAATGCTTCTATACAGGAACGTTTCCTGTGGGTGGATGCCAGTATTTTTTTCTACTATTCCGTTTCAGTATTTATTTTTATCATTCAGCATCAGATAGCGAATCTGTCGGAAAATGATTACTATACCCTTTTCAGTGCCAATAATATCCTTTCAAGTATTTTGTACTGCTCATTTTTATATACGTTTATCAAATTAAAGAAGTAACTTTAAATATTAACCTTTTGATCCTTATAATTGTTACCATAGCAATTATAGTTTCCTTTATTCTCCTTGCTTACAGAGCTTTTATAACCAGAATTATTAAAGAGAAAAATGTGCAGCATGAGGTAGAAGTTCTTCACCAGAAAAAATTGGTGCTGGAAAATATTAAGGCACAGGAAGAAGAGCGGAAAAGAATTGCGGTGATGATTCATGATGATATTGGAAACCGTCTCAATATTCTTTCCTTATGGCTTAATAATCTTGATACCCAGGGAGATGATTTGATAAAAAAAAATATTTACAGTCAGATGTCTTCCCTGATTGATGCTGCAAGAAGTATTTCTCATTCATTATACCCCGTAAACCTGGAATCCGTAGGGTTGGTTTTGTATGTAGAAGAATTAATAAGCAATCTTTCTCACAAAATAAATATTTCTCTCCAAGTGATGCCCGGATATGAAAAGAAAGACCTTTTTGTAGAAGTACAGCTGTACAGGATCATTCAGGAATTTACCACCAATGTAATCAAGCATTCAACAGCTACAGACATCTGGATTTATATGAAAGACTACCCTGAAAATATGACAGTTGTAATTTCAGATAATGGAGAAGGCTTTGAATATGAAAAGGTAAAAAAAGGGATGGGAATCAAAAATATTGAATCCCGTATCAAATCAATGAATGCAGCACACAAATGGAAGAAAACCTTTTTAAATAAAGGAAGCCGTTTAATTATTAAAATTCCAAAATATAATGAGTTCCCAAATCAAAATAGCCCTGATTGATGATGAACAGCTGATCCTCGAAGGAGTGAAAATGCTGCTGTCCAATGAAAAAAATATATCGGTATGCCTTACCTCGGATAACGGGCCCGATTTTATAGAAAGCCTGGGAATGCTTTCAGAAGATAAGTTTCCTGATCTCGCACTTGTAGACGTTCAGATGAAACCTATGAATGGTTTTGAGCTGGTGGAAATTCTTAAAGAAAAATATCCGGATCTTAAGATTATTATTCTTTCTTCCCATTACAAAACTTCTATTCTCGGATATATGGTAAAGCTGGGAGTCTCTGCATTCCTTCCAAAAAATTCAAATAAAAAAACATTTATTGATGCCATTACCATGGTAGATAAAAATGGAGTTTTTTTTACGGCTGAAGATCATCAGATGCTGTTTAGCTACATGAACAGTACCGCAAAGAAAAATTCACTTTTCGAAACCGAAGATGAATTGTCTGAAAGAGAAAAGGATGTGGTAAAACTGATCTGCCAGGAATTTACCAACAATGAAATCGGCGAAAAACTCTTCATCAGCCCGAGAACCGTAGAAAGTCACAGACAGCGTATTCTCGAAAAGATAGGAGCCAAAAATACAGTGGGAATCGTTATTTATGCCATTGTACATAATATATACTCACTTGAAAAAATATAATCTGATTCCGTAGAAATACGGAATTTTTTATTTAGTAATTTTCACTCTAGTTAAACTTCCTTTTCTTCTGTTATTTTGAAATGTCTCTTCGTGAGATGTTAGATGAGAAAATTAAGATACAGACAAAGTCTGTCATATAAACCAATAAAAGCATGAATGATAACAGAGTGATTTCCATCGGAATTTTCTTTGATGGTACGGGAAATAATGGAGTAAATGCTCTTTCCCCTGATAAACCTTTGAATGATAATGAAAGTTATTTTGGAACCCTTACCAATATTTACAAATTATACAGTTTATTCAATGGAAATAAAAAAATATACATAGAAGGAATAGGAACCATATCCGGCAGTGAAGACAGTAATTTTGCAATAGCAACATGCGCCAATCCTCCTTATGGAAGCGGATATTCTTCTGATGATAAACTTCAGAAAGCAGATGACTTCGTTCAGGAAATAATGAATGGCTCAAACTGTGAGTATCATTTTTACTTATATGGATTCGGAAGAGGGGGAATGCTGGCAAGAACTTTCTCTAACCAGCTTCTGACCTACTACTCTCAGAAGAATTGTAAGGTGAAATTCCTGGGGGTTTTTGATACCGTAGAATCCAAACCCTTTAATCAATATAACTTACGACTGCCTTATCAGGTGGAAAATGCCTTTCATATCTGCGCCGTGAACGAAAGCAGGTTTTTCTTCCCCTTGACAGGTTTTTTTGAAGATTCAAAAATGATGAAAGACCAGAAGTCAGAAGACTATTCATTTGCATGGAAAGAGATTTTTGTTCCTGGTGCTCATGCCGATATTGGAGGTGGGTATCTGGAAGGCCCACAGTCGGTCTATATCTCTACAGATTTTGAAAATATTGATGATTTAAGAGATTACGTTTCAGATATAAGAAATGCAAAAAAAAATAGTGACGGGACTGAAATATGGGATGCTTTACTTACCGGATATCAGATTGATAAGAGAGAGGCTTTATCACAGGCGTTTGTGTGCCGCGATATGGTGTACAATGACCTTTCCAAGGTATATGGGAAATTAATGATGGAAGAAACCAATAGAATGTCTCCTGTATTTGATTCCAATGATGATGCGTATTTCAAAATAAATTATAAGAAACACCCCTTCCTTGAAGACTTTTCTACAGAGTTGAAACAATATGCAAAAGACCTTTCTGTCAATAGTAAACCTCTTTATAATTATAGCAGGCTGGCAGATTATATTCATATTTCAACAAGCTTTGGTTTGTATAGTAGTGGCTTTCGGAACAAAAACGAACATGAAATTACCGCAGAACTCATTAATAACGGATTAAATGTTTCCAGCAGTACCACTGTAAATCAGGATGGACAAGTCAGGTTGTCTGTAGAGCTTCATCTCCCTGAAGATAGTTTTGTTGCAGACTTTCTTTACGGAACCAGTGTCCCGAATAACGACCTCTGGGTTCGTACTATTTTAAAAGATCTTTCGACAATTAAGGTAAACGGAATAAATAGATGACATTAGTCTTTTTAAGTTTTAAATTTAGGTTAGAGGCTGTCTCCAAAGGGAGATGGCCTTTTTTATTTTTAGCACGAAGCCTGTAGTATATTGCTGTCACTGTATGGTAGTCGGTTGTTTATCAGTATGGAATGATTTCTGGATTTTAAATTTGGCGTTGTGTACTGTAGATTGTACTGTTTTATTAGTGTTACATTGGGCTTTCATTCATCAGGGATACAGACTAATTTCTATGGTGGATGATCCAAGAGGTGGCGATGTAGGATGTATAGCTTACATGGGAAAAATGTAATAAATAAGTTCCAAAATGATCCTCGAAAAAATGTTCGTTTTGGGCAGTGTTTTTATTTCTGGGGTATTCATTTCTTTTTCCGTATTTTTGCACCCGAAAATTCATTACTCATTATTAACTTTTAATTTAAAAAATGCTTTCGGTTCAAAGTTTAGGATTACATCATTCGGGAAATTATTTATTTCAAAACGTCAATTTCACCATTAAAAAGGATGATAAAGTAGGGTTGGTAGGAAAAAATGGAGCGGGAAAATCCACTTTATTAAAAATGCTGTCCGGAGAAATTAATTTCTACGAAGGAGAAGTTGTAAAAGAAGGAAGCATTACCATTGGTTTCCTGAAACAGGATCTTGACTTTGTGAAAGGAAGAACTGTTTGGAATGAAACAATGCAGGCTTTCGAGCAGATTAATGCTTGGAAAAACGAGCTTGAAGAAGTTAATCATCAGATGACAATCCGAACGGACTACGAAAGTGACTCGTATACGGATTTGATCAATAAAATGACCGAGCTGAATGACCTTTTAATGAACCATGATGCCTACAATCTTGAAGGTGATATGGAGAAAGTTCTGTTTGGTTTAGGTTTTAAAGCAGATGATTTTCAAAAAATCACTGATGAATTTTCAGGAGGATGGAGAATGAGAATCGAATTGGCAAAATTACTTCTTCAGAAGAATGATATTATGCTTCTCGATGAGCCTACCAACCACTTGGATATGGAATCTATCATCTGGCTGGAAAACTTCCTGAAAGACTATCCGGGTGCAATTGTTCTGGTAAGTCACGATAAGCAGTTCATGACGGCTGTATGTAACCGTACTTTTGACATCAACAATAAAAAAGTTGACGATTATAAGGCTAACTATACAAAATATCTTGTCATGAGAGAAGATCGACGTGAAAAACTGATTCAGGCTAAAAAGAATCAGGACGCGGAGATCAAGCAGATGGAGGATAATATTAATAAGTTCCGTGCAAGTGCTACAAAAGCATCTTTTGCGCAGTCACTTATTAAGAAATTAGATAAAATAGAGCGTATTGAAGTCGATAACGAAGACGTTTCAAAATTCAATATCCGTTTCGTACAGTCTATGGTTCCCGGAAAAGTAATTTTTGAAGCTGATCACCTTGGAAAAGCATACGGGAAAAAACAAATTTTTGATGATGTAGATTTCATCGTTCAGAGAGGAGACAGAATTGCCCTTTTAGGACAGAATGGACAAGGGAAAACAACATTGGCTAAAATTCTGGCAGGAGATATTAAAGATTATTCAGGGATCTGGAATCTTGGGCATAATGTAAACATCGGATATTTTGCTCAGAATCAGGAAGAGGTATTAACGCCTAATAAAACAGTGCTGGAAGAAGCCGAAGATGCTGCTACAGAAGAAACAAGACCAAGAGTAAGAGACTTATTAGGATCTTTCTTATTTCAGGGAGATGCTGTTTCTAAGAAAACAAAAGTACTTTCCGGAGGAGAAAGAAACCGTCTTGCACTTTGTAAACTTTTGCTTCGTCCTTTCAATACTTTGATCATGGATGAGCCTACTAACCACTTGGATATTCAGTCCAAGGAGATTATTAAGCTGGCTTTACAGAACTTTGAGGGTACTCTGATTGTGATTTCGCACGATAGAGAATTCCTACAGGGGCTTTGTGATAAAATCTACGAATTCCGTGATGGAACAATGAAAGAATTCCTTGGAGATATCAATGAATACCTTGAATACAGACAAAAGGAAACTATTAGAGAGATTTCTGCAGAAAAAGCTAAGCTTCACAGTGATGATGTAAAGGCAGAACCTAAGAAAGTAGAAGAAAAACCTGCCGCCAGCAATAACCAATCCTCTAATATTGTTAGCAAAGAACAGAAGAATATTCAAAATAAAATCAAGAAAGTAGAAGAAAAAATTTCTGAGCTTGAAACCAAAGTAGAGGAAATGGAAGCTTCTTTTACTAAAGAAAATCCTTCTGATGAAACTTTAGAGAAATATAATAAAGCTAAAGAAGAGTTGGACTCAGCTTTACAGGAGTGGGAATATTTAGGAACCCAGCTTGATTAAACTAAAATATAAAAGCTTCATAATTCAGAAATTATGAAGCTTTTTTGTAACAATATACAATTCATTTCTACCTATTGTATATCACCATAAAAGTAATTTAATAAAAGTTTAGCCTAACAATTAAATTATTTTCATAATTTTGAAAAATGATTTTTAAAGAAAGCAGAAATTTAAAGAGTTTTATCTCCAAGCTATTGTTTGGGATATACTTTCTTGCGCTGCTTTCTCAAAGCTTTCACCATCATGATTCTTCAGAAAATTTTAAGGGATTTAACCTTAAAAAGACGGAAAATGCAATGACGAAAGCCTCTACTAAAGAGAAAGCTGGCGACTGTCTGGCCTGTCACTTTTTGGCTACCGGACATACCTTAGCTCCTGAAGATTTCAGTTTTACTTTTGAACATTATACACAAGAAGTAAAGCAGATCATTACAATTCAGGAGAAAATCTGGTCTCAGACCAAATTCACATTTCAACTTCGGGGGCCTCCCGCTATTTCATAATCATAGATTCTTATTGGGTTTAAAGTTGTTTACTTTAAAGTTCGATGTTTAATGTTCAAAATTGAATGATTACTGATCAATAATTGATGTTTAACCACAGTTGCTGTATTATTAATTCACTACAATTCTAAGTCATTAATACATTTTACGTTTTAGTATTGTACATCATCGTACAATATACATTTTACAACTTTATAAACCGATCACAACAACTTTTAACGAAAAATGTACCTGATTAAAAGGGTACGCAATCAATCTACATACAATGAAATTGATATATTGCCTTCTGCTGATCTTTTGTGGATCAGTATTTATAAGTGCACAAAAAAATTATACTGTACAGGGTACCGTTCAGGATTTTCATGATAAAACAGCGTTGGAAAATGCGGTCATTAAAATCGGAAACTTTACTGCCAAAACAGATAAGAAAGGTAAATTTTCTTTTGATAAAATCCCTGCAGGGAAGTATACACTCATTGCCCAGCATCCTGATTGCAATGATTATACTGAAAATATAGGAGTTGATCAGGATGTTCATCTGGTAATTACACTTGAACATCATATAAAGGATATTGAAACCGTAACCATCCATGGAAATCATAAAAATAATGGTTCACTGGTTGTTAAAACCCTCAGTAAATCCGATATAGAGAAAAATTCTACGGAAAATCTTGGAAATTTACTGTCTAAAATTTCAGGAGTGACAGCCCTGAAAACAGGAAATAATATTTCAAAACCCGTAATTCATGGACTTTATGGAAGCCGTATCAGTATTATCAACAATGGAGTACGTCTTGCTGAGCAGGAATGGGGAGTAGAGCATGCACCAAATGTTGATATTAATAGCTTTCAGCATATTGATGTCATTAAAGGAGCATCTGCTTTGAAATACGGAAGTGATGCTATTGGTGGTGTCGTAGTTCTGGAACCTGAAATTTTTCCTAAAAAAGATACGATTAAAGGCTCAGTTGCGCTTACCGGGATTTCCAACGGAAGAGGTCTTGGACTAGATGTAGATGTTGCCAAAATCTGGAAAAACGGATGGGCAGTTAAATCAGGAGGAAGTATCAAGAAACTGGGTGACCAAAGTGCTCCCAATTATAATCTGAAAAATACAGGAATGGATTTTTCTTCATTCAATTTTACAGTACAGAATAATACCTATGAAAGAGGAATATCCTTTGATTATTACCTGACTAATCAGAATATTGGGATTTTAAGAGATTCACATGTTGCAACATCCGAAGATTATGATAGAGCAATGACTGCGAATCCTCCCGTTTACTCCGGTAAATTCAGTTATGATATTGACAATCCGCGACAGGTTGTTGAGCATCATATTGCAAAAGTTTCAGCCTTCAAAAGGTTTGAAAATATCGGGAAACTTTCTGCAACCTACAGCTATCAGTATAACCACAGACAGGAATATGATATCAGAAGAGGTGAATTGAATGATACCCCTTCTCTGGATCTTGAGCTGATGACCCATCAGTTTAATATCAATGATTTAATAGAAAGAGAAAAATGGTCTTTAGAAACAGGAATTGATGCAGGTTTTCAAAACAATTATTCCGATCCGGCAACAAAAGCTAGACGTCTGATCCCGAATTATGATAAATATTCTGCAGGAGCCTATTCTGTTTTCAAATATAAAATTTCTCATTCATTTAATTTTGAAGCAGGTGCAAGATATGACTTCACACGTTATGATGTTACCAAATGGTATGACAAAAGTGACTGGGAGAAATTATATGAAGATACGTATCCGCAATTTTATGTAAAAACTGATCAGAACAGAGTTTTGACACGTCCTCAGCTTAATTATAACAATGTTTCTTTCAATGCTGGTTTGGAGTATCGTCCTAACGCCAATTTTGATCTGAAATTTAACTATGCAAAAGTGGGCAGATCTCCGAATGTAGCTGAACTGTTTTCAGACGGTCTGCATCATTCCGCAGGAGTGATTGAAACGGGAGATATGGCGTTGAAAAATGAACAGGGACATCAGTTTAATTTAAATATAGACTCAAAATTTAATGTTCTGAGAGGATTAAATGTTTCTGTAAACCCATATTTTTTCATTACTAAAAATTTTATTAATGAAGTTCCTGTGGGGATAAAAGGTACTATCAGAGGAGTATTTCCTGAGTGGATATACCAACAGATTGATGCAAAAATGTACGGCGTGGATCTGGATGTTAATTTGAAGCTGACAGATCATCTTACCTATGTTGGAAAAGGAAGCTATGTATATGGTCAGGACGATACCCACAATGAACCGCTTATTTTAATGATGCCGCCGAATTTTTCCAATGCATTACAATTTAAAAAAGAGAAATGGAATAACTTCTATTTCACAGTTGAAAATCAAACGTTTTTAAAACAAACCAGATTCCCGATCAGAAATGTTCCGCTGGAACTTTTTGTAAATGGTGATTTGGTGGATAAAGAAATCGATTTGAGTACTCCGCCAAGTGCATTTTCTCTTTGGAATATCCAAACAGGAATCAATATCAGTAAACATCTTTCGGCAGGACTTATTGTAAATAATCTTTTCAATACTTCATACAGAGAGTATCTGAACCGTTTGAGATACTTTGCCGATGAGCCCGGAAGAAACTTTATTTTAAACTTTAGATACAGATTCTAAAGATTTCAAAAAATTATTCAATCAAAATTTTACAATTTTAAAATTCTTAAAAATGAACAAACTATTCAATACTAAAAATATTATCAAATTATTAGCGGCTTTATTAATTACCATTACTGTAGTGACTTCTTGCCAGAGAAATGGATCGGCTGAAGAAGATGATCTTCCGCAGGAAGAACTTACGAATATTGTTCTGTTGGTAACAGATGATGCAGCGGGAACGACTCAAAGTTACGATTACAGTATCGGAGCGGGTGGTACCCCTACCATTCCTCTTAAAGATGGGAAGACCTATACTGTTCAGGCGAAATTCAGAAATGGAAATGAAGATGCTACTCAGGAAATCATTGATGCTAAAAATGAACACTTTTTGATTTTTGATTTTCCAAAGTCTAATATTACATTAGAAAGACTTGACGGAAGTGATTTGAGAAGCGATGGGAAAAGAGTAGGGCTAAGAACAAAATGGACTGTTGTAAAGGCTGTTGATGGAACAGCTCCATTCTTAAAACTAACACTTATTCACTCACCTCAGAGTGTGAATGATGCAAAATCAGGAACAGCGTGGGGCAGTGTAGTAGGGGGAGAAACTGACGCAGAAGCTAAATATAACCTAAGTAATTAGGATTAATTAATCTTGTTTGGGCCACCGGAATTTCCGGTGGTTTTTTATTTAACAACATTTGGCGTTATAAGTTGAGTTTAAATGGGTGATATTGATAAAAAATTCATATTTTTGCAACCTAAAATTTTAATCAATAATGAAGGTTACCGCACAAAACCATGATGACGTAAGTGCATTACTTACAGTAACATTGGAAAAATCTGACTACAAAGAAAAAGTAGAGAAGCAGTTGATTAATTATGCTAAAAATGCGCAAGTTCCTGGATTCAGAAAAGGGAAAGTGCCTTTGAGTATGGTTAAAAAACAATATGAAGCAGGTATTGCTTTTGAAGAAATCAACAGACAGGTTTCTGATGCTTTAAACGGCTATGTTAATGAAAACAAACTAAGATTAGTAGGTCAGCCTGTTCCTCAGCCAGTAAACGAATTGGATTACAATGCTGATCAATTAGAAGTTGCTTTCGAAGTAGGATATGAGCCTGCATTCACTATAGATTTAGCTAAATATGAGGCGCCTCATTACAAAGTAGAAGCTTCTGACAAGGAAATCGGAAAGAGCATTGAAAACATGCAGAAGCGTTTCGCTGAGCAGGTTCCTCAAGATAAAATCACTAAAGATTCTTATATTGCTTTAGAAGTTTCTCAAGTTGTAGAAGAAGATGCTGAAGGTGAGCACCACCACCAACCAAAGAACGTAACTGTTACCGCTGAAAACAAAGAAGCTTTCAAATTGGTAAAAGGTTTGAAAATGGATGGTTCTGTAAAAGTAACGAAAGAAACTCTTGCAGGTGACGAAGAATTAGCTAAAGAATTAGGATTCAGTAAAGCTGAAGTAGAGCACCTGCACCATAATGAAGTAGAAGTAAAAGTAAAAGATTTCTATTCATTAAACCTTGCAGAGCTTAACCAGGAATTATTTGACAAAGTATACGGAGAAGGAAACATTAAGTCTGAAGATGAGCTTAAAGAAAAAGTAAAAACTGAATTAGACGAATATTTCCAGCAGAATGCTGATGTTCACTTTGTGAATAAAGTATTGGAGCAGGTAACTGAGAAAGAAGAAGTGAAACTTCCTGAAGCATTCCTTGTGAAGTGGTTAGTATTCTCTAATCAGAATATCCAGTCTGAAGAGCAGGCTAAGGAAATCTTAGAAGCTGAGAAAAACCAATTGAGATACCAGATCATCGAAGGTAAATTGATGACTGATAACGAAATCAACCTTGACTATGCTGATGTATTGGCACAGGCTGAGCAGTTGGTGAAAAACCAATTGGCTATCTACGGAATCCACCACTTAGGAGAAGAAGAAATTCAGAAATATGCTGTTGAAATGTTAAAAGATCAAGAGCAGGTGAGACAAATCTCTTCTGAAGTTGCTATGGCTAAATTGAAAGATGTAATTCTTGAAAAAGCTACCAAAAAAGAAACTAAAATTTCTCACGACGAATTTTTAGAAGAACTTAAGAAATAATTATATACTGATATAAATATTTGAAAACCGTCATTTTTGGCGGTTTTTTTATGTTTATTCTGAGAACTATTTTCCCGGTTTACAAATATTCTTTTCCTCATTTTCTATTTTCTTCACAGCTATTTATCACTCATTAAGGATCAATTATGATTACCTTATGAATGTATGTCCGGCAATATTCCTATATTTACCTCCTAAATTTTATTACATATGAAAAAGATCATCATTCCGTTTTTCTGTGCTGTATTATTCTCTGTTCCCGCAGCTGCTCAGAAAAAAGGAGCTGTATCTGCAAAAACAGAAGCTGTAACATCAAAACTAACGCCTAAGGATGTTATTGATAATTACTTCAAAGCATCAGGTGGAAAAGATAAATTAGAAGGCATAAAATCTATCATTACTGATAATACTGTAAGTGTGCAGGGAATGGAGATTAAAATGACCACTAAGAAATTAGGGAATAAATTCAAATCTGTACAGTCCGTAATGGGAAAAGAGATGATCCAGCTATTTGATGGTGAAAAAGGATACTTTGACCAGATGGGGAATAAAATGGATATTCCTGCGGATAAAGTGGCTGAACTGAAAAAAGGAAAGCCTGTAGATGCTTTAGCCTTTGATCCTGCTAATTTTAAAAGTGTGGCAGTAGAAAAGCTGGACGGAAAAGATTATAACGTTTTGGCTTCAGATAAAGGTAAATTTTATTTCGATGCAGCAACAGGACTTTTGTATAAGACAGCAGCTGCAGAGGGAAGTGCAACGATTAAAAGCTACATGACTGTAGACGGAATACAGTTTCCTGCAGATGTAGATGCTGAAGGAGGTGGGCAGAAAATGAATATTAAAACAACGAAAGTTGTTGTTAATTCAGGAGTAACTGACGCAGATTTTAAATAAGAATGACTCTTCTATGATATTTAAACCGGGATTTTCCCGGTTTTTTTGTTTTATTGTGTGGTTTTAACTCAATTTTAACGCAAATATGAATTTAAACATTTCTTCAGCTTGTGAATAATTAATACTTTTAGCAGGTAAATAAAATCGGATAACATGAAAAAAACATTATTTTCCTTTGCGGTCATCTTTTTGATGTCCTCAAATACCTTTGGACAGAATATTCCTATGGATCCTTCTGTAAGGACCGGGACTCTTTCCAATGGTATGAAGTATTATATTAAAAAAAACACATTACCTGAAAAGAAAGTAGATTTCCGTCTGGCTATCAATGCCGGATCTATTCTGGAAGATGAGAATCAAAGAGGATTGGCTCACTTTATGGAGCACATGAACTTTAATGGAACCAAAAATTTTCCGGATAATAAACTTGTAGACTTTCTACAGTCTATCGGAGTGAAATTCGGACAGCACCTTAACGCTTATACCAGCTTTGATGAAACCGTATATATGCTTCCTGTGCCGTTGGATAAACCGGGGAATTTAGATGCCGGACTTAAAGTAATGGAAGATTGGGCATTTAATGCGACACTTTCTGATGAGCAGATCAATAAAGAAAGAGGAGTTGTACTGGAAGAGCTAAGATTGGGTCTTGGGCCAGACAAGAGAATGATGGATAAATATCTACCGAAACTTTTATATAAATCTCAGTACGCCGACAGGCTTCCAATCGGTAAAAAAGAAGTTCTTGAAAACTTCAAGCCGGACGTGATCAGAAAATTCCATCAGGATTGGTACAGACCGGATCTTATGGCAATTGTGGTAGTAGGAGATATCAATGTAGATGATGTTGAAAAGAAGATCAAAGATAACTTCAGCAAATATAAAAACCCTTCAAATCCTAGAGAAAGAAAATCGTTTGATTTACCTAATCATAAAGAGACACTAGTAGCTATTGAAACAGATCCTGATGCTACCAGCTCTATGGTGCAGTTTATCATGAAAGATGCTGAAGCGTATAAACCGGATGTAACAGTTGAGCAGTACAATCAAAGTCTTGTAGAAAACCTTTCTACGACAATGTTAAATAACAGATTAAGAGAACTGATCAATTCTACTAATCCGCCTTTTACTTTCGGATCAGTGTATCATGGAGGAACTTATGCAAGAAGCAAAGAGGCTTTCCAGGGATTTGCCATGGTGAAAGATGGAAATCAGCTAAACGGATTGAAGGTGCTGCTGGAAGAAGTGGAAAGAGCAAAAAGATTCGGATTTACACAGTCTGAATTAGACAGGGCAAAATCTCAGGTTCTTTCCAATCTTGAAAGATCTTATAACAACAGAGATAAAACAGAAAGCGGTATGCTGGTGGATGAGTATGTAAGAAACTTCCTGGAGCAGGAGCCTATGCCTGGAATTACCTGGGAATATGAAGACACTAAATCTTTCCTTCCCAATGTTACCCTTGCACAAACCAATGATGTCATTAAGAAAATGGTGAAAGATGATAGTAGAGTAATCGTGATGACGGGTCCTAAGAAAGATAATGTTACGATGCCGACAGAAGCGATGGTTCTGAATACTTTTGAAACGGTGAAGATGGCAGACCTTAAGCCTTATGAAGAAAAAGCTGCCATCAAAAACTTAGTAAAGCCATTCAAATCTGAAGGTAAAATTACAAAAACTGAAACAGATGCCAAATTAGGAACTACCACCTGGACACTGAGTAACGGTGCTAAAGTAACTTTCAAAAAGACAGATTTTAAAGATGATGAAATTGTGTTTACGGCAAGAAGCTTAGGAGGAAATTCAATTATTCCGGATGCTGACTATAACAAAACACAGTTTGCGTTCTCTGCATTATCAGAGGCAGGGGTAGGAGGTTTTTCAAAAGCTGATCTTACAAACTATCTTGCAGGAAAGCAGGTAAGTGTGAACCCCATGATTACACCTCTTTTTGAAGGTGTTTCCGGCAGAACAGCTCAGAAGGATTTAGGAACAGCTATGGAGCTTATGTATGCTTATTTTACAAGTCTAAACTACAATCCGGCTTCATTTAATGCTTTCAAAGACAAGCAATCTGCAATGTTGAGCAACCTGTTGTCTAATCCACAGGCTTATTTTTCAAACGAACATGCTAAATTCATCAATCAGAAAAATCCTAGATTCATCGGTCTTTTCCCAATGGAGAAAGATTGGGCAAATACAGATTATAAAAAAGCATATGACATTTATAAAGAAAAGTTTGCCAATGCAGGGAATTTCCAGTTCTACTTCGTAGGGAACATTGATGAGACGAAATTTAAAAATGAAGTTTTGCAATATATTGCAAGCCTTCCTTCATCAGGAAAAACATCCACATTCAAAGACACGGGATACAGACCTCTGACCGGAGATTATACGAAAGTGTATAAAAAAGGAAAAGACCCTAAAAGTATGGTATCAATCACCTATACCGGAGAGGCTCCTTATAATGAAAAAGAAGCACTGGCTTTATCCGCTCTTGGAGAAGTGGCTACCATTAAGGTTATAGAAAAGCTAAGAGAAGATGAAAGCGGTATCTACGGAGGTGGTGCAAGAGGAGGAATGGTTAAAATACCTTACAGTTCTTACAGTTTCAGCATTAGTTTTCCTTGTGGTCCGGAAAATGCTGAGAAGCTGACGAAAAGTGCTATTACCGAAGTTCAGAAACTGATTGATAAAGGTCCGGAACAGAAAGACCTGGATAAGTATAAAGAAGGAGAGTACAATGACAATAAAACAGAACTTAAAGATAATATGTTCTGGATGAATGCCCTTGTTAAAAATCAATTGGACGGAAGTGACAAATACGAAATTCTGAACTATCAGGATAAAGTAAAGGCGCTTACTGTAAAAGACCTTCAGGATGTTGCTAAAAAGTATCTTTCTAAAGGTAAAATGGTGGCTATGCTGATGCCGGAAGATGGATGGGAAAAAGCTAAAAAAGAAGAAACTAAAGTTGAAGCAGTCAATGTAAAATCAGGAGCAGCCAACTAATCCTTTTTCTATAATATAAAAACCGCAGATCCATCTGCGGTTTTTATAATTTCTAAGAACCATATTCTTTTTTCCACTCATCAGCAGCTTCGCTTAGAACGGCATAGAAATCTTCTCCGTATTTTCTGGTCAGCGGAGTTTTCAAAAACTTATAAACAGGAACCTGAAGTTCTTTCCCTAGTGTACAGGCATCACTGCATACATTCCATTCATGATAATTCAAAGCGGTAAATGCAGAATATTCTGTAACACGAATAGGGTATAAATGGCATGAAATAGGCTTTTGCCAGTCTACAGCACCATCTTCATACGCTTTTTCAATGCCACATTTTGTAATTCCCTTTTCATCAAAGGTTACATAAGCACATTCACGGTCCTCCACCATAGGAGTAACATACATTCCGTCGTGTGGATCAGTAGTCCATGTTCCCTGTTCTTCAAGGGCTTTCACACCTTCCTTAGTCAGGTAAGGCTTTATTTTATCAAAAATACTGTCCAATATTTCAAGCTCGTCTTTGTCCAACGGAGCTCCTACATCTCCTTCCACACAACATGCACCTTTACACTTGGTAAGGTTGCAAACAAATTCTTCGGAAAAAATTTCCTCAGAAATCAATTTATCGTCTATCTGAATCATAATTTTTTAAAATAAATCAAAAACTGTACCTGCTTTAAAGGTCAGTAAACTAATAATTATAAGCCATAAGCTTACCTCCTGCATCCAGTATTTCGGTAAAAATCTCATCATTCTGCTCAGAATAATACTTGAAGGAAATGCCAGAAGCAGCAAATATTCATAAGTAGTATTCATATACAGGATGATGGTAACAAGCTGAGCTAAAGAGAAAACAAGCAGGAAAGTATATTTATATCTGCTTATCGGGCTTTTTTTGTTATAGTTCGAAAAGTGGTCATATACTGCATAAATAAGCATCAGTGTCACAGGGATCAGAGGAAGCAATTCTGTATAATCAGTGATTGGCTTTATTTTCCCAAATGGGAAGTAATCTATATTCCATGAGGTGAACTGAACGAAGTACATCACAGAAAAATAACTGAATGTAATCATTACAATACCCAAAAGAAATCTGAAAATATTCAAACCTATTTTGGCAGAAGTAGCAATCACGTGAATGATCACAAAAACAGCCATGGGCCATGTAGTGGGCAGGAAAATAAAATTCAGCGCAACAATGGCTCCAACCAGTACATAAGATTTTTTTCTGATGTCTTCATCTGCACTGGTCAGGAGAAGCATAAGAAAGGAATTCGTAAGCAGCGAAACCGCGATTCCTATATCAAGATTCCCGGGATAAAGCCCAAAAATGAAAAAAGAATATAAGAATAAGGGCAGATGCGTCTGATAATTAAGTGCAATACTGTGAAAACCAAAATATCCCAAAGCAATTCCCAGAAAAGTAATTCCGGCAATAATTGCTTCATAAGTGTTGAAATTCAGTATGTTAAATATTATTACTACTAATAGAAGAAAACCAATATAAACAGGAATTGAAAAAATATTGCTTTCTTTTGAAAGTAATTTAAACATTTTTTATAAATTTGTACAAAGTTAATTTAAAAAAGGAAAATAATGACGTCTTTCTTTCTATTCTTAAGCAAAGTTTTCAAATGGTCTTTTGGTTTCTATGATACCTTTGGAAATGTGTTAAACTGGATTCTATTTACCGTTTGTTGTGTATTGTTTACATACTGGTGCTACGTATTAGTGGCAAAACTAGGTGGAGACAAAGATAAAGACTATTATTCTCCTACGGAAGGTAAGAACCCTTACTATGATCCGAAAATCTATAAAAAAGAAGGTTAATTAATTGGTTATATAGTAAAAAGCCGATCAAATAATTTATTTGATCGGCTTTTTTATTACTAACGATTAAAATTTTCTTTTGTTTATTCGTGGATGGGTAATACCAGCACAGGGATTTTTGAACTCTTTGTAATCCCTTTTGTAAGGCTTCCTACAAATACATCATAAATTCCGCTTCTGCCGTGTGATCCCATGACGATATAGTCTGCATTTTTTGCTTCGGCATGCTCCAGAATAATGTCTTTGGCAAGCCCCTGTTTCAGCAGGTGTTCACAATCTATATTATGAGTGATAATTCTTTGTTCAATCTTATTCAGCTGAACCAGCTCCTCTCTGATTTCGTTCGCTTCTACTTCCGGAAAATATTGAAATCCCATATCCCCAATGGCAAAGCCGATATCTGATGGAGCTACATGAATCAGATAAATTCTTCCGTTGAGCTGTTTTGCAAATTTTATGGCACCTTCCACCAATTGCTCTGTTTTATCCCCAAAATCTACGGGCAACACAATATTTATCATAACCTTCATTTTGTTACCTAAAGATATGAAAAAATTGTTGGACTTTTATGTTAATAACTTATAATATTCGGACATCAAGGATTTTTTCTTCTTCAAGATAAGCTTCAAGAATGTCATTTTCTTCCACTTTTCCAACCCCTTTTGGAGTTCCTGTAAAAATAAGATCACCTACTCTTAGTGTGAAATACTGAGAAGCAAATGCGATGATGTCATCGAAATGAAATAACATATCTTTTGTATTGCCATCCTGTACCTTTTCTTTGTTTTTCAACAATGAAAAATGAATATTTTCAGCATTGTAGTTTTCTTTTTTAAAGAAATTGCCTACAACCGCAGAGCCGTCAAAGCCTTTGGCAAGTTCCCATGGAAGCCCTTTTGATTTCAGCTCACTCTGCAGATCTCTTGCGGTGAAATCTATTCCCAGACTAAGCTCCTCATAATGCTTATGAGCTGTGTCTTTCTGAATATACTTTCCTCCTTTTGATACTTTCAATACTACTTCCAGTTCATAGTGGATGTCATTTGAAAATTCCGGAATATAAAAATCATTCCCTTTTAAAACCGCTGTGTCCGGTTTCATGAAAATAACAGGATTTTCAGGAATTTCATTTCCTAATTCTTTTGCGTGCTCACTGTAGTTTCGTCCTATACAGATTATTTTCATATTTCTTATTTATATCATGGCAAGAAACAAACGAATCTTGCAAATTTAATTACTTTTTTTGAAGCTATTTCCCGCTTTCCGCTATATCTTTTGTTCCACTGCGTTGCACAAAAGGATGCCGCTGCAATCGGGGCTGGGGTTGAAGTCATAATTCTTAAAATTTCTTAGACCCAGTCATCCAAAAGGACCTTAACGTTTATGAATGATTAAATTCATTTCCGCAATAATAGCAGATAAACTTATGACTCGTCAGAAATGAAATACCAAAGAAACTGGTAGCTTTGTCATCCCTGTAAATATGATTGGAACCACATTTCGGGCATACAAAATCAAACTCCGGATCCTCAATGGTGTGTTCCACTTCCAATGAATATTGCTCATTGTCTTTATAGTTCTGAAGGGCCAGATTGGCTTTTTCCACATCCTCCTCAAAAACCTGCAGCTGAATTCCTCCTACAGCTTGCGAAAGCAGCCAGTCAGACTGGATCAGCTGTTCATTGGCAATAAAGCTGTTGATCCCGTTTTCAGCCAATATCTGTTTGTCCCTGTTGGCTTCAAGGGCAGTTTCATAAAACTTAAAACGAATCAGTTCAGACATCTTTTAAAATTTACCGGTCAATTGAATCTTTGTAAATACTTTCTTCGTGTACAAAGGGAAATCAGCATTCTGAAGCCACCCGAAGTAACCCAAATCTTTTTGGAATACCGCTTTTACCCCCTGACCTTTATACTTTCCAAAATTGAAAACCTCTTCCATTTTATCATTATACCCGATAAATCCTGCAAGGTCAGCATTTTTATTATGGAAAGTGAACTCACTTAATGGCGCAATTTCGTTAGGAATATCTTCATATTTTCCTACCTGTGCATCCAGTACTTCAAACGTTGCCATTACATCAGCTTCTGCTGAATGTGCATTTTCCAATGTTTTTCCACAATAAAACTGATAAGCGGCCCCAAGATTTCTAGGCTCTTTCTTATGGAAAATAGTTTGCGCATCCACCAATCTGAACTTACTTAGATCAAAATCCATTCCTACTCTTAAAAGTTCTTCAGCTAAAAGCGGAACATCAAATCTGTTGGAATTAAAACCACCAAGATCACTTCCCGAAATCATATCCATTACCTTAGAGGCAATATCCCTGAAAGTAGGAGCATCTTTTACATCTTCATCATAAATTCCGTGGATCTCACTGCTTTCTTTGGGAATAGACATTTCAGGATTGATACGCCATGTCTTGCTTTCTCTGGAAGCATCAGGATTTACCTTTAAAATACAGATTTCAACAATTCTGTCTTTTCCGATGTTTGTTCCGGTTGTTTCAAGATCGAAAATACAAAGTGGTTTATAGAGTTTTAAATTCATGTTGATAATTAATAATTTGAAAATGTGTTTATTCGAAAAATGAGATAATGCATTCACCAATATCTCTGAAGAGTTTATATAATTTCTATTTCAACTGTCCCTGAAATATCATTGATACGAATATATAATAAATAACAAGCATCGGAATTCCTACAATCTGAAATAGAGCAAGAATGGCAATACCGCCAGCAAGCAGTACTATTTTTGGATAATTGTCTTTTAATTGCTTGGATTTAAACTTCATTGCCATCATTTTGACAGGGCTGATCAGAAGCCATGAGGTAATAATAGTAAGCAGAATCAGCAGCAATTCGCTGTCAAATAAAAAGCTGAAGGCTCCGGTTTCTTTGAAAGCATAATACAATCCGAAAAGAAGAACTGTATTGGTAGGTGTATTCAGTCCTTTAAAATAATAACGCTGTTCCTCATCAAGGTTAAAAATTGCGAGTCTTAAACAAGAGAATGTAGTCACTACTAACCCGAAATATTTAATTTCAAACGGAAGATGAAGTCCTGATAAGTCACTGCCAAATGGTTCAAGTGCTTTGTACATGACAAGTCCGGGAATTAATCCGAAGCTCACCATATCAGCAAGAGAATCAAGCTGAAGCCCAAGGTTGGAATTTGATTTTAAAGCTCTGGCTACAAAACCGTCAAAAAAATCAAAGACAGAAGACAGAACAAGGCAGATCGCCGTAGTCTGATAATCTCCTAAAATAAGGTGTATTGCACCCACACATCCTGCAAATAAATTAGCAAGGGTCAAGGCATTGGCCAGATTATTTTTTATAAAATCCATAACCACAAAATTACAGTTTTTAAAAATTCTAACTCGAAATAATCTGAACTAAAAAATGTATTAAAATGATTTTGATGTAAATTTGCCATATGAAATTTTTAAAAGGATTTAGAAAACAGGAAGTTCTGGCATTGTTGTACAGGATTTTTTTAGTATATGTTTTTTATCAGATTTCGAGGCTTTTATTCTGGTATTTTAATAAAGATCTGATAAAAGTTGATTCTGTTACAGACTATATAAAGCTTGCTTATCATGGCACGGCTTTCGATACGACGGCTATTTTATATGTCAATTCATTGTTTATTCTTCTCAGTCTTCTGCCTTTGGTAGTGAATACGAAGAAAGGATATCAGAAAATTCTTTTCTGGATTTATTTTATCACCAATGGACTTGCATATGCTATGAATTTCGGAGATTTTATTTACTATAAATTCTCACAGGCAAGACTTACTTCAGCAGTATTTCAGGTGGCAGAACATGAATCCAATGTGTCTAAAACATTAATGATCTCTATCGGGCAACATCCATTTGTTCTGGTTTGGTATATTGTTTTGATGATTATATGGGTTTTCCTTTATAAAAAAGTAAAAGTACACGAAACAAACCCTTCTAAATTACTTCCTTATTTTCTTTACTCTATACTTACCTTATGTATAACAGTGGTATTGGTTGTGGGGGGGATCCGTGGGGATTTTAAGCATAGCACAAGACCTATTAATATGGTGGATGCGACCCGTTTTGTAGAAAATCCGCTTCAGGGAAATATTGTTCTTAACAGTACGTTTTCTTTTTTCAGGACTTTGAATACCAATAATTTTAAAGAAGTTCACTTTGTAGATGAAAAATTTATTAATGAAAATGTACAGCCTTATAAAGTCTATGACAGAAAAGTTGAAAACCGTCCCAATATCGTTATTTTCATTGTAGAATCTTTCGGTAGAGAATATTCCGGGGCTTTCAATAAAGATAAAAATATTAAAGATTACGTTTCCTATACTCCGTTTATGGATAGTCTGGCGGGTCAGAGTCTTATTTTTCCAAATGCTTTTGCGAATGGGAGACAGTCTATTCATGGAATGAGCAGTGTGTTGGCCGGGATTCCCAGTCTTACAGATGCATTTACCGGATCTCCTTATTCTAATCAGAAAATCCAGTCTATAGTTTCTGTTTGTAATGATCTGGGGTATGATACTTCTTTTTATCATGGCGCACCCAATGGTTCTATGGGATTCCTTGGCTTTGGAAATATCTTAGGTTTCAAACATTATTTCGGAAAGACAGAATACAATCATGATGAGGATTTTGACGGGATGTGGGCGATCTGGGACGAACCGTTTCTTCAGTATTTTGCGAAAAACGTAGGAAAGAAGCAGCCTTTTATGACAACAGTGTTTACAGCTTCTTCACATCATCCATTTAAAATTCCGGAGAAATATTCCGGGAAATTTAAAAAAGGGAAAATAGAAATGCATGAGCCGATCCAGTACACGGATTATGCGATCAAAAAATATTTTGAAACGGCTAAAAAGCAGCCTTGGTTTAACAATACAATCTTTGTATTTACAGGCGATCATACGAATCAGATATACTATCCTGAATATGAAAAAGCAATGAACAGATTTGCCGTTCCATTGATTTTCTATTCTCCCAACCCTGCCTATCAGCTTAAAGGAGTGAATCCTGAAATAGCACAACAGATAGATATCTACCCTACATTGGCCGATCTTGTCGGGTACAACAAACCTGTCAGAAGCTGGGGAAGAAGTCTGGTGAGCGATAAAAAATACCCTTTTATCGTTGTTAACTCAGATGGAAGCACAGAACAGTTTATGATCGGAAACTATATTTACCGTTTTGATGGTAAAGAGGTCATCGGAGTATATGACCAGGCAGATCTTGGCCTCGAAAAGAATCTGATTAATCAACTTAAAACGCCTGAAGTAGAAAAAGGCAAGCAGACGGCAAAGGCCTGGTATCAGGACTATATGCACAGAGTGATCAACAGGAAATTAAATTAAGGTAACTAAGCCAAAAAAATAAAAAAATGAAATAACAAAAGATTTCATTTTTTTATTTCCTCAATATTCTTCACTTTATGCGTTGTATAATAAAAGTTTTTGTTTGTTGAAAATTAATTTATATTTTTATCAATACGTAGGAAAGAATATTATATTAAAATTAAAACTATAAGAAATATGAAAAAATTATTGTTAACATTCGCGCTTTCTCTGTTCAGCGTACTTACGTTTGCTCAGATCGAAGGAAAGTGGAGAACGATAGATGATGAAACAGGAAAACCGAAATCTATTGTTGAGATTTTTAAAAAATCTGACGGGAAGTACTACGGAAAGGTTGTTCAGTTGCTTATCACTCCAGAAAACCCTAACTGTGTTGAATGTAAAGACGACAGAAAAAACAAACCTATTTTAGGAATGGAAGTCATAAGAGGTCTTTCAAAAGACGGCGATGAGTTCAATGGAGGTACTATTACTAATCCGAAAAACGGTAAAACATACAAATGTTTTATCATCAGAAAAGGAGATAAGCTGACTGTAAAAGGATACATTGGTATATCTTTGATCGGAAAAACCCAAACTTGGGAAAAGGTGTAGTTTAATCTAAGTTTAAATAGAATTTTAAAACGGTATTTCAGAAATGAGATGCCGTTTTTTTTGAAAATTTGCTTGAGGAAAGTTGTGTTTACATGATTGTTTAGAATTTTTCGGAATTTTAGAAAAAACTACGGAGAACTGAGCGGTCAGGAATAAAAACCGTTTTAAATAAAATTAATATTGAAACTTCTCCTTCAAATGAAAAGCCTTTTTATGATGTGTATAATAAAAAAACACTATTTTTGTAGTCTAAATTTTTCAAATAAATATGGCAGAATATACTTTTCGTGAGGTAATTGCACAGGCAATGAGCGAGGAAATGCGTAAAGACGAATCCATCTTTTTAATGGGGGAGGAAGTTGCAGAATACAATGGTGCATATAAAGCTTCAAAAGGAATGTTGGATGAATTTGGTTCTAAAAGAGTGATCGATACCCCTATTGCTGAGCTTGGTTTTACAGGTATTGCTGTGGGTTCTGCGATGAACGGTAACAGACCAATTGTAGAGTATATGACATTCAATTTCGCTTTAGTAGGAATTGATCAGATTATCAATAATGCAGCAAAAATCCGTCAGATGAGTGGAGGTCAGTGGAACTGTCCAATCGTTTTCCGTGGTCCTACTGCTTCAGCAGGACAATTGGGAGCTACACACTCTCAGGCATTTGAAAGCTGGTTCGCAAACTGTCCTGGATTAAAAGTAGTTGTTCCTTCCAACCCTTATGATGCAAAAGGATTATTGAAAACAGCAATTCAGGATAATGATCCGGTTATCTTCATGGAGTCTGAGCAGATGTATGGAGACAAAATGGAAATTCCTGAGGAAGAATATTACTTACCAATAGGAAAAGCAGAAATAAAGAGAGAAGGTACAGATGTTACTTTGGTTTCTTTCGGTAAAATCATGAAGCTGGCTATTCAGGCTGCTGAAGATATGGCTAAAGAAGGAATTTCTGTAGAAGTTATTGATCTTAGAACAATTCGCCCACTTGATTTTGATACTGTTTTAGAATCAGTGAAGAAAACAAATAGATTAGTTATTTTAGAAGAAGCTTGGCCATTTGGTTCTGTATCTTCTGAAATTACTTACATGGTACAGCAGAAAGCATTTGATTATTTAGATGCGCCTATCAAGAGAATTACAACTCCTGATGCACCTGCACCTTATTCTGCAGCATTATTTGCAGAATGGTTCCCTAAACTTGAAAAAGTAAAAGAGGAAATCAAAAAAGCGATGTACGTAAAATAGTTATAGAGAAAAACTTCCGAAAGGAAGTTTTTTCATTTATTATATTCATGAAGAATAATTCTTGACGTCATAAAATTAGTATAAATTTGCGCGTTTAAAATAAATTGGCTGACATGGCAGACGTTACAGAAGATGGTTATCATTTTGACATAAAGAAACTTTCTTTTATTGGAGTTTTAGTCTCTCTAGGAATTGTTTTTGGGGATATCGGGACATCACCGCTTTACGTAATGAAAGCGATTGTGAATGCAAGATCACAAGGTAGTAATATGCCTTTCAATGAATACATAGAAGGGGCTCTTTCCTGTATCATTTGGACGCTTACCTTACAAACTACCATTAAATATGTGATCATCGCCTTAAGGGCAGATAATAAAGGAGAGGGAGGTATTTTGGCCTTGTTTTCACTCGTGAGAAACCTTAAGAAAGGATGGCTGTATCTTATTGCTATTATTGGGGCAGCAGCACTTATAGCAGATGGAGTGATTACCCCGTCGCTTACCGTGATGTCAGCTATTGAAGGTCTTGAGATCTATAATCCACATACTCCTGTAGTCCCTATTACAATTGGAATTCTGATTGCAATTTTTGTGGTACAGCAATTTGGAACCAGCTTTATCGGGAAGTTTTTTGGTCCCGTTATGGTGGTCTGGTTTTTAGTATTAGGTGGTCTGGGAGTCATGCATTTAAGTGAGAATTTTGAAATTCTAAGATCTTTCAATCCTTATTATGCTTACAAACTTATAGCAAACTCCCCAAGTGCTATTGTTATTCTTGGAGCAGTTTTCCTTTGTACAACAGGAGCAGAAGCTCTTTATTCAGATTTAGGACACTGTGGTGCCAGAAATATCAGAGTAAGCTGGGCATTTGTAAAAGTTATGCTTATTCTAAACTATCTTGGACAGGGAGCTTGGCTTCTGACCAATTATAATAAACCTGGTTTTTCAGTAGTAAACCCATTCTTTGGGATTATGGAAGAATGGATGATTATACCAGGGGTAATTCTGGCAACAGCTGCAGCAATTATTGCCAGCCAGGCTTTAATTACAGGCTCATTTACAATTTTCTCTGAAGCAATGTCTCTTAACTTATGGCCTAATCAAAAAATTGATTATCCTTCAGGAGTTAAAGGGCAGATGTATATCCCTAGAATTAATTGGGGACTTCTGATTTTGTGTATTATTGTAGTTCTCCACTTTAGAGAATCAGGGAAAATGGAAGCAGCATATGGACTTTCCATTACTGTCACCATGCTTATGACCACTGTACTGTTGGTTTTCTGGTTATTAAAACACAGAGTAAGCAAGGTATTGATATTGTTTTTTGCTTTAGTTTATATGGCAATAGAGCTAGGTTTCTTCAGTGCAAATATTATCAAATTCATGGAAGGTGGTTGGATCACGGTTGTACTAGCAGGTTCTATCGGAGTTTCTATGTATGCGTGGTATAACGGAAGACTAATAAAAACAAGATTTATCCAGTTTGTAAAAATAGAAAAATATGTATCTATTCTTAAAGACATGAAGCTGGATGAGACTATTCCAAAATATGCGACCAATCTGGCGTACCTGAGCAGAGCAAAAAGAAACGATGAAGTAGAATCTAAAATTATCTATTCCATTATCAAGAAACAGCCGAAAAGAGCAGATCATTATTTTATTTTAAGTATTGTAAACCAGGAAGATCCTTATACTTTCAGATATACAGTAGACGAAATTTTACCGGGTACGGTTTATAAAATCAATTTCCTTTTAGGATTTAAAGTAGACCGTAGAATCAACGATTACTTTAATATGGTATTGAAAGACTTAATGGCTGACGGGACTATTCCTTCAAGAAGCAGTCACCCTTCATTAAGAGCCCATGATATACCACCGGATCTGAAATATGTGATCATAGATAACACCTATATCAACGATATACTTTTGACTGTAAAACAGAAGATTACCCTTAATATTTACAACTTTGTGAAGTATATCGGAAGTGATGACTTTAAGGCTTGGGGAGTATCTTCGCATAACGTTGAAGTAGAGTCTGCACCTATTACAGAGCTTACTGTATATGATAACAAAATAGAGCAGTCAGGGTACTTTCGCCACAACTCTTAAGTCATATAGTACTTAACCATAATATCTATTTAAATAAAAATCGATAAATTTGTAGATAATTTTTTTAATGGATACGATACAAAAAGAAAAAAATATAGCTTTAATCAAGGACGTGCTAAGGAACTACTTATTAGAAAAGGGGTTTAGAAACACACCTGAAAGATATACGATATTAGAAGAGATTTATAATATGGATCATCACTTTAATGTAGATGATCTGTATCTTCTGATGATGCAGAAGAAATATCATGTTTCTAAAGCTACCATTTACAACACTATTGAGATTTTCCTTGATGCAGGCTTAATCCGTAAGCATCAGTTCGGAGAAAAAACACTGACCTCTTCATCTTATGAAAAGTCTTATTTTGATAAACAGCATGATCACCTGGTGATCTACAAAAAGGACTCTGACAAAGAGATTGAAGAAATTATTGAATTCTGCGACCCAAGAATCCAAGGAATCAAAGAAGCCATTGAAGAAGCATTTGGCGTAAAAATTGATTCTCATTCGCTATATTTCTATGGCACTAAGAATGACTAATTAATGAGAAAAATCCTTTTTCTGTTTATCCTTATTTCCACGCTAAGTTTTGCGCAGGATAAAACCCCCGTGAAGAGAGATCCGTATTTACAGGCCCCTGCACCGCCCAGGCAGCAAGCACTGAAACCGGAAGATAAAGTGAAGATTATCAACGCGGATCAAATCATTAAGGATCCTGCAAAATATGATGGTAATCAATATTTCACAGGTCATGTGCAGATTGAGCATCAGGGGTCTATACTCACAGCTGATGAAGTTGTTTTATACAACGAAGAAAACTTTGTAAAAGCAATCGGCAATACAAGGCTTCAGAATACTGACGGATCTGTAATTACTGCAGGAGAAATGGAATATGATGCCAATACCCAAAAAGGTGTTGCCAGAAAAAATGTGGTCCTTACTGACCCCAAGCAAACTATAAAAACAGATATTCTGTATTATGACAGACTTGCCAGTCAGGCATACTTTAATACTGGTGGAACGATTTCTGACGGGCAGAATGTGACCTATGCCAAAGTAGGGACTTATTTCCTTAGTACAAGAGTAGTAGACCTTACCGGCAACGTAAAGATCGATACCCCGCAGTACATCATAGAAGGACCTAATATCAAACAGAATCAGAATACTAAGATTGCAGATTTTTCCGGACCTTCAACCATTACTAACCGGGCTAATCCTAAGAATAGAGTATACACCGAAAAAGGGACTTATAAAATGGAAACGAAGGAGGCTTTTCTCACCAAAAACCCCAAAATTTTCTATAACGATAAGATCCTTATCGGAGATGATATTTATTACAATCAGATTACCGGTTTTGGGAAAGCAACAGGAAATGTAACCATTGATGATCCTAAGGAAAAGAGGTATATTAAAGGAGGCTATGGAGAAATTTTCGAGAAAAAAGACTCGTCAATGATGACAAAGAATCCTTATGCTGTTAAAATAATGGAGAAAGACTCCGTCTATTTTGCTGCTGAAAAGATTATTTCCTACCAAAGACCGGATTCTCTGGATATCAAAGTAAAGAAAAGCTATTTAAGAGCCTATAAAAAAGCCCGTATTTATAAATCCAATGCACAGGGAAGAGCAGATTCTATTGCCTTTAATGAAACAGATGGAATCATGCATATGTATACCAAGCCAATCCTTTGGAGTGGAGAAAAGCAAGTGACAGGGGATAAAGTAGAAGCTTATTTTAATGTCAAGAACGAAAATATAGACTCACTGAGAGTTATTGGAAATGCTTTTGCCATCAGTAAAGTAGACTCACTGAATCTGAAAGATGAATTCAATCAGGTGAAGGGGAAGTTTATGACGGTATATTATGATAAAAATGATATTAAAGAAGCCAGAGTCGTAGGAAATGCCCAGTCGATAGTCTATGTAGACGATACCGATCAGGAAACTAAAAAACCGGAAAGAATTGGAATTACTCTTTCGGCCTGTGGAATTATCGGTGCTTTATTTGAAGAAAGAGCTTTACAGATTATTTCTTGTAGTATAGGAGCTACTGCAGATACTTATCCCATGAGTAAAATAGAACCTGCACGAAGAAAGTTTGCTGATTTTAACTGGAATACCAAAGACCGGATCAGAAAATGGCAGGATATTTTGGTGGACAGTCCTAATTACGAAGAAGTGAAATATACAGCAGATAATGAACTCTTTGATCATGCACAGGAAGCTGTAGAAAAAGAAAGAGCTAAAGAAGAAGCTAAAAAGCCTAAACGAACCCGAAAATAATGAAAAAAGACCAGATATCACTGGTCTTTTTTGTGGATTAATTTTAACGTTCAATGAATCTTTTATAGCTTTGCTGAAATTTTTGGAGACAATGGAAATGCAAAAAGATTTTTTTATATATCAGGCTCAAACCACAAAATTTGCAGCAGGTTTTGAAGTTGAAAAAGCTGAGGGAAGCTATATTTACGGGACAGACGGAAAGAAATATCTCGACTTTGTAGCCGGAGTTTCTGCCAATACACTGGGACATTCACATCCCAAAATCGTGAATGCGATCAAAGAGCAGGCAGATAAATATCTTCACGTAATGGTATATGGTGAATATGCGCAGGAAAAACCTATCGCATTGTGTAAACTGCTTGCAGAAGCTACTCCTGATCCCCTTGAAGTTACTTACCTTGTCAATAGTGGAGCAGAAGCTATTGATGGAAGTTTGAAATTGGCCAAGAGATATACAGGGAGAGAAGAAATTGTTTCCTTTACAAACTCTTATCATGGGAATACACATGGTGCTTTGAGCGTTTCAGGAAACGAAACCCATAAAAGAGAATTTCGTCCGTTATTACCGATGGTCTCTTTCATTGAATTTAATAACGAAAAAGATTTTGATAAGATCACAGAGAAAACAGCCTGTGTCATCCTGGAAACCATTCAGGGAGCTGCCGGATTCCTTGTTCCTGCTGATGATTATCTGATCAAACTTAAAAGGAGATGTGAAGAAGTAGGAGCTCTTTTGATTCTGGACGAAATTCAGCCAGGTTTTGGAAGAACAGGAAAGCTATTCTCATTTGAGCATTTTGGAATCGTACCTAATATCCTGGTGATGGGAAAAGGAATGGGAGGTGGAGTTCCTGTGGGAGCTTTCATGAGCTCCGTAGAAATTATGGAAAGTCTGTCACATTCGCCAAAACTCGGGCATATTACCACTTTTGGAGGAAACCCATTGATTGCAGCGGCCAGCTATGCTACTTTGAAAGAAGTATTGGAAAGCGGACTGATGAACGATGTAGACGAAAAGGAAAAACTGTTCAGGGAGCTTCTGGTACACCCCAAAATTAAAAATATTAATGGAAAAGGGCTGATGCTTGCCGTTAATCTCGGAACACCTGAATATACACTTGAAGTTGCTAAAAAATGTATGGAAAACGGGCTTGTTGTTTTTTGGCAGCTGTATAGAAACGAATACCTGAGAATCTCACCGCCTCTTACATTATCTATGGATGAGATCAGAGAAGGATGCAAAATAATTCTTGATATACTGAACGAAAATTAATAAAAAAATCTCTCTGTTCCGGAGAGATTTTTTTATGCTTTACATCGCATTTTTTAACGTTTGGACTTAACATAATACAGATCGGGATCCGGTGATAAATATCATGCAGATCATTTAAAAATTTAATTGTTTTTTTGCATAATAAAAAAATTAATTTATATATTGCGGGACGATAAAACAAAGATTATATGGCGAAACATAAAGTCCATTACGAATTTCCAATGCACTGTTTATCAGAGATTTTATACGAATATCTGGCAACTGCAGAAGGATTGTCTGAATGGTTTGCGGATGAGGTAACAGAGAAAGGCGATGATTTCTTTTTTAGCTGGGGTGGAGGCCCTGCTGAAAAGGCCACTTTGATCAGATATAAGCCTGAAGGTTTCGTGCGTTTTAGATGGGAAGAAGATGAAGGAACGAAAAATTTCTTTGAAATGACTATCACAATAGATGATATTACAGAAGATTTAGCTCTGAATATTACAGATTTCTGTGAAGAAGGAGATGAAGAAGAAAACGCAATGTATTGGGAAAATCTTATTGAAAACCTAAGAATAAAATTGGGTGCTGCATAAGGCCGGACTGTATTAAATGATAAAACTGATGAACGATTTATCGTTCATTATTTTTTTATAAATAAATCACATCAAAAATTGAAAAATCGATATTTTACATCAGACGAATTAAATGTAAAGAATAGAGCCTTTCTTTTCGGAGACTCGGTGAAGGTTTCTTTCTTTGTGAAAAATGGTAGATTGATCATGGATGAAGAGTGCTATTTTTTCCTGATGGCTTCCATGAGAAAGATGAGAATGAATATTCCTTTGACTTATACACTGGAATTTTTCCAGCTGCTGTTTCAAAAAGATATTATTGATGGTGAAGGAGTGAAGGATGGCATTATCAATTTCCAGGTGTTTAGGAATAATGACGGACTGACATTGGCAAAATCCACTATTTCCTACTTTTATGAAGTTGTGGAAATGGATGATGTGTTGGCGGTTCATCAGAGACCGCAGGAACTTGATCTTATTAAAGAGATTAATGTAAACAATAATCTTTTAAGCAACCTCAGAGTACATTGTCCGGAGAATATCTACGGAGGAATCTATGCGCAGGAAAATGACCTAGATGATGTAATCCTTTTGAATCCCAATAAAAGGATTGCACGTACAACCACGGGGAATCTTCTTTTTCTGGAAGGCAATGTGATTAAAGTTCCAAAACAGACTGAAGGGGCTTATATCTCTCCCTTAATGGAAAATTTTGTTACTTTTTTACATAAGAACAATCTTGCTGATATTCAGGAGCACGAAATAATTGCTTTTGAATCTCAGAAAGCCGAAGAAATTTTAATGATTTCAGATGAGAAAGGAATATTTTCCGTAGGAAAAATAAGAAATAAAACTTTTGAAAACTCCCGTTTTTTAGAACTGGTAGAAAGCTGGAAAAACAGCTTTAATTCATAAAATTGACAAACCCGGTAAACAACAAAGTTCCAAAAGTCCTTTACCGGGTTTTATTCTGATTAAATCAGAAATTGTTTCTTTATTTATATTCGTTGATTACTTCAATGAATTTCTGTGCGATTTCTTTTTGCCCTTTTTCACTGGTAAGAAACTCCCTGTCTTTTGTATTATTGATGAATCCAAGTTCTACCAATACAGCAGGTGCTTTTGTTTCTCTTAAAATATGAAAATTACTTTCCTCTATTTTATGGGCATTGAATTTTTTATAAATCTTTCCGGCAAGTTCTTTTGAAACCTCAGAGTTTTGAACATATACTTCACACCCATTATTAGGGGTGTCTTTTTGAGCCGAACTGTTCACATGGAGTGAGATGACCATTTCAGGATTAAGCTTGTTAATTTGAGCCGTTCTAGCTGACAGAATAGGGAATATGTCCGTGTCTCTGGTTAAAACCACTTCATACTTATCCTGACTTTCATTAAACTTTTGAATTTCTTTAGCAATGCTTAATGAAATTTCCTTTTCGGTAACATGACCATATACAGCTCCATTATCATTTCCGCCGTGACCAGCATCTATGACAATATACTTTTTGTTCAGAGGAGTAAATGATAAAAACGCAGTAGAAAAAATAGATAAAGCAAAAAGTCTAATACCTTTCATATCAGTGGTTTTGGTTTTCCAAAGAACGGAAAAACTTTCTTTAAAATTGGTTAACAAAATCTTAAAGTTTGTTAATTGTATCAATCCTGACAAAAAGGCTTCTAATTCAGAGAAATATCCTCAGGAGAATTAGCCCAAAGAAGAAATTCTCCACCCAGATTCTGCATTATTGATTTCCAAAGCGTCTGATCGTTTGGAAGTGTATAATCCAGATTGTAAACATCTACTACCGTCCACATTTTCTTTTGAACCTCTGTATCCAGTTGATTGGGAGACCACCCGGAATACCCTGAAAATATTTTTATGTTCTGAATATCCAGCTCACTGCTCAGAACAGCATTAATGATGTTTTCAATGTCTTCTGTAAGATAATACTCATCGGCAATATCTGTATAAATTTCGGTAACCTTTGGACCCTTTACAATAAAGAATACCTTGTCGTTTTCTACAGGCCCTCCATCGTATACTTCGATTTTAAAATCAAAAAAGTCTTTGAATTTACTACTCATCTGGCTATTCTTTTTATTTAATATCAAACCAAATGCACCGCTTTCATTATGTTCAATAACTAATACGACCGATCTGGAAAAAATATCACCGGAAATGTCAGGCGTCGAGATTAATATTTTACCTTTGTATGAGTGATTCATACTCAAATTTAATAAAAAATATTTATGGAAAACCTGCACGACAAAAGAAAAGTGTACGAGAAATCCCAACTTATTGAAAGTGAGATAAAACAAAATCCAATTGAGCAATTCAGAGACTGGTTTTTGGAGGCAAGTGAGAGTCCGATGATCTCGGAAGCTAATGCTATGGCTGTTTCTACTCTGGAAGATGACGGTTGTCCACGGACCAGAATGGTACTGCTTAAAGCATATACCCATGAAGGATTTATTTTTTATACGAACTACGACAGCAAAAAAGGAAAGGCAATAGAAAACCACCATAAAGCCTGTCTGCATTTTTTCTGGCCCAACCTGGAAAGGCAGATTATTATCAAAGCTGATCTGGAAAAAATAGCTGAAAATCTAAGTGACGGATATTTTCACTCAAGACCAAAAGGCAGCCAGTTGGGAGCGGTCGTTTCTCCGCAAAGTCAGGAGATCCCTAACAGAGAGTTTTTGGAGCAAAAATTAAAAGAGCTGGAAAAAGAATACGAAAACAGTGAGATACCAAGGCCTGCCAATTGGGGCGGATACCTGGCAAAACCCTACGAAATTGAATTTTGGCAGGGAAGACCCAACCGTCTTCATGATCGGATCATTTACCGGCTAAATGGACTCGATTGGGAGGTTTCCAGACTGGCACCCTAATCTTTTTTAGTTCAAAGTTGAAAATGGAGTGCTGAAAGTTATTTTTAGCATCTGTTTACTAAAGATTTATTCCTATAACATAAATAGTAAAGACTATTAGAAGCGGGCTTTTAGCTCGCTTTGTTTTTTTGTTTATTTTATGTTCCTGACAAAAAAGCTTTAGCCGAAAACTTAGATTCTGTTATTATTTCAGTTTTTATAAAGGGTTGGGTTTAAACCTTTACTTTATGAGTTTGCCTTGAAGGTTGAATATAGAGTGTGTAAATCGAATCTGTTGTTCTGTAGTGATCTTAGCTGAAATTAATATTTAAAATATCCTTATTGGGATTAAAGATTTAAAATTTTTGCATAAAAAAGGCCGTTTCGTAGAAACAGCCCTTGAATTTTCGTAATCTGAATGATTATTTTTTCTTAACACCAGAAACTGCATTAGATAAATCAGCTCCAGCTTTAAATTTAGCAACTTTTTTAGCCGCAATTTTGATTGGTTTCTTAGTTGCAGGGTTGATACCTTGTCTAGCTGCTCTCTCTGCTACTGAGAAAGTACCGAAACCTACTAAAGACACTTTACCGTCTTTTTTCTTTAGAGTAGTAGTTACGTTACCAATGAAAGATTCTAAAGCGGCTTTTGCTGCAACTTTAGTGATACCTGCATCTTTTGCGATTGCGTCGATTAATTCAGACTTGTTCATAATTTTTAATATTAAAGTTAGTTCGTAATTATAGCAAATATAATACTATTTTCTAATTGTGCAATTTTTTTATTAAAACTTATATAATTTTTTTGCTTTTCGCTGAAAATAGTTAAAATATGATAATTCGTGTTTTCACGAAAAACCTACGTTACGCGTTACTAAAATCATGCCAAATGCTTATGTTTATTGACTTTAGCAAAAACTTAATATTATTTACTGTATTTATTAAATCCTAAATTGGATATAAAGTATTGATATTTTTAAGCATATGATTATTAAGTTTATAAGCAAAATTAAAATTCTTTATGTTTTGTGAAATTAAACACCTGTGTTGGTGGGAGTTTTTTAATACTAACAAAGACCTGATTTATTAATTTTTATTAATAAATTTGCACCATGTTAATAGAAGTTTTCAAGTCTAAAATCCACAGGGTGAGAGTTACAGCCTCTGACCTTAATTATATAGGAAGTATAACAATAGATGAAGATCTTATTGAAGCTGCCGGATTGGTAGTGGGAGAAAGGGTCTATATTGTGAATGTAAATAACGGAGAGCGTTTTGATACCTACGTTATCAAAGGGAAAAGAAAATCGGGGGAAGTGTGTCTGAATGGGCCTGCTGCTAGAAAAGTACAACGGGATGATATCATCATCATCATTGCGTATGCACAGATGACTCCGGAGGAAGCAAAAGATTTCCAGCCGAAAATAGTTTTCCCGGACGAAAAAACAAATCTTCTTACTTAGTACATGGAGAAAACATCAAAAAGTCCATTAAAATCAATACTTACAATAGTAATATCGCTTGCTTTTGCAGGCTTTTTTTTATGGCTGGCCTTAAGGGGGCTCGATTTTAAAGTGATCAGCCAGTCACTGGCTAAGGCTAATTATCTTTGGGTATTGTTTGCTTCTGTATTTGGGCTCCTTGCTTACTGGTTCAGAGCAATTCGCTGGAACCTGATGCTGGAACCAATGGGACATCGTATTTCAAATTCCAATTCTCTTTGGTCCATATCATTTGGGTACCTGATGAACCTTACCATTCCCAGAAGTGGTGAGCTGGCGAGAGCTACTGCTTTATATGGAGTGGAAAAAGTGCCGGTAGATAAATCTTTTGGGACAATTATTCTGGAAAGAGTGGTAGATCTTGTATGTATGATGGGATTTTTACTTCTAACAGTGATTTTTAAATTTAATGCAATACTTGCTTTTTATCATTTTGTAATGGATAAGAAGGACGTGAAGGACGAATTTGTTCCTAACTTTTTTGAAGAGCAAATGATGAAATTGGGAGTAAGTGATTTTGATTC
Organism: Chryseobacterium sp. 14P4.3.2; assembly: GCF_057799275.1. Lineage (NCBI taxonomy): Bacteria > Pseudomonadati > Bacteroidota > Flavobacteriia > Flavobacteriales > Weeksellaceae > Chryseobacterium > Chryseobacterium sp. 14P4.3.2. Next base: position 103,643 of record NZ_JBYOKO010000011.1, read on the forward strand.
ATTTTATTTATGCGTTAAAATTGCTATTGCGATATTGGTTTTAATTGGGTTAGGCCTTCTTTATAAATATAAAAAAGAGAAACTTATCAATTTTGGAAAAGGAATTCTTCAGGGGCTCACTTCTATCTTTAAACTAAGAGAAAAAGGAAAATTCATCCTTTATACATTAGGAATATGGGTTTGCTATTATCTAGCAGCTTATCTTGTCTGTTTTGCGCTTCCTGAAACATCGGGCTTCAGCGCTGCTGACGGTTTCTTCATTATTGTTGTGGGGACATTGGGAATGATTATTCCTGCAAGTGGAGGAATCGGCGCGTATAACCTGGCAATGAAGTTTGGTTTTATGGCACTATTTATTTCGGTAGGGAAAAATGCTGACCTGGGTGGTGAAATGGGGCTTACTTATTCCTTTATTTCTCTGCCGTTACAGATTGTTATTATGCTTGTGATGGGATTGATTTCTATACCTATGCTGGCGAAAGCAAGAAATATTGCCGCTTCAGAGAAGGATTTTAAAAATTAATACAATACATTTTGTAAAATATCAGGTTCAATTTTTTAATTGAGCCTTTTTTTATGGTATACTGCGGTCTGCAATGATGTCATTAATAAACTTTGAACAGTAAGACTGGAAATTTAGAAACTTAAGAGAAAATAGCCTGAATGGAAGTATTTTGATGATTTTTCATGAAATAAATTTGGTCAGTTCGTAAATCAAATCTATCTTAATGCAAAAAATAAATCATAATATAAAACACTATGGCAATTAATCTACAGAAAGGGCAGAAGATCGATATAGGATTGACGAAATTGACGATTGGATTAGGTTGGGACCCTAATGAAGGAACCGGTTATGACTTCGATTTAGATGCTTCTGCAATCATGATCGATGCTGACAGAAAATTAGTAAGCGAAGAGTATTTTGTTTTTTATAATAACCTTCATTCTCCGGATGGAGCTTTAAGTCATACCGGGGATGATCCTAATGGTAAAAATAGTGATGGAGATGATGATGAGGCTATTGTTGTCGATCTTGAGAAAGTAGATTCAAGAGTAGAAGAAATTCTTTTTGTGGTCACTATAGAAGATTTCGAAAGAAGAAGACAGAATTTCGGACAGGTAAGAAACTCTTATATCAGGGTCGTGGATAATAATTCAAACCAGGAAATTGCAAAATATGAACTGGATGAAGATTTCTCTATTGAAACAGGAGTTGAGTTCGGAAGACTTTATAAAAGAAACGGAAGCTGGAAATTTGAAGCTTCAGGAATAGGGTATAGAGCAGATCTGGGCTTCTTCCTTGAGAAATACTATAAAGGGCAAATCATCAAATAAAAATCAAATAACACAAAACGACAGATATGGCAATTAATTTACAGAAAGGGCAAACGATAGATCTAAGAAAGAATGACAGTGGAGAAAGTGTGTATGATCTTTCAAAGGTGACGATTGGCTTGGGATGGGACGTAAGAAAGCAAGGAGGTTTCTTTGGTAAAATATTCAATAAAGAAGCTGAGTATGATCTTGATGCTATCGCTTTTCTTTTAGATGGTAACGGGAAAGTGGCTAATCTTGGAAGAACAGTACAGACGAATGACGGAAGACAGATGGGGCTTTATCAGGGAGATGTTGTTTTCTTCAATTCTATGCAGCATCCGAGTGGAAACATATGGCTGACGGGAGATAACAGAACCGGTGCGGGAGATGGAGATGATGAGCAGATCATTGTAAAACTGGATCAGCTGGATCAGAGCTATCAGAAAATTGTATTTGTTGTTACCATTTATCAGGGGAGAAGCAACAATCAGCATTTTGGAATGATTGAAAATGCATTTATCCGTGCTGTGGATGCTAAAGGAAAAGAAATTACAAAATACAGTCTTTCCGGAGATTCAAGTATGAACGGAATGTGTGCAATGGTTTTTGCTGAAGCGTACCGTCATAATGGTGACTGGAAATTCCGTGCCATTGGAGAACCCCATAATACAGATAATTTTATCGATATTCTGAGACAGCAGTACTCTTATTCTAATTAGATTTTACATTTCTATATAATATACTATAAGCCGGCTTGAAAGTCTTCGACTTCCTCCGCCGGCTTCAGAATTAATACCTGCCTTATAAAATGACCAGAAGATTATTAGCCTACTTTTTATTAGACACTTCCGGTTCTATGAACGGAGAACCAATTCAGGCACTCAATAACGGATTCAATGGATTGATCAGTATGCTTCGTGCAGATCCGCAGGCAATGGACAGTCTGCATCTAAGTGTCATTACCTTCGATAGAGAAGTTAAAAATACTGTACCATTGATAGACCTTGCCAGTTTCTATCCAATGGAAATTACCTGTCCGGATAGCGGCCCCACTCATACGGGAGCAGCATTGGAAATGGTGTCAGAGCTTGTCAGGAAAGAGCTTGTGAAAGAATCCGCTGATGCAAAAGGAGACTGGCAGCCGCTGCTTTTTATCTTTACGGATGGGAAGCCTTCGGATATTCAGAAATACAGACAGATGATCCCTGTGATCAGAGGACTTGAATTTGGAGCCATTGTAGGATGTGCAGCAGGACCTAAAGCAGATGAAAAATTCCTGAAGGAACTTACAGATCACGTCGTAAAACTGGATACTACAGATGCTATTACCCTTTCTTCTTTCTTCAGATGGGTAAGTTTTTCCATTACACAAGGGGGACATTCACAGCACACAGGAGAAAATATTCCACTTCCTCCACCACCATCGGAGCTTACTATTATTATTTAAAAAAATTGCCTTTACCATTATGAGAAGATTGCCCATTTATTTTTTAGTAGACGTCTCCGAGTCTATGGTAGGAGAGCCTATAGAACAGGTACAGGAAGGTATTGCCAATATCATCAGAGAATTAAAAAAAGACCCGTATTCATTGGAAACGGTTTATATCTCAGTGGTAGGCTTTGCAGGAGAAGCTGAAGTGATTATACCGCTTCAGGATATTATCAGTTTTTATCCTCCGAAAATTCCAATTGGAAGCGGCACCTCACTTTCCCAGGGATTGATACAGGTAATGGATTGTATAGACAGGGATATTGTAAAAACAACCTACGAAAGAAAAGGAGACTGGAAGCCTATTGTTTTTCTGTTTACGGATGGCGTTCCTACTGATGATGCTACAAAAGCGATCGAAAGATGGAACAACAAGTATAGTGGAAAAGCCAATACGATTGCCGTATCAATAGGTGAAAATACAAACTATAAGCTTCTGGGTTCTTTAGCAGATCATGTACTTCTATTTAACAATTCTGATGAGAATTCATATAAAGAATTTTTTAAATGGGTTACAGATTCTATTAAAACTACCAGTCAGAGCGTTACCGAAGCGAAAAAAGAAGGAATCAACCTTTCAAAGATTGACTCTCATATTCTGGAAAAGATAGATCCTGAAATGGAACAGAGATTTCCTGACAATAATTTTGTTGTGCTGAACGGAAAATGTTCAGAAACTCAAAAATTATATCTGATGAAGTTTAAAAAAACATTTGCAGAATCCAGTATACCGGGAATGTCTACCAGATATTACAGACTGGATGGCGCTTATAAAATCGATGAAAAAGCGTACTACCGGTTATCCTCTTCTAAGAAGAATAATCTTAAAATATCCATAGAAGAACTTCAGGGAGGAACTTCGTGTCCGCATTGTGCAAACCCTATTGCACTGGCAACCTGCTCTTGTGGAGGAATTCATTGTCTGAACGGGGAAGGCTATAATAAATGCCCGTGGTGTGGAACATCAGATTACTATGGTTTCTCCAGTGAAGGGTTTGATATCAACAGAACGTTGGGATAACGGAAAGAATATGAAATAAAAAAAGAGCTTGCTTATGAAAATACCTTCATTCTATTTTGGAGCTTCAAAAAAAGCTATGGAAAAATCTGTTGTTTACAAAGAAAAAGAAGAATTTAAAGAAGTGCATTGGGTTTTAAAAAATGCAGCTTCAAATAAGCTTTATGAATTCAGTTTTGACATGGAATATTTTCCGAATATAAGAATTCAGAATATCGGGAACCTTGATGAAACCGGACTTGTATTTAAAGACAATAAAATTTCAGGAACTCCCGTTGTCAATAATGTTTATCACCTGGATATTGAATTTTACCATATTGATGATGAAAAAAATATTGACATAAAAAAAGTAGATTTGTTTGTCAATGCAGACCCTAAAGATTTGTGGAAAAATATACCTTCTGATCAAACCGCAGCCTTTTATAAAGCGGACGAAGACTCATTTAAAGGAGCTTTTTTAGACCGAAAGATTGTTGTTGTTTCAAAAAGAGGCCGTTCTCATGCCCATGAAGGTAAATTCCGGGAAGATGACTTTGCAGTGAGTAAACTTCCTTTGGAATGGAATATTATTTCTGTTTCTGACGGTGCGGGTTCCGCCAAATTTGCAAGAGAAGGTTCCAGATTAGCAACCATTTCAGTGAATGAATTTTTCAGTTCAAAAGAACGACTGAAAGAAATTGAAGACCGTCTAAAAATTCTTTATCAGACTGAATATTCAGAGGAAATCCATACACAGGTAAAGAAAGAAATTATAAACCTTTTGTATAAAGGTGTTTTATACACGTATAGTACACTGGAAAAAGCGGCTGCAGATAATGATTTTGCAGTCAGTGAGCTCAATGCAACTCTTATTTTTGCCTTAGTTAAAAAGTTCAGCTTTGGATATGTAATGCTGACTTTTGGAGTGGGAGACTGTCCGATTAATCTGATCAATACTGATTTTTCTGAAGTGGAACTTTTAAACAGAATAGATGTCGGTGAGTTTAGTGGCGGTACCCGTTTCATTACCACGAAAGGAATTTTTAATGAATCAGTTGCTACCCGTTTCGGAATTACCTGTGTAGAGAATTTTTTATATCTTGTTTTAATGACGGATGGAATTTATGATCCGAAACTGGGAACAGAAAGTAAACTGGAAGATATAGAAAGCTGGAAAGCGTTTTTCAATGATCTTTCCGGAAATAATGAAGACCGTGTTCAAGTCGATTTTATGAGAGAAGCTTACATTGATAAACAGCTTTTACAATGGACGGATTTCTGGAGCCGGGGAAATCACGATGACCGTACACTGGCGATAATCTATTAATACCCATGAAAAAGACCATTAAGGTTGTTTCTGTTCTGGATACAGCCAAATATTATGAATATGTAGATGAAAGCCCTATCCGGGGTGGGGTGAAAGATGTTTATTTTTCTCCCGATAGAGACTATGTGGTGGCTTTTTACCGAAATCCATTAGATGAAGGGCAGAAAGAAAGGATTATGAGAATTGTTTCCACATATCTTCAGAATATACAGAACGGAAGCGCTTCAGAATACTTTTTGAATGAAATATTCAGATGGCCTTATGATATTGTTGAAAAAGGAAAACTGACGGGAATTGTAGTACCTGTGTATCATAAGAAGTTTTTCTTCAGCAAAGGCTACATTGGTTCAGATAATATTCAGGGACAGGATAAAGTGGGTAAATGGTTTACGGCTCCTATGTTCAGAAATCCGCAATATCCCTTAAGGCTGGATCAATCGGAATTGGGGGACTGGCTGAGTTATTTTCAAATTGCCATTAATATCAGCCGTGGAGTGAAGAAACTGCATCAGATGGGACTTGCCCATTCGGATCTTTCCTACAATAATATTCTGGTGGATCCCGTTACCAAATCTGCCTGTATTATTGATATTGATGGATTAGTGGTTCCTAAATTATTCCCTCCGGAAGTGATCGGAACTGCTGACTTTATCGCTCCTGAAGTTTTAAAAACTCAGCATTTAAGTCTTCAGAATCCCGAAAGGCACCTTCCCAACCAGAAAACAGATTTACACGCTCTTGCAGTTCTCATCTATATGTATCTTCTGAGAAGGCATCCTTTACGGGGAGGAAAGATATGGGATCTCGATTCCGAAAAAGATGAAATATTGTCAATGGGTGAAAACGCAGTGTTTATAGAACATCCTGAAGATCCTTCCAATCATGTAAAAGCGGATCATCTCAGGAAATGGGATGCTTTTTGGGGAGATCCTCAGAAGATTTCTTATACCGTAACGGGGCCTTATCTTTCCGAACTGTTCAGGAAAGCTTTTATTGAAGGTCTGCATGATCCTATCAGGCGCCCCACAGCCAATGAGTGGGAAGCAGCTCTCCTGAAAACGGTAGATCTTATACAGCCCTGTCACAATACCGGGTGTACAGAAAAATGGTACGTCTTTGACAATACCAGTAATCCGCACTGCCCTTTCTGCGGGACACCTCATCAGGGTACATTACCTGTTTTAGATCTCTATTTTAAATTTGATGATGAAGTATGGAAACCGGAAAATCACAGACTGATGGTTTACCATAATCAGTACTTATTCAAATGGCATGTTTCCAGAAAAGTCATCCGTAATGAGAATCTTACGATGCAGGATAAAATGCCTGTAGGATATTTCACTTTTCATCAGGGGAAATGGGTATTGGTGAATCAGGCTTTAAGAGGGATGAAGGATATTACAGAACAAAAGGAAATCCCTCCGGGGTCTATGGTAGAGCTAACGGATGGGAAAAAAATATTACTCTCCAGTGAAGAAGGAGGAAGGCTTATCTATGTTACCATGGCGAATCAGTAAACAATTATTAAATAGATCAATAGGAACGGGCTTTAGCCCGTTTTCAATTAAATACACATTCAACGGCTTTAGCCAAAACTTAAATCATCGTCAATTCTATTGCTTTTCAGTTTCCATAAAATAAGAATTCTGATCTTCATCTACAATTTTGAATCCTAAACTAGTATAGAGATGCTGGGCTTTATTGGTTTTTAAGACACTTAATGATACTGTTTTTCCTGCTAACGAAGCTTCATCCAGGATATCAGTCAAAATCTTTTTTCCAAGTCCTTTGCCCTGTTGAGCAGGATCAATCTGAAGCTGCAGGATATCAATATTGGTAAATGTTCTGTCTACCTTTAGAAGCCCGATGGGTTGATTGTCTAAAAGAATAATGTTGGCTTTTTCAAACTGATAGAGAATTCTTTGCATCGTTGTTTCCCTGTCGGTAGAAAGCCCTGATACTTCATAATGAGGAACCATGGTTTTCGTTCTCAGATCAAAAAGGAAATCAAGGTCTCTTTCGGTTGCTTGTCTGTAGGTAAGTGAAGTATTCATATTTTCTTGAATTCCAATTTCAGGCCAGATGATCAGTCATTCTGAAAAAAAATTAATAAGAATCTAAGATAACGATTCTGGGATTTTTTTCAACATTAATTCTCATCTTCATTTCAATGGCTTGTTTAAAAAACGAATAAGCATAATAGATCGTCTGTGCATAAGGACCTTTTTCATCAACGGAACAGTCTTTTATGAAATCACACTCATTTTCAATTTCTTTAAATAGGATGAGTTTATTTTGATAATCAGCCGTTACATGCCGGATGACATCCTCTTCACTTTCTGTAAACTCATAATCATAACCGTCCATTTTTTTATCTAAGATCATTTTCATCAGTAGAATCATATAATCATTAAATTGTAAAAAATCTGTTGAATCTATATTAACACCGCCGTCACTTTGTCCTGATTTGTAATTTTCCAATTCATAAATAGGGAAATAATGAGTATAATTTCCATATTGAAACATATAGCTGGTACAAACCGTTGAGGTAGGAAGTTCATACAAAAGGATGAGCCCGTAACGGTCATACAATTCTTCAAGATATTTTTCTCTTATAGAATAATCTCTTCCTTTCAATTCCGAATACACCTCCTCAATGAGAAAAAGAACAATCTCAAACAGTTCATCAGCCGTTATGGTATTAATATCATTTTTGACTTTTTCTAACACTTTTTCAAAGATAACATCATAGGTTCCTATTTCTTTTTTTCTCTCATCCAAAAATGCCTTGAATGTTTTTGTATGAAAGGTTTTATGTTGAAGATCCTCATAAAGGAAAGAAGATGCTTTTTCCTTATTAAACATATAAATTGAAGTATGTCTTCCCATTTCCCTGTTGTAATTCTTTATGACTGCTTTAGCTCAATGTAATATTTTTCTGGTTGATGTAGGCTTCATCAACAATTTCTTTTTCAAAATGATCCGGATACAGGGTGATTTTTATAAATTCTTCATCACTGTAGAAGCCTCTTAACAGAAGTTCATTACCCACTATTTGTATTTGGGTTGTGAGATTTTTAAGAATGATTTCCTCGCAGTTCAGGGTTTGAATATTAAATATAAATAATCTTTCTCTGTGCTTATCCTGATATTTAATGATCAGATAATGCTCGTAAAAATACAGGCGCGCATTGCTGTAAGGGTTGTTAATAGGAGGTCTCCAAGTAAGGAGTGTTCTTTCATTTATTCTGATATGGACCTGTTCTTTTCCTGCCTCATTATACTGCCACCAAGCTAAAATACCGTAAGAATTGACAGCAGTTTGATAAACTGATACTGAGTTTTCTGCTCCAAAATTATCTGTCCATACAATTTTTTCCTCTGTAATTTCGGTTTTAATATTGTTCATGAACAATTCTTCATCAATCAGATTGAGAATTTCAGCCTGCGTCATTGTTGTGGTATTTAATAAAGACGAAGATATTGAAAATTATAATATCTCAATAAGAATAGCAAAGTGAATTGTAAATGATCCAGTCACTTTGCTTTCTGTTTTTCTTGGAAATTTTCTGATCGTGAATTTTTATACCAGCTTAAAAAACTTTCGTTTTCCCATCTTTATTTTGATTCCCTCCACAACTTCAATCATTTGCTCAGGCTCTACTATTTTAATGGTATCGATCTGAACACTTCCGCTTTCAATAAGTCTTCTCACAGCCGATTTGCTGAGGTCATTTCTAAGGTGATGACAAAGCTCCAGAACCGTAGTTCTGTTTTGTTGGAGTTTCAATGAATGAATAGGCACAGGTTCAAAAGTTTTACTATCAAAATTTTTATTCTGAAACTGGTTATTAAAGAACTGCTCAGCATTTTCAGCATCTTTATGATGGTGATATTGGCTGATGATGTTTTTGGCAATAAGTTTTTTAATATTCATGGGATTTTCACCCTTTTCCATTCTGGCTTTCAGACTCTTTTTCCTTTCAGCCGAAAAATCTGTGGCAAGATCAATAAATTCATCAATAAGACTGTCCGGAATCGACATCGTTTTTCCGAACATTTCATTAGGCTTATCAGTAAGTCCGATGATGTTGTTTAATGATTTGCTCATCTTTTCCTTTCCGTCTAGACCTTTTAGTAAGGGCATACACATCACAATCTGGGCAGGAAGATGATGGACCTCCTGAAGCTGCCTTCCCATCGTACAGTTGAAAAGCTGGTCTGTACCGCCCATCTCAATATCACATTCGATTTTTACAGAATCAAAACCCTGAAGAATAGGGTATACCAGCTCATGCACAGCAATAGGAGTATTCTCTGTAAACCTTTTATTGAAGTCATTACGATGCATCAGTTGGGCTACTGTCACTTTAGAAAGCAATTGAATTACTTCTGAAAAATCAAGTCTGTCCAGCCAGTCAGAATTGAATACGATCTTTGTTTTTTCAATATCAATCACTTTAGAAAGCTGATCGATGTAAGTCTGTGCATTATGTTTTACCTCTTCAGCACTCAATGGTTTCCTCGCTTTGTTTTTTCCTGTGGGATCTCCAATTCTTGCGGTAAAGCTGCCTACCACAATAATAATCTGATGCCCCAGATCCTGGAACTGTCTGAGCTTTTTAAGGACTACAGCATGGCCTAGGTAAAGGTCCGGAGCAGTAGGATCAAATCCTAATTTGATAGATAACTTTCTGTTCTCTTTGTCGGCTTGAGCTAGCTTTTCTTCCAATCCATTTTCAGGAAGGATGATAGCCGTATTTTCTTTCAATGTATGAAGCATGCTTTTAAATTTTTAAATGAAAAAGCCCGGACAGTACCTGTCCGGGCTCTATATATATGTTAGATTATTTTATTGTTTTACAGATATAGAAAGTCTTCCCGAACGATAGCTCGGAGTATAATATTCACTGAAGAATGGAAGACGCAATATGCTGTTTAAATGTTTCATTGTACTGCCAGTATAACAGGGATTTCCTGTATTCCAATATTTAAACCATTAAGACGCAGTGCTGGGTTATAACAAGATTTGTTTTTTAAAAAAACTTAACCGTTTACGAATCTCAATGGTTTAAAATAAAGGTTCAAAACAATTTTACTTGCCATTCCTGAAGCTAATTCCATGCCATAAATCCTTTAAATGCAAAATATAAAATGAAGATGTAAAAAACACTGATTTATTTTTTTAAAATCAACTTATAAGTTGTAAACCTAAAAGAGATAACGGTTTGTTTTTCAGATGTTATACCTGTTGATGATTAAGAATTAAGACTCACTTCTGCGTATATATTTCTGATCCGGTCTTTCCATATCTCTAAATTTTCAGAAGATGCTTTATCAGCTTTATCAAAAAATAAGTGTTGAATGATTTCCAATCCGGAATATATAAAAATCCCGTGGTCAGAAGTTAAAGTTAAAGCTTTGTCCATTCCCATTCGTTCATACTCTTCATGAGATTTTCCATGGGTATTGATAATAACTGTTTTTTTTCCTTTCAGAAGCCCTTTCTGTATACCCTGATCATAGCGGTAAGCGAAGCCGTAACTGAAAACGCGGTCTATAAATCCTTTCATAATAGCAGGCAGCCCCGTCCACCAGATAGGATAGATAAAAGTAATCTGTTCTGCCCAGGAAATATGTTCCTGTTCCCGTTGTACATCTTCAGATACTTTTCCCATACGCTGTCCATGCATATCAGCTAAAGAGAGAACGGGATCGAAACCGATCTTATACAAATCCCTGATCACCACTTCATGACTTTGGGATTGAAGGTTCTCAACAACAGTATTTAAAAGACTATGATTTAAACTGTTTTCATTGGGATGAGCGTAGATAATTAAATGTCTCATTGCTTTGTTTATTAAAATTAATGAGACAAATGTAGAATTCTGAACTATTCGGAAATTGTAAGAAAACGAAATGAATTATTCAGACTTTGGATTGCAGATTTCCTGCTGAAATTTCAGATATTGTGAAGGGGAAAGGTTGATGAAATGTTTAAAATCGTGGATGAGCTGGCTTTGATCATAGTAGCCGCACTGATCGATAACAGTAAACCATTTTAACTTATTTTGCTGTTTTGTTTCTTCTTCAATGATTTTTATGGCTTTTAAAAAACGTTTATACCGGGCAAGCTCTTTCAAAGAATAGCCAAACTGTTCTTTTTGTTTTCGTTGAACATTTCGTTCCGTCTGATGGGTTTGCTCTGCAATGACCTTAACAGGACTTAAAAGATCATTTTCAAAGCTGCTTAAAAGATGACTGGTAGCGTCCTGATACTGTAGATAAGGTCTGCAAAATTCTAAAATATAACTTACCTGCTCAACCGTAGAATTTATTTCAGAAAGCCGATACCACAGATCAGTAAAGCAGTTATCATTCAACAGTTCATCGGGATGCTTTATCAGATTTTCGACAGATACTTTTCCAAAAAATCTGAAGAAGGAATCATCTTTGAAATTGGCCACAAGAATAGAGCTTCTGGCAGGAAGGGTATATTCAAAAGCTTGCCTTACAGGCCCGAAAACAATAGATTTATCAACATAGATTGTCGTTTTTTCATGGGCAGACATTGAGGCATTCTCTCCAAAACAGAATAACAGAATCGTTTGATATGTGGGAAGCAGTGTTTTGGTAACCGCAATGTCAGATGTATTTTCAGCAAAATAAAAATGAGTGAATACATTTTCAAATTCCGCAGGAACTGAAATTCTGAAATCATTGTATTGCGGTTGTGGCTCCATTACTCAGATAATGATGAGGTTAGTTTTTTAGTCATTTTATAGTTGGTGAGGCTGATCCCTTTTACATAGACAATCTGCTCTTTGATTATTTGAAATCCTTTTTTTTTAAAAAATGGACGGGCCGTTTTGCTGACATCCGCTGTAAGGTAGAGCTCATTTTGTTCCAAAGCTTTTTGTTCGATATGAGTATACAGCCTGGATGCAATTCCCTCATGTTGATGATTATGATGAACAAATAGTAAATCAATATAATTTCCCTGATCAAGTGTACAGAAACCAACCAGCTGATCATTCAGAATGGCAACTAAAACATATTGATCTTTGAGGACACTCAGCCATCTTTCTTCATTTTCTGTACCTGAGCTCCAGGCTTTGCGCTGCATATCATCATAATCTTTCCTGCAGATAACATCTATTGTATGAGTAAACAATAGCTGCATCTCTTTCAGGTCGTTTTCATTTCCTTTTCTGATGATGATTTCCGGATTATTAGATGTACTGCTGCTCATAAAGTTTTTGTTGTTCTTTGTTGAGAAGAGGGTAGAAGAGATTCATCTGAAGAAGAGTATAATGCTGTATTGCTTTTTTTTGATCCAGTTTTAAAATGAGCTTATTGTGGCTGAGCCAGTTATCGGCAATGATGAAAATCTGTTCAGTGAGGCAGTCTACAATAAAATCTGGTACTTCAGTCTGAAAAACAGCACTCTTTTGAAGGTTGGTAAATATCTGTTGAAATTCTTCCTTTCTGTTAAAATTAATCACTTCATATTGTGCCTTTATTTCGGGAATTTTGTTTAATATATCAACAAAATTGACAAATATAAAACGATAAGAATAAAATATACTGGATGTAGAAAAAGTAAACTGATAAAGGTCTTGAAGAGTTTTATTCTCCGTCGCTTTCATTTGATTCAGGAGTTCATCCATTTTCAGGGTAAGTTCTGAAAAAAGAATTTTGATAATGTCCTCAGAATGTCTGAAATGATAATGCAGATTCCCTGCACTTATTTTCAGTTCAGCAGCAATATTCCTTGTGGTGACATTATTATACCCCTTTTCATTAAATAGCTCCAGCGCTTTAGACAAAATCTTTTCCTTTGTGGTCATCCTTCAAAGATAAGAATAAGAGTGGTAATAAATCATCTTTTTATAATTAGAACAATTGTTCTAATTATGTATATTTGCAGTATCAAATCTTATGATAATGGAAGGAAAACAAAAGTTTGATTACGAATCGGCGGAAAAAAAGGGAACATCTGATAATACAGACTTTCAGGAGATTGTCGTGAAAGTTCTACAGGTGATTTTGGGTATTATTATGGCAGTGCTGCATATGTAATGAAGAAGAAAATTCCATACTGGTTTTGGGCGGGAATAGCTTCGTGGGTACTTATTATTCTCCTGAGAAGAAATGACATTTATATACCTGTGATCAATGATCATTTTACAGATTTTATTACCATTCCTATGTATTGCTGTCTGATAGAATATATAATGAATTCCTTACCAGGCTGTCATTGGAAGCCTGATTTGAAATTTGTACTCACCTCAGTTCTCTACCTGTCTTTTTTATTTGAAGTACTTTGCCCAAAGCTTTCTGAAAAGTTTACAGGAGATGTTTGGGATGTACTGGCTTATCTGGCTGGAGGACTCATTTATTATATTTTTCAGGTTAGGAGGTTTCAGGCAGAAAAATAAAAAAGCCGGCAGCTCCACATCGTAATCGGAGACTGCCGGCCGGCGTTATAGTTTTTATCCTGATTCAATCATAATCCATGTACATGAAGGTCTAGCTGCCGCCACCTGCTCTGTTGGATTCTTCAAATTTCACTTGCTTGGTAGCTCCTTTCACATTATTATTCCCAAATTTATAAGTAAGAGAAAGATTTACATTTCGGGTAATTCCTTTATACTGATAATCGATATTGTAAGTAGGGTAGTATTCAATCCCTTTTTCGCGGTTGGTATTTAAAATATCATTTAAATAGAGATTCACGAGAAGTTTTTTATCCATGAAAGCGAGTTTCACTCCTGTATACAGTGAAGCATTGGTATAATAATAGGTATTTCCGTTTCTGTTTGGAAGACTGCCCCATAATCCAAGCATCAGGGTTACCGTTTTTTCTTTATTAAGGAAGAAATTGTTGTCGATATTAATATTGGCACTGTACCCTGCCGGAGCTGGAAGAATCAGAGGATCATAAGATTTTGACTTGGCATAATATCCATTGACAAAAATAGTGGACTCCAGCCATTTCAGTTTGTTGTAATTGTAGCTGATATTGATTCCGGCCTGATCTTCATTATAAAAATTCTTAGCAACCGTATATCTGTAATTTCCGTCTACCATTTGAATCCTGTCCCAGTTGTCTTTATTGTAATTATAATATAAAGTGATATTGAGATTATTTTTTAAGACATAACCAAATTCAAAATTGTCAGAAAATGAAGGAAGGAGATAAGGATTTCCTGTACTGTATTCATAATCGGAGGTAAAATATTTGAATGGATTCAGATTTCCGAAATAAGGACGTGAAATTCTGCGCGAATAGTTGAGCGAGAAGGCATTATTCTCATTAGGTTTATAGCTTATATAGGCGGTAGGGAAGAATTTTCCATATTTAATCTTTGCTGAATTGTTGTCATTCATTGAAATTCCTTCCAGTGTAGTATATTCATAGCGAAGCCCGGCTTTTGCATCCCACTTTTCACTGATTTTAAAATTAGTAGAAATATAGGCTGCATAATTTTCTTCATTATAAAAGAAGGTATTTGTTTTCCCTTGATTAAGTTCGTAATCTCCGTTTTTTATATCAAAAAAATTAAATTCAGAATCATTTTTAATCTTAGTATACTTTAGCCCGCCTTCAGTTTTAATCTTAGCAAAAGTTTTTTCCATATCAGCCTGCCCCGAGTAGATTCTGTATTTACTGATAGGATTAGCCATTGTAGAAGTTGTTCCCGTAGTAGTGGTATTGGAGAAATTCCTGGCATTGGAGTTATTAATCATCATATTGGCAGTAAGGTTCAGTTTACCACCCGCGCTGTCTAGTTTTGTTTCATAAAAAGCCGTTGCATTATGAACATCCCTGCTGTTTCTGTTCCTGTAATCAGACATAATATCCAACAGTCCTTCATCATTGAATCTTTTTGATGTACTCTCTCCTTTTTCCAAAGGATTACTGTGGGAGTAATTATAATTAATTCCAGCAAGATTTTTATCATTGATCTTGTATTCGGCCTTTATATTTCCACTTTTATATTTATAATTATTAAGAATTTGAGTATCTCTGTTCCAGTAATTATTGCTGGTGGTACCTGTCAGATAATTCTTATTGGTATAGTACCAGTAATTATCCCCTATAGACAAATTGGTACTTAGAGATAATTTATCTCCCTGATAGTTAAATGTTGCTCCACTTCTTGAAGAAACAGTAGGTCTTCCCCAAAAATAATTTCCGGAGGTCTGAAGAGATCCGTTCCAACCCAAATTGGCATTTTTCTTAAGAATAATATTGATGAGCCCGCTTTTTCCTTCCGCGTCATATTTTGCAGGAGGAGTGGTGATCACCTCAATTTTAAGAATATCGTCAGAACGGAGGGTCTTCAGATAGTTGATAAGTTCCTGCCCGTTCAGGTTCAGTAGTCTGTCATTAATCATTACAGCTACGTTACTTTTACCGGCAATACTTATCGCATCATCACTGGTTTTTACCATCGGCGTTTTGGCAAGAGCTTCTATAGCATCAATTCCCTGAGAGGCTACAGAATTCTCGACATTGAAGACCAGGCGGTCTACTTTTCTCTCGAATAATTTTTTCTTTGCAGTAACGGTTACTCCTTCTATTTTCTGCTCCGCAGCTGGAGCTTCTTTTATCTGAATATCTTTTTTGGCATTACCGTTTACTGTAATTTTTTCACTGTTGGTTTTTACCCCGTCTTTTATAATCTCAAGCAAATAATCTCCGTTTTCCTGCAAAAGAATTTTAAATAATCCTTTTTCATCGGTGATGGTAGAAAATTTTTTCTCATTTTTCGTAATCAGGACCTCAGTTTCAGATACTGGCTTATTATCTTTATCCATAACTGTTCCTTCTACACTTTGTGCAAAAATGAATGATGAAGAAAAAAGGCCTAAAAGGTAGATAATCTTTCGATTCATACTTTGTTTTTATATAAGACAACTATTTAAATGAACCTATTACATCAGCTTGTGAAAATCTTTTAAAAATATTAATCAATACTGAAATTTTCTTTTGGTATTTTTGTATCATACTCAAAAATATCCATTTCTATGCACGACAAGCTTTTACAATACCTCTGTTCAGACCATGATTTTTCACAAAGAGAACTTGAGGCTGTAAAGCTGTATTTCGAACCCATTATATTTTCGAAAAATGAGATAATAGAAGAAGCCGGAAGAGTTCCTGGTTATCTTTATTATATTGTTTCCGGATATCTCAGACTCTTTTATACGGACGAGAATGGGAATGAGATAACCACCCATATCAACTGCCCGCCGGGATTTTTTACATCATATTCTGATTTTATCAACAGTATGGTCTCAGAAAATAATGTGGCAAGTATTACAGATTGTGAACTTTTGAGGATTTCCAAAGAAAATTTGGATCATCTGGTGAATGAAAGTCAGACGATGAAGGACTTCAGTATTTCTGTTTTCCAGCAGTCTATTACCTATAATGAAAACCGTTCCAGAGAACTATCGGGTTTGAATGCAGAACAGCGCTACCTGAAGCTTATGAAAGATTTTCCTGAGATTATTCAGAATGTTCCCATTCAGTATATCGCTTCCTTTCTGGGAATGAAACCCGAGAGTCTGAGCAGAATCAGAAGAAAAATAATTAACTAACAAAAGTCAAGTGATTCCGGAGACAGGAAATAGAACTTTGTCGTAGTAAAATCAATACAATGACAAAGAATAATTGGAGTCTCGTTTCAGGGGCTAACGGGCATCTGGGAAATAATTTAGTGAGATTTTTATTAAAAAAGGGACTTCCGGTACGTGCTGCAGTGAGAAATACCGGCAACATAAAACCTTTTGAAGGACTGGATTGTGAGCTGGTGCAGGCAGATATTACAGATAAAGCTTCTTTTGTAAAAGCTCTGCAGGGGGTAGAAACATTTTATGCTGTAGGTGCTTCATTTAAACTATGGGCCAAAGATCCTAAAAAAGAGATCTATGATGTGAATATCAACGGTACGCGTAATACCATTGAAGCTGCCGCAGAAGCCGGAGTAAAGAAAATTGTTTACGTAAGTTCTATTGCAGCCCTGGATTATACTCAGCTCCCGACTAAAGAAAGCAATGGATATAATCCGGACCGGAGGGATATGTATTATAATTCTAAGAATGATGGGGAAAAAATTGCCTTTGAACTGGCTGCAAAACTTGGAATTGAACTGGTTTCTGTGATGCCCTCTGCAATGATTGGAAGTGAAGCATTTTTACCTTTAAATGTTTCTTACGGTGTATTAAAGCTTATTTTAAATAAGAAAATTCCGGTTGATACAAGGATTACCCTGAACTGGGTAGATGTGAAAGATGTTGCCGAAGGATGTTACCTTGCCGCTGAAAAAGGACGTCCGGGAGAACGTTATATTCTTGCCAATGAAAAGTGTATGACGATTACAGATACCACCATTCTTGCCAATACCCTTTATCCGGAACTGAAACTGGAGATTCCCCGTTCTGTTCCCAAAGGAATTTTGTTTACAATTGCTGCTATCATGGAGTTTACAGCAAGAATGAGTGGAAAAGCACCGGTGCTTACCAGAAAAGATATTTCCATGTTTTCCGGATTACAGCAGGATTTTGATATATCCAAATCAAGAAATGAATTGGGATTCAATCCTAAAAGTCCTGAGCAGGCTGTAAAAGAGGCACTGCAATACCTGATGGAAAGGCCTGAAATTTTAAAAGAGAGTTAGAAATCTCCTTACTGATACTCAAGCTTGATAATAGAACCTTTGTAAAATTTGGTTAAATCATATAGATCTGCAAAATAACGTTGAAGATCTGGAATGATTTTTTCATCAAAATCCAGTAAACTGAATTGGCTTTCAGCCATTAAATATAAGGAGTGGTTATCTGGTTTCAGATAGTCGCATAGTATATTTTCACAGCCTTTTTCCTTTTTGAAGATCTCAGTAAGAAATATTCCGTAGACAATAAATTGATTGAAAATTTGAGCATCCACGATATAGTTCATATCCTGCTTTATGAGTTTTTCATAGCTGGCAAGGATCTGCTGGAATTTTTCCGAACCATCCGTAGCGGGAATTTCATAAAAAATATCGATACCATTGATGAAGAGCTGTGTCTTTATTTCTTCATGATCTGAAGAATAGGCTGTACTGAACCATGAAAAAATTTGCAGAAATTCTTCCCGGCTGAGATTTTCTACAGAATCCTTTATTTTATCTTTAATAATTTCAAGATTGGATTTTGCATCAGGTTTTAAGAATTTCAATACACTTTCTTCCTCACGGCAGATCTTATTGTACAAATTAATTTTGGCAATATTAGGATTGGTTTTTATGAAATAAAGTTCTTCTGCCATAGCTATTTACCAAATAATTTTTATTAAAGATACGAAATATGCAGTAAGTTTATCTAAAAAATAATATGTATTGAATGGTAATGGTGAAATTGTTTCTTTTTTAATAATATAATCCGTTACTTAATTGTAAAAACTATAAAAAGTAATCAATTTTAAGACTTTAAATGCTGTTTTCATAATTTTTTCTGGGAGTCTTTTTAATTAAAAAAAATCTTAAAATAGAGTATTGTAAATGACAGCATTTCCCTGAGTCATAGTTTGCAGTAAAACAGACAGTTTTATTAATCTTAAATAAAGATTTTCTTTATCATTTAAAAATAGATAGACTTATCTATTTTTTTTATGTAGCTTTGTAAAAAATTTTCAGGATGAAAAAAGAGAAAGTGCAGGACAGGATTCTCAGAGTGGCGTCTGACTTATTCTACAGACAGGGCTATAATTCTACGGGGATTAATCAGATTATTGCAGAAGCTGATATTGCAATTGGTTCATTGTACAATCACTTTTCTTCAAAGAATGATCTTCTTCAGGCTTATCTTATCAGAGAAGAATTGAACTGGTTTGAAGGCTTTGAAAATAGAGTTGCCAAAATTTCAGATCCAAAAGATAAATTATCAGCCCTTATTGACTACAGAAAAAAATTACAGCATTCTGCTCATTTTGCAGGATGTCAATTTATCAAGATTATTTCCGAAATAGGAGATGGAAATCCGGTGATCTCTGACTTTGTTAAGAAACATAAGGAGAAACAAAAGGATCTGATCAGAACCTTAGTGAAACAGTCGAATATAAAAGAAGAATCTATGGATTCTGATCTTATAGCAGATACTATTTTCCTGCTTATAGAAGGGGCAGTAGTAACCTCTACCATTAACAAAGAAAATGATTCTTTTGATCAAATTAAGAAAATGATTAAGGGATTAATTCCTTAATTTTTTTAAACAGTAAAAAATAGATATATCTATATAAAAATGAAACCTAATTATCTGAAATTAATTATTATACTGTTTGGACAGTTGCTTACTATTATGGATATTTTCATCATTAATGTATCCATTCCTTCCATACAGCGGGATCTCAATGCTTCCAATGGAGAAATGCAGTTTATAATAGCGGCTTATCTTATCGGTTTTGCTTCTTTTCTGATTACAGGAGGCAGGCTGGGAGACTTATACGGGCGGAAAAAGATGTTTATTACAGGATTATTATTTTTTATGCTAAGCTCTATAGCCTGTGGAATTTCATCCGGAGCTGTTCAGCTTATGATTTCAAGATTTATACAGGGAATCAGCGCGGCGGTGATGGCTCCCCAGGTACTTTCTATGATACAGATATTATTTTCAGAGCATAAAGATCGTACTAAGGCAATGGGATGGTATGGGATCACCATTGGGATAGGAACTATTCTTGGACAGTTTCTAGGAGGTTATTTTTCTTCTCTTACAGAGATGGACGAGCCGTGGAGACTGATTTTTCTGATCAATATTCCGGTCTGCATTATGGCTGCTTTTTTCAGTACAAGCCAACTGGAAGAATCCAAAATAAATGAAAAGCCATCTTTTGATATTGGAGGAGTACTGATCCTTTCTGCAGGATTATTCTGTATTACATATGCTCTTACCGCTTCTGAGCAGGAAGGACTGAATGTTCAGAATGTATTGCTGATCATTATTTCTGGCTGCATATTATTCTATTTTATGAAGAGCCAGAAAAACAGGCTGAAAAGTTCAAAATCTTATTTGATTGATTTTGAACTTTTCCAATATAAGAATTTCAATTTGGGGATTGTGGCTGTTTCTTTATTTTTCATTATGCTGGATTCCTATTTTTATATTCTGTCGATATTTTTTCAGGATGGCTTGAAGATAAATCCGTTACAGGCAGGAGTTATCATTGTTTTTCAGGGTCTGGGTTTTATAACAGCCTCGGTTTTCTCTGTGAAACTGGTTTTAAGATATGGAAAAAATGCTTTAATATCAGGGCTTATTCTGATCATTATGGTGCTTATCCTTCAACTGTATTTTTTCAGAATGCAGACTGATTTTTACCTGTTCTGTGTTCTTTTATTTTTACATGGAGTAGGAGTGGGCTCTGTCATTCCTTCCTTAGCTAATATTGCGTTATCCGGAATGTCCGAAAAGCTCATAGGAAATGCCTCCGGGGTCTACAATACCCTCCAGCAGGTTGCCGCCATTATTGGGATTGTTGCTGTAGGAAGTATTTTTTATTATTTTCTTGGAGACAAACCTTTAGCAGAACGGTATTATTTTGCTTTTTCAATAGCTGTGGGGATTAATGTTCTGTGTCTGATTTTAGTAATTAATACTGTTTTTAAAGTACCGGACTATATTTTACCAAAGATCAATTCAAAAAAATAATGAATAGAAATTATTGAACTGTTCATTGGATAAATCGGTTCATGGCTTCCGTCCAGTGAGGTTTATCATGATTGATCTCTCCGTTTTCCACTTCAAAGAAATTGTGCTCAGTATTCAGGTATCTTTTATAAGTTAAATTGTTTTTATGGGCTCTGATTAAAGAATGGGGTTCACGAAAATAATTAACTATTTTTTCAATTACAGATTGTTATCAATGATGATAAATTCATTCTCCGGCAACGTTTTCTTCATAATTTTTCGGTTCATTCTTCAGCGCAACAGGTATATAATGATTTCCTTTTTTCGTGTAAACATCAGCACGGTAAGGGTGTTTTTTTATAATACCTGTGATTGATTCAAATAAATCTGATTGGCTAGACCACACGGTTCCGCATTCTCCACAGCCCCAGAATTCTTTCTGACCGGACACATGAGATATCAACCCATAACAGGAACTGCATGGACATCTTAATCCATCTTCGGCTGTTTTTCTTATAGCGTCTGGAGCATCCATGGTTTGTGGATTCAAAGAGAAATCTTGATAGCATGAAGGGCATTCCAGCATGATGAATTTCATTCCTTTTTTCTGTGAATCAAGAATAAATGTAATTTGGGACTCAGAGGCTGCAGGCATCGTAAATTTATTTATGATCTGAGAACTTTTTCGTTATAAACTTCCATAAAAACATCAAAACTCAAGAGATGTCCGTATCTGAACTTTAAAATTACCTCACCTTTTACAGTTTTTATTTCAAAATATTCTCTATTGCGGTACAGAGGTCTTAAATCTTCATAAGCATAGGAATGACAATCGATCTCAATATTTTTTGAGCTCATAGTGATGACATTGGCCGTAAGATCTTTTATTAAAAGATTAGGGATATGGGCAGGTTGTTTCTTATCCCTCCTGACCAGATAATAAAAAGTAATAACTTTTTTCTGTTCCAGTTGCTCTAATAAAAAGGGAGCTCTGTAATATAAATAATTTTCCAAAAAATAATCTGTGTTTCCGGAATAATCAGATGAAATGGTGTACCAACGGTCTTCTTTGGTTCGAAAAGCCAGGTTGTTGTGTCCTCTTTCAAATTTTTTTCCTGATGGAAAAAGAAATACATCTTCTATGCTAGATAAAGAAATTATTTCATGACCAGTATTTATTTCGTTCCCTGCCAGGTGGAATACCGGTTTTTTTAGATGCTTGAAAAACAGATACCCAAAAAAAATACAGGTGGCAAAAAGGGCATATATTGCCATATGCTCTATTTTTGTAGAGTAAGAGAAATTAATATACCATAAGACAGTAAACAGGGAAAGGCTAAGGAAAATCCCAAGCGCGTATAGGACACTAAGCAAAGGCGAGGGTCTGTAAGATATAATGGTTTTCATACCTGTTTAAGCTATTTTGAAGACATGTGATAATAATATAACAAGGTTTATTATGGGCAGAAAATGTCCTGACTTCCATGATCAAGTCTTTTCGTAAGATTTATTTTTAATAAAATGGAGACAGAAAACAGAGGTAAAAGAATCTGCCGTGATCGGGTAGAAATAAAATGTAAGCTTTTCACCTTAGCCTATGCTTGAAAATTGGAATCATCATTTGTGTTTTTAGAATCGTTTTTTACAGGTTTATAAGTCGTATACCGTGAATATTAGTTTCTACTTTGAGAATAAACCGAAGCACAGGACATAGGTGATATTGTTAATTTTTTCATTTTTTCTTTGTAATAATTGTATACTGATTTTCCATATAAGATCAGTCATTAGGGAATGATGCAAAGCTATCCCGAAACAATATAATTGACAAGGAAAAGGGTGTCATTATTCGCGAATATTAACAGGTATTGTATTTTATTTATTTGATTTTTAGATTTTTATTTGGTTTTATTAAAATTGTTTTTTAGTAGAAACTGGAACTAAAGATTTATTTTATTTGCTCAAAAAGAATAAATTTCCTTTTTTTAATAGAAATATTGATGAAAATCTAATCTTGAAAAATAATCAGATAATTGGCTTTCAATAAAGGCTGTCATTATTCGCGAATAATGACAGCCTTTATTGAACAGCTTTCCGTCTCATAATACTTTTTCGACAGGATGAAAAATAATGATATTTGATCTATAATTGATCATTTGAACAGAAATATAGCTGATCCTTAATGAAAGTAATATGATAACGAGTATTGCACGAACTAATTCATTACAGTATATAAGTAAAGCCCGGATAAGAAATCCAGGCTTGTTGCTATATAGTCTCAAAATGTGTATATGAATACTTATTTTACTGATATTCTTAGTTGAATTTGTAGTTCAATTATTTCTCTACAGAAATCAATAGCATCATAGGACGCCGAAGCTCATCTTTCATTTCCGGAATTTCTTTCAGCATTTCCTGCCCGGGCTCCGGTTCTGTGATTTCTTTTATTTTGAAACCGATCTTTAATAAAGTATTTATATAAGAAGTTAAAGTTCTGTGATATTTGATGACATTTTCACCTAAAAAAGTCGTATTTCTTTTTCCTTCTATGAAATAACGGTCAACCGGCCAGGATGTTTTGTTACCATCTTTGTCATAAGCCCAGTCCTGACCTCCTTCTGCTGTGAAAACAGGATGTTCCACTGAGAATATAAAATGACCTCCGGAGGTTAGCCATTGAAAAATATTCTGAGCAATGCTTTCAAAGGATTCTACATAATGTAATGTAAGTGAGCTTAGCACAATATCAAATGTTTCAGCAGGATAATCAACATCTTCCAATGCTTTTCTTTCATATCGAATGCTTTCCAGATCATTAATTTCCTTTGCTTTTGCCAGCATTTTTTCTGAAAGATCAATTCCAATGACGGATTTCGCCCCATTTTCAATAGCATAGCGGCAATGCCATCCAAAGCCACAACCAAGATCAAGAATATTTTTTCCATTAAAATCAGGTAACATCTTTTTCAGGGTATGCCACTCTCCGGCACCTTCCAGGCCTAACTGTGACCTCAGCATTTTTTCGTACTGGTCAAAAAAAGAAGGGTTATCATATTTATTTTCTTTCATAAGCTGATATTTTTGAATGATGATGGATCAGGTAGAAATAAGAATTTAATACAGTTCGTAACGCAGGGCTTCTTTATCGTTATTTTTCATAATAACAAATTTCCCGTCATAAACGTATTCTGTTTGTAATGATGTTTTAAATTCATTTTTAATAAGTCCTTTTTCCCGGTCATAAACAGGATTTAATGAGAGTGCTTTAGTGAGCAGGTTTTTATTATTGTACTCAAAAACTTTCTTTGCCGTTAATTGAGTATTAGCATAATATTTTACTTCCGTCATGAGTCCGTTTTTATAGGTATACTCTTTTAAATATTTTTTGGGAGAAGAAGAGTCCCCTGAAATTTCTGATATTTTTATTAAAAGATTTTTATCATAGACAAATTCTGTTCTTTTGTTCTCTTTATTATTATAAAAATCAGTAACTGAAGCCAGATTACCGGATTTGTCGTAGGTATATTGGCTGAAGTCTTTTTTCCAACCGAATCTTATCATTCTGTTTTTTTGATCATAGGATACAGAATCTCTGATCCCTGAGCGCTTTTCTGCAATTTCTCCATTTCTGGTAAGTTCCTCTTTGTACCGGATAGCGATCAGGTTTTTGTTTTTATCATGAAGAAGCTCTTCTGTTGTTTTCCTTTCCTGAAATCTTTCTGTTACCTGCGATTCTCTTTTTACCAGTATCCCGTTTTGATAGAAATACTGCTGTCTGCTGTCAGGAGATTGTATTGTAGATATTTTGCCATCCTGATAAGTTATATCCGTTTTTTGATCAGAGGTCAGTTTTTTACTTTTTTCACTCAATTCAAATTCCTGAGAACGATAAGATGTTACCTGATTTTTACTGTTTAATGTTGCGGTGTAAAGACTTTCTGTACTGTTGGGTTGTTGATAAGATACATCGATTATCCCATCATTGCTGTACTTGGCCCTCGCTTCTGCCTGTTGTAAAGCTTGCCGGTTAGAGGCTTCTATTTTATCTTTATCAGCAATATACACGAATTGCTTTTCAGTAAGAATTCCATTTGTATAGGTGCATTTCAGGTTTTTTTGGGTACTGCCGGTTTGTGTATTTTTTATAATGTTGCCATTTTTATCATATTCCGTAATACTGGTAGATGTGATTTTTTTTCTGATAGGTAGCTTTTTTAAATTCTGGTTTTCGATCTCCATTTCAGGATATGAAAGAAACTGTATTTTTTTAATGCTTATTTCAGGAGTAACATAGGTAGGGCATGTATCTACCTGTGCAGAAACAGGTATGGAAGCAGCTAAAAATAATAGGAATGAATATCTCATGGTTTTAGGATAAAATAAATAGGAAGACAGGATGTTTTTTGATAAGCCATAAAATTACAATTTTCAGAAATAAAAATCCTTTACAGAAGTAAAGGATGAGAATATAGAGGTAAAATAATTTTATTTCTGACGGTCACGCACTGCCCGAATTAATTTCTCATTCCGTTTATTGGCTCTTTCATTATTCAGCGACATTACTGCCCAGATAGCAGCAGGAAGCCAGCCTATAAGCGTAATCTGCAAAATAAAACACAGAATTCCGGTAAGGATTTTTCCACGAATCATAAAAGATAAAAAGGGAAGTAAAATGGCTATTAACATGGTTTTAATTTTTGAAGTTAATATTTAAAAATACATCAGTGTGAATCAATGCAATTTACAAATTAATTATTCATGCGTGTATTGCACATTTTTCTGCGTATTTCCTGAAAATTATTTATATTTTCGGCAGCTATACCAATAAAAGCTGTTTTTAATGATTTATTAAAAACAGCTTTACATTTCTTTAGTTCTTCAATGAGAGCTTATCGCAATACTTTTTTTTAAAAAAATGCTGCTCTGCTTTGCCAAAAATTTTTATACATTCTCGTGGATCTTCAGGTGCACATGAACAAAGCAAATGCGTATATATAATTTTAATGGGATTGTGGATCAAAATACGCTTTAAAGGTAAGCGAATTCTCAACTTTCTCTTCAGCTTCTTCGAGATATTCTAAATATTCTGCCTGATGCTTTTCCATATAAATCATAACAATAGCCAGATTTACAAAAAGGTTTTTATCTTCTGAACCTAGGTTTAAAGCCATTTTTAAATAGTGCAAAGCTTTTTCATTTTCTCCCATATCAGAATAAATAGCCCCAATGTTAATTAAAGCAGAGGTATTTTTAGGTTCAATAAATAAAATTTCATCCAATTCTTTAATCAAAAGATCGTTTAAAGTATCCCAGTGATCTTCATTCTGCCATCTTTTTGCCTGAAGTTTTTTTACGTTTTCAAGTCTTTGTACTATGTTATTCATTTGTTTTGAAGTGTTGAATCTTTCCAGATCTTATCTATAAGTGAGGTTTTAGTGTAATATTTAAAATGTTGTCCTATCCAAATGCCCTCTTCAACAGACTTTCCACTTTCGGCTCACTACCTCTGAAGTTTTTATATAATTCCATAGGGTCTTTTGTTCCTCCTGAAGAAAGAAGTATCTTATACTTCGCAGCAATCTCCGGATTGAAGATTCCGTTTTCTTTAAAATACTGGAATGCATCAGCATCCAATACTTCTGCCCATTTATAAGAATAATAACCTGCAGAATATCCACCCTGAAATATATGTGAAAAGCTCGGACTCATTGCTGTTTCCGGGTTTACAGGATAAAGGCTTGTAGCTTTGGTATATTTATCCTCAAAGTCTTTTACACTTTCATGATCCAGCTCATCTACTTTTGTGTGGTAATTCATATCCATAAGTCCGAAACCTAGCTGTCTCATGGTCTGATAACCTTCCATGAAGTTTTTAGACTGCTCTATTTTTTCTATTTTTTCATCAGGAAGTACTTCTCCTGTTTTATAATTTTTAGCAAATGTTTTTAAGAATTCAGGCTCATAGCAGAAATTTTCTAGGAACTGTGATGGAAGTTCTACGAAATCCCATTTTACAGAAGTTCCCGAAAGAGTAGGGTATTGGGTATCAGCCATCATTCCGTGGAGTGCATGTCCGAATTCATGGAACAAAGTAGTTACCTCCTGAAATGTCAGTAAGCTAGGCGTATCTTTGGTCGGTTTGCTGAAATTACAAACGATAGAAATATGAGGACGAGAGTTTTCACCATTTTGTTGGTACTGGCTTTTGTAGCTGGTCATCCACGCTCCCGCTCTTTTCCCTTTTCTTGGGAAATAGTCCACATATAAAAGAGATTTGTAAGTTCCGTTTTCTTTTACTTCGTATACCTTTACATCCTCATGGTATTTCGGAATGTCATTTCTTTCTTCAAAAGTTAATCCGAAAAGTTTCCCTGCCAGGCCAAAAACAGCATCCTGAACCTGATGTAATGGAAAATAAGGTTTGAGCTCCTCATCATTAAGATCAAATTTCTGCTTACGGAGCTTCTCAGCATAAAAAGTATGATCATAGCTCTGCATATCTTCAATTCCGTCTGCTTTTGCAATGGATTTTAGCTCTTCGATTTCCTTATCTGCGTAGGGTTTTGCTTTAGTTAACAGCTCATTTAAAAAATCAAAAACTTTTACCGGAGATTTTGCCATTCTTTCTTCAAGTACATAATCTGCGTAGTTTTTATAACCTAAAAGAACCGCTTTCTGCTGTTTTAAATTAAGAAGTTCCCTGATCAGGTTTTGGTTATCATATTCTCCTCCGTCAAAAGATTTTTTGCCATTCGCCAAAGCCAGTTCTTTTCTCAGTTCACGGTTTTCCGCATAGGTCATGAAAGGAATATAGCTTGGATATTGGAGTGTAACTACCCAGCCTTCGAGGTTTCTTTCTTTTGCTTCTTCTGCGTATTGTTCAATAATAGCTTCCGGAATTCCTGCAAGTTCTTCTTTATTCAAGATATGTTTGAAATAAGCATTGGTGGAAGACAATACATTTTGTCCGAACTGTAAAGATTTTAAAGAAAGATCCATACTGATTTTCTTTAATTTTTCTTTCTCCTCTTCATTCAGCAAAGCACCGCTTCTTACAAAACCTTTGTAGGTTTCATTCAAAAGCATTTCCTGCTCACTATTGAGGTTATATTGCTCCTTTTCATCATATACTTTTTTGATTTTATTGAAAAGGGCTTCGTTTTGAGATATTTTTGAAGAATATTCTGTTAAGATTGGAGAAACTTCCTGAGCAATCTGCTGAAGCTCGTCACTGGTTTCTGCTGAATTTAAATTGAAAAATATATTGGATACCACATCCAGCTGCTTTCCTGAGTAAGCCAATGCCTCAATTACGTTTTCAAAAGTAGGAGCTTCAGTATTGTTGACAATGGCATCAACTTCTGCTTCGGATTTTTGAATCAATTCTTTAAAAGCCGGCAGATAATCTTCATTTTTAATGTCACTGAATGGGGCTGAGTGATAGGGAGTATTAAATTTTTCTGTTAAAATATTCATTTTTAGATTTTTTTATATAAAGTAAATGTAATGATTCACTGGGGATCTGGCTGAAAGGGTCAAAAATAATGCCTGAATAACATGGTATGACAAAAATACCTTATCTTTAATAATCTTGTCATATGGAAAGTGGAGGCGATGCCGGAATATTTAATTTTGAGGACAGATTCAGTAATGATCATTGAAATAAAAAACCTTAAAAATATAAACTATGAAAACATTCTTAAAAATCATTGGTATTATCCTTCTTCTGCTTATTGTGTATGCAGTAATTGCTGTCCTGACTTTCAGTAAAGATTATCACTATGAAAAATCTGTTGTCATTAATGCTCCCAAAGAAAAAGTATGGACGTATGTAGGTTCATTAAAAGGGTATAATATGTGGGATCCCTTTTCCAAGGAAGTGAGAGATATTTCAATTACGTATTCCGGAGACGGAGATAAAGTAGGGGATTCATATCACTGGAAAGGAGATGAAAGTGAAGGTGAACAGTCTATTACTGCAATTGTACCCAACGAAAAAATGATGACAAAGCTTCATTTTATTCAACCTTTTGATGGAAGTGCTAAAGCAACTTTCATTATTACACCGGAAGGAACCGGAACAAAAGTGACATGGTCCATTGACAATGAGTTGAGCCCTATGATGAAAATTATGAAACCTCTGATGGATAATAATATGGGTAAAATGTTTAATCAGGGACTTGCAGATCTTAAGAAGCTATCTGAAAAATAAAATAAAAGCCTTGTCAATTGACAGGGCTTATTTATTAAATTTCTTTTTTACCAATCTCATTAATCGAATTATAATTTCCTTCTCCTTTCGGGTTAGGACCGTATTCATTTGGCCCGTGATCACTGTCAGCAAATATCATCCATAATCCATAAAATGGTATCAATTGAAACCAACCGGAGTTTCCTCTGTCATGGCATCTTTTAGCACCTTGTGCAATAAGAAACCAAAGAAATGGAATAAGTAAAATAAAGAAAATTACAGCAACGGTTCCTGATGGTTCGTTATTTTGGAAATAAAGATTGAAAGGTACAGAGAGTGCAAGATAGATAAGATATGACAGTCCGTATTCTGTTCTTCTGATTCTTCCCTCAAATGAAAAGGGGGCTTTAAACATGATTTTAGTTTTTATAAATGCAAATCTAGGAACAATTTTTAAAAATGATGAAGAATTCCCTTTTTTTGTTATTTACAACTGCAGCGCTGGCAGCCACAACGTCTGCAGTGCTGTGGGTTGTGCTTCATATTACTTATTAATGCATTCTGAAAATCATCTGTTGTGGTATTGAATGTATCATTTCCTTTTCCTTTTGGATTAGGGCCATATTTATTGACTCCATAATCACTGTCGCCCAGCATCATAAAGAAGAAATAACCGGGGATAAACTGATACAGGCCGCTGTTGCCCCTGTCATGGCATCTTCTTGCCCCTTTCAGCAGAATAAAAAATAAGAAAGGGAACATACAGAGACCAACGATTCCTTTACCATCTTCTGACAGTTCATAATGTTTCTCAATTAACGTTAAAGGATAGGTGAGTGCATAAAATATAATAAGAGAAATAATATAGTGGCTCCTTGTGATTCTGCCCCTGCGGGAGAACTGATTTAAAATTCTATTGATCATTAGTTTATTTTAATATATGACGAAAATATTAATTATTATTCTAAAAATATTATCTTTATATAAAGAATCGATTGTATGGAGAAGACCGTATTTGAAAAAAGTGCTATCAGAGACTTTGTAAAAATTATCATTGCAGAGAAAATTGAGAAACTTAAAAATTTTATCGAATTTACCCTTGAGGCCAGCCGTGACATCAAAAAAACTCCAAAATATGACAGCATGAGAGAAGAAATGCAGGAGGAGATTTATCAGATGCAGCGACAGCTTGGTGCTTTGAATGATCTTAAAAGCAATATGGCAAAAGTACTCAATAAAGCTACTGAAAGAGTTCAGCTGGGGTCAATTGTTGTAACTAATAAAGCAAGGTTTTATATTTCTGTTTCATTAGGAGAGTTCTTTTTTGAAGGAGACCGGTTTTACGCGATCTCTCCTGAAAGCCCTATGTCTAAAAAAATGATGGGCATGAAAGCAGGAGATGAATTTACACTGAATAAGATTCATCAGAAAATCATAGAAGTACTTTAGTATGAATACTCTTTAATAGTGAATTTTGTTTCACAATTAAATGATGAGCGGAATAAATAATATAAACTTCAAATGTATTTGGAGTTTTCTTTTTATTTGGAACTCTTTGGTTTTTGAGCAATTATAAAGCTTATAAAAATCTTAAACGAAGGGGGAATTCTTAACATTTTAAATGAAACAGATTGAATTCCATATTGTAAATTTGCAGTTATGAACAAAGCATCAATTTTAAAAGAAATAATAGAGCAGAGAAGAAGTATTTTTCCAAAAGATTATACCGATACAGAAATTTCTCAGGAAGTTATTGATGAAATTTTACATTCGGCTACTTTAGCTCCCAATCATAAACGTACAAAACCTTGGCGTTTCAAAATATTCAAGGGAGAAGAAAAAGTAAAACTGGCTTTAGAAATGCAGACAATATACAAAGCCAGTCAGCCCGAACAGCTTTTTCTGGAGAAAAAATACAATGACATCGGTTTTAAAATCAATAAAGCAGATGTTGTAGTTTCCATCGTTGTCAACTTCAGTGGGATGGTTCCTGAATGGGAAGAAATTGCTGCAACTTCAATGGCAGTCCAGAATATGTACCTTACCTGTACCGCAAATAATGTAGGATGCTACTGGAGCTCTCCAAAGATTGTGGACCATCTTAAAGAATCTCTGACTATTGAAGAAAATCAGAAATGTTTAGGGTTATTTTATATGGGGGCTGTTTAATATGAAGAATATTTACAGAAATTATAATGAAGAAGATTTGATCATAGCTTATCTTTATATGATGGATCACACAGGTAAAATCAATGATGAAATGCATGATGTGATCAGCCAGAAGTTCAATTATAATGAATTTGTAAAGAAAGCTGAATATAGAAAAACTCTGATAAAAGAAAAGGGAAGAATTTCTTTTGAAGTTCATAACTTAGTGCAGAAAGGAGAGGGCATTGACTTTATTAGTGAAAATATTTCTTCAGGAATTATAGAAAGTAATGAATTGAAGAAATTTATTTTTGACAAGTTTAGTCATTTTTCAAAGGTAAAAGAGAACGATAAAATAGATAAGAAAACAGTTTTTAAAAGTCTTTTAGGAATTGTAATAGCCTCTGTTATCGGAATGATCTTTTTGTATTTGGTGATTGAATCCGCTGGTGGATTTTCGTTCTTTTTACTGATACCTGTTTATATCATCAACTATTTTGTGATTAGGCTGACTACAGGAAAAACGAGAGATAATCTTATTGTATTTCTGGCTGTTTTTATTTCTGTACTTATTTCTACAATATTGCCCTTTATAATGATAATTTGAAAAAATGTTAAAATATATCATATTCAAATTACCTAATTGAAAAAAATATATTATCTTTGCACTCTTAAATATTTAACTGGGACGAGTTCCCGTAAAATTCAAACATTATGTCAGTAAAAATCAGATTACAAAGACACGGTAAAAAAGGAAAACCTTTTTTCCACATCGTGGTTGCAGATTCTAGAGCAAGAAGAGATGGTAGATTCATCGAAAAACTAGGAACTTACAACCCAATTACTAACCCGGCAACTATCGAATTGAACGTTGATTCTGCTGTACAGTGGTTAAACAACGGTGCTCAGCCTACTGATACTGCTAGAGCTATCCTTTCTTACAAGGGTGCCCTTTACAAAAAACACTTACAAGGTGGTGTAGCTAAAGGTGCTTTTGATCAAGCTGAAGCTGAGAAAAGATTTAACGCTTGGTTAGAATCTAAAGAATCTAAAGTACAAGGTAAAGTAGAAGGTTTAGCACAATCTAAAGCTGATGCTAAGAAAGCTGCTTTAGACGCTGAAGTAAAAGTAAACGAAGCTAGAATTGCTGCTGCTGCACAGGTTGAAGCTGATGCTAAAGCTGCTGAAGAAGCTGCTAACGCACCTGCTGAAGAAGTTGTTGAAGCTACAGAAGGAGAAGCTCCTGCTGCTGAAACTGAAGAAAACACTGAAGCTTAAGAACAAATTCTGTTATGCGTAAAGAAGATTGCTATTTTTTAGGGAAAATCACACGCAGACACGGACTTGCGGGTAACGTGATCCTTAAATTGGATACCGACCAACCCGAGCTTTACAATAAATTGGAATCAATATTCGTTGAAATCAACGGATTATTGGTTCCGTTTTTTATTGAAAAATCATCATGGAGCAAGTTAGATGCTCTGAATCTTGCATTTAAAAATGCCACTGAGGCCATTGTAGATCAGGTTTTGGGTAAAAGTGTTTACCTGCCGCTTACTACATTACCAAAACTTTCTGGAAAACAGTTCTATTATCATGAGATCATAGGATATGATATTCTTGACGAAAATGGGAATGACTGTGGGGTAATCAGATCAGTAAACGATCAGACTGCACAGAATTATTTTATTCTTGGATTTGAAGGTAGAGAAATTGTTATTCCTCTTATCAAAGACTGGATTCTGGAAGTGAACAGAGAAGAAAGATTCATAAAAATGCAACTGCCAGAAGGCCTGATGGACGTATTTCTTGTACCATCTAAAAAAGACGAATAAACTTTGCATTAAGCAGTTTTTTCATTCGAATTTCTAGTACACTTTCCTCAAAAATTACTCATTACCCAATAATGCGGGTAAAAGATATTCCTGTACTATTTTATCAACCTGTGAATGAGCATAAGGTTTGTTATAAGCTTTTGCTGTAATGACCATTACGAAAGGAATATCCTTGAATACGATGATTTTATTCCCCCCATTACCGCTGCACTGATAAGCCTCAAAATTTTTATTTCCAACCTGGTATACTTTTCTCCAGAACAAATATCCATATCCTTCAAAGTCTTTATTATCTGTAAAGTAATTGGAGAAAGACTTATGAACCCAGCTTTTATCTAAAATTGCTTTGCCATTCCAGATTCCGTTATTTTTATAAAGCTGTCCGAATTTTGCGAAATCCAGAGCGCTCATTCGCAGTCCGCCTGCCAGAGAAGGCTTTTGCTGAGGAGTGAATTGCCATTTATATTTAGAGATTCCAAGTGGCTGGAAAAGCTTCTTGTCTGCGTAATTTTCTAACCCTTTAGGGACTGATTGGTTTATAATATCTCCCACAACGACTACTCCTGCAGTGAAATAATTCCAGTTTTCACCAATTTTATCTTCCGTCATGGGTAAGTCTAATGTGAATTGAACCCAATTATCAGTTGGATACATATTCTCTTCATTTCCGGGAGAATCGGAATTATCATCATTACCGTCAAAACCGGAACTCATAGTCAGAAGACTTTTAATGGTAACACTGTCTTTTTTAGGGCTGTAATTTTTAAATGATTTTAAATTGTAAAACTCTTTCAGACTTTGATGTTCGCTTTTAAGGTAACCTTCCTGAATAGCAATACCTGCCAGCGCAGAAGCAAATGATTTTCCTACCGATCTGGTATCCTGTAAAGAATCTCTTCCGGATTTATTAAAATATTCTTCCAGAAGAAGTTTATCATTTTTAATAACGATTATTCCTGTAATTTCTTTGAACCTCTCTTCTGCAATCTTTTTGTTTAAAAGTCTTATTTTTTCAGGGCTGAACTTGTCATCAGAAACTTTCCATCCGCTGTGTGGTTGTATGGGCTGAAGAGCAATTTGAGTTTCACTGCTACTTTTTTGGGGAACATTTAAGTTTATTTCTCCAGAAGCAATAATATTTCCTGTTTTTAATACCGAGGTTTTTAGATAAGGGCGGATCTCGATTTTTAAAATATGATTTCCACTTTGCAGTGCGTCAATTCCGTCGTGACCAAAATAAAAACGCATCCATAGATATCTTCCCCATGAATCCTCATTATTACTGCTTAAAAGAGGAATTCTAAAGGTGGTCTTGAACTTCTTATCATTCGGAATCCCTGCTCCTTTGTTAAGATTTTCCTGATAAATCATTTTTCCGTCTACGTAAAATGAAAATTGGTAATTTCCTTTTTGAAGAAGCTCATCCGCTGTTAAAGAAGGATCTAGCTGGTGCAGATAATTAACCAGGGAATTGTCCGTAAAAACGCGCAGATCGAGATTCTGACTTTCCTGGAATACCATACTTTTAAGGATGTCAGATTCCTTGAGATTTTCAATAGATATCGATTTATTAAGAAAAATGACCTTATTGATATTTTTCTTCTGGATCTGGTTTTCAATTTTATCTGCATTCACAATATCGCGGTTCTGTGCGGAGTAAAAACAAGATATGAGAACAAAGGCAAAAGTTGATGTTATTTTCATCTCAATAGAATTTCAACAAAAATAGTCAACTTTCTCATTGCAAAATAGAATGAAATTAACATGCTGTCAATTATATTCTTCTAATTAAACAGTTTCCTGAATTCTCCGGGGGACTGATTTGTTTTTTGCTTAAACAGTTTACTGAAAGATTGTGGATGCTCAAATCCCAGTTCATAAGCAATTTCGCTCACTGATAAATGCGTGGTGCTTAAACGCTCTTTGGCAGAATCTATTAACCGGTTCTGGATATGCTGCTGTGTATTTTGCTGCGTATGAATACGTAGTAAGGTCCCCAGATAATTGGGAGAAATATTCATTTGCTCGGCGATGATTTTTACAGATGGAATTCCATTTTCAAGGAGCTTTTCATTGTCAAAATATTGGGAAAGCACTTCTTCAAACTTATGCAGCAACTCATGACTTGATCTTTTTCGGGTTAGAAACTGACGTTCATAAAAACGCTCAGAGTAGATCAATAGTAATTCAATTTGTGCAATAATTAATTCCTGAGTGAATTTATCAATATTGGATTGATATTCACGTTCTATATTTTTAAAAATCTCAACGATGATTTTCTCTTCCCTATCTGAGAGAAAAAGGGCTTCCTTTACCTGGTAACTGAAAAAATCATAAGACTTTATCTTTTTAGTTAAAGATGTATTCCACAGAAAATCAGGATGTATCAGTAATAAAAATCCTGTAGGATTTACTTCAATATCCTGTTTTACTTCAAGGCTTAGGAACTGTTGTGGAGAAACAAAGCATAAAACCCCCGAATCAAAATCATATTGCTGCTGGCCATAATTGAACCTCGGATAGACATTTTTTTTCAGGCCAATCGAATAAAAATTCTGAATCCATTTCAGCTCAGCACCTTCTACAGGATAATTGACTTCGCTATAATCTATCAGACTGATGAGCGGATGATCCGGATTCGAAAGATTACAGAAAGAGTGAAAATCTGAAATAGAATTAAAACGGATTGGTTGTTTCATAATCGCTAAATTATTTAATTAATTCGAATATTGAATTGATTCTGAATGAATAAGATTTTATGTAAAGAATATTTATAAGACAAATTCTCAGTATTTTTCACTCCTTACATAAAATCTTAATAATTCATATAAGCTTTGAGTTTTTCGTTCTCTTGCTTCAATGCAAAAGGACAGCATAGAAAGGATAATTAAATCGCAGTCGAAACCGTCAGGCTTTCCCATTTCTCTGAATCTTTCTTCAGAATATCAATCTTATTATTCAGAATTTCAAGGGTTTCCACTCCCAATAACAAATGTACAGGTGGATTTTTTTCTTTACTGATCTGGATCAGTACTTCTGCAGCTTTCCCGGGATCATTAGGCTGATTTCCATTAATATCATTAAGGTGGGCTTGCTCTGAAGTTCTTGCAGCTTCGTAGGCCTGAATAGGATTGGAGGGAGTTCTCACAGAGTCTTTCGTTAAGAAATCTGTACGGAAATATCCGGGATAAACTACCGTAGCATGAACTCCGAACTCTTTGGCCTCTTCAGCCAGTGCTTCTGTAAATCCGGCAACTGCAAATTTGGTTGAACAGTAAATTCCCCAACCTGGAAAGTTAGCCGAATAACCTCCAACAGAAGAAATATTAAAGATGTTTCCAGATCCTTGCTCACGAAGATAAGGCATTGCATTTCTGATCACATTTAACGTTCCGAAAACATTAACCGCATAATTTTCTCTTGCTTCCTCATCGGTAAGTTCTTCAAGAGTCCCGATTTGTCCGTATCCTGCGTTGTTCACGACCACGTTAAGCTGTCCGAAATGTTCAACTGTTTTTTCGATGGAAGATTTTACATCATTATTATCTGTAATGTCTACACTCAGCGGCAGAAAGTTTTCAGAAGTTTCTCCAATCGTTGAAATCAAAGAATCAACAGTGCGGCTTGTTGCAGCTACCTTGAATCCTTCGGATAATAGTTTTTTAACCAATTCAAATCCTAACCCTTTGGAAGCTCCTGTTACGAGCCATACTTTTTTAGTTTCCATTTTATATTTTTTTTGCTTTAAATAGTGGTACAAAGATGGAAAGTTAAAAGAATTGAAATGTAGCCTAATCGGGGAATGATGTATCCAAATCGTGAATAACGATTTTTTTCATGTATTTTAAGTTTAGGGAATTTTTAGAAGGTTCCTGTATTTTAAGGGGGTAATCCCGATATTTTCTTTAAAACACCGGATGAAATGACTCTGATCTGCAAAGCCGCATTCTAAAGCTATATCCGTGAGAGGAGTATGCTTTCTGTTGATCAGTTCCAGAGATTTACTGATCTTCAGTTTCCTGATATATTCACCCAAATTACAGTGGAAATGCTTTTGAAAGTCTCTGCTGAGATGGATAGGATGAATATTTACGGTTTTGGACAGTTCTTTGAGGCTTATTTTTTCTGTGAAATTTTCGTGCAGGATTTCATCCACCTGGCTAACCCATAACGGTTTCTTCTCGAAGGTACTATTCCTGGGAGCCAGTTGAGAAAAAAGATTCAGCAGAAGTTCATTAGCTGCCACCTCAAAAGAAGTATCATTGAGTTTGGTTTCTTTGAAAATTTTATAAACCAGTAATTTTAATGCTGGATTTTTAATGTTGAAACTGCCTTCTGCTTTGTTTTTCTGAAGATTAAAAGCGTCAAACCAGTCTTGTGTAATTTCAATATGAAATCCCCGTGTGAAAAGATCGGGCTTAACATTATAATGTGGGTCTTCCCAATGATGATAAAGCAGGGTGCCGGGAGAACATCCGTAAATTTCTTTTTTATTGCCTTCTGTCATATGACCTTGAAGTAAAAAAGTAAAGTAAGCATTTTCATGATAATGCCAGTCTACATAAGGATGGGTATATTCTGTATCGGTGATGATCAGCCCTTCAAAATGTACGTTTTCATTAGTGAGACCAAAATATTGGCCGTTTTGAAGAGTTTTCATGATAAATCCTGTTTTAAACAGTCAATCTGCTGATACATTTTATTGAAAAATATTTTCCTCTCCCTGTTTCCGGATTCATTCAATGATTTCGAGTTTTTAATCTGATGTTCAAAATAGCTCAGAGAATCCTCACAGGTCAGTTGATCATTGGTCATCATATATCCGAACATACTGAAAGGAATAAAAAAAGAACATTGCTGCTCATTTTTAAATAGGATACTGTTATTTAAAATCACGAGATCATTTACATAAATCTGAAAATTGGATTTTTCCAGTGTCTTATTTTCAAGTTCTTGTAATAGGTGTTTCAGATCTTCAAGAATCAGATCAACATCATTACTCCTTAGCAGTCCCATTTCATAATAAAAAGAAACCTGTCTCAATGCACTCATTATTGTGGTATCATTCCATATTTCTGTAACATTCTGCTTGTCGTACAAATCTTTAAGCATTTCATTTTTCACAGAATGATACCCAAAATTAAACTCATGAAACGGGCTTAAGAATTTATCCTGATTCAATAAATTCATCCACACGTAAAACTTGAAACGGGACAAAACTGAATCTGAAATCGTATAGAAAAACGGGATGTCTTTTGCTGAATAAAATACTTTAGAATCCGTAATATTCTGAAAAACGTTTAAAATCTTAAGTGAACTTTCAAAATAGTTGAAAAGATCTTCAGTTGTTTTTACAGGCTGAGTTCTTTTGACAACCAATTGATTTTCTGTTCCCAGAAACTGATCCAGAGAGATCTGATAATATCTGGCAAGCTCCAGAGCCTCTTCAAAACTGAACTTGGCTTTCAGAGAAGTTCTCCGATGAGCCGCATCATAGCTGATGTCAAGAATATTAGCGATCTCATCATTTAAGGATTTTTCACCAATTTTTCTTCGGATTTCCTTCAGTAAAGCTTCCTGGTGCATAGTTTTGTGATTTTCACAAATGTAGTATTTTTTTTAATTTTTATTCACATTTATAAGTGTTCTTTCTGATGATAATTTTGAAATATAATTTTAAAACAATGAATTATGAAAACACGAATCTTATTATTAATGGTCCTTTTATTCCATAGTCTGGCGTATGCGTCAGATAGTTTAAAAGTAGATTCTCTGAAGCCCAGAATAGTTGCTGCTTCTCCTTCAAAGAATATCAGAAACGTCAATGGAATTCTTTTCAAATATTTCGATGAAGAGGAGAATTTTACGCCTAAAAAAGTAAATGGGCTGGGTATGGGTTTCAATATTATTGGAGTTTTTCTTCCACCGCTTATGCTTGTTAGTTTACCATCAGTACAAGGTTGGGACCTTGATAATGATTATGCTGTTATTTCCAGACAAAAAATGAACAGAATTAATGGAGTACAGCTGTCACTCATCAATATGGAGCCTACTGTCACCAATGGGTTAGAGATTAATGTTTCCAGTAATATCAGTACGTATGCTGTTACAAATGGAGTTTCTGTTTCGCCGTTTTTCAACCTGCATCACGAGATGAACGGGGTTTCTGTGGCATCTTTTGCTAATGTAGGGCAAAAATGCAGGGGAGTTCAGATTGGATTGTATAATAAATGTAAGGATTTCAGAGGAATACAGATCGGGATGTGGAATGAGAACGGAAAGAGAAAATTGCCTCTGATCAACTGGAATTTTAAGAAACAGAAGACAAAATAAAGAGTTATGAAAAGATTTGTTTTAGAAATTACCATGTTCCTATACAGCTTTGTGAGAGATCAGTTTGAAGAAATAAAAGAAAAAAGGTCTGCTGAAAAAGATGAACCTGCTTTTAGCTGAAAAATAATTGAATTATGAAAAATTATAAACTGATAGTAGTATGGATATTGTTGTCCGGAAGGTTTTTTCACAAAATACAGAAAATGACACATTGGAAACCAACAGAAAAGAGCCTTTTGACTATAAACAATATTATGATTGTGATTACGGTGAAGGAAATGTTTTAATTGTTATCAGGAAAGGAAAAACATTTACAGACCTTAGCTGAAGAAATCCAAAACTGGTTTTGCCTTGAAAATGGAAGCAATATACAGTATGGAATTTAATGATGGGAAAAGATATGAAACGAGTGTGTTGAAAAATATTACTCATGACAGTATTTCAATGATTAATTTTTTTAACGAAAATGCGGCTGCATAGGCAGGAAAACCGTTTTCATTGATTGTCTATCCTCTTTCATCCCTAAAGTATATTCGTTTTATGGATGACAGGATGCTGTCTATGTACACTAAGAAAAATATTCAGAAGAATTATGATTTAATAGTGAAGAAAATGGATCATGCAAAAATGTGCCCTGCCGTACTGGATTTCAAAGATAGAAACGGTGAGACCAAGGTCTGTCATTTCTATCTGCCGAGCCAGGGATATGATCTTCTTTACGAAGACAGAGGTAAGGTATATTACGTAGAAGGAAAAGTACAATGGGAATGATTTTTGAAGAGCGTACAACTCCATGCTGTATGCTCTTTTTATAATTTTATCAGGATTAATTTTAATGCAAAGACTGATCAATACAAGAAAAAATAAAAAGAGAAATGAATGTACTGAATAAAAATAATATTTTTGTAAGATAGCCTGAATAAGTGATGAAAATAAATTATTTGATCCTATTATTAATTGTGTGTAACATATTCCAAGCACAAACCAATAATATAGAAAAGGGCCTTTCTGAAAAAAGGACTTATCAGGAATTGGAAAAGGAATTCTATAACGGAAAAACCTGGGATGTTGGGAGTAAACGTAACATCGCAAAATATTACCTGAAAAAAGCCAAACTGGAGAAAAATAACACCCACATTGCTGAAGGTTATGTGATGATGCACTTTGATGAAACCTTACCCAATGCCTTAAAATATATTGACAGTCTTCAGCTGATCACCAAAAATTCCACAGAAAATTATTACCCTGCAAGAATCTATCTATTAAGAGGCAATCTGAATTTGAGATTTGACAACCTTCAGGCTGCCCTCAATAATTATATCTTAGGTCTAAAATATGCCAAAGAGAAAAGAAATAAAAAGCAGATTGCCATGGCGCATATCAGTATTGCTTCTCTGAATAATTATATCGGGAAGCACGCTGAAACAGCTAAAACTTTTAGACACTATTTATATAATGCTGATTATCTGGATGAAACTGAACATGATAACCTGAGGTTCAACTTAGCGGATGCCTATATAGAAATTAATAAAATGGATTCTGCATATACATTAATACAGGAGGGTTTGCAGTCTTCTAAAAAAAATGATAATGTATATGCCTATCATCAAAATTTGGGACTACTGGGCTATTATAACCTGCAATTAAAAAATTATCAAATGGCCATTGATAATTTGCTTCAGTGCCAAAAATATTTCTTTACCACCTATAACCCAAGTAAGAGAAACGAGAATTATACCCTTTTAAACTTAGGAAAATCCTATGCAGGGCTTCAGGAAAAAGATAAAGCGATAACCTGTTTTAGAAAGATAGATTCTATGGTTTTTAAAACCCATTATGTATATCCGGAGCTTAGAGAGGTGTACACCTATCTTATCAATTATTATAAAAGTAATAATGATAAAGAAAATCAGCTGTACTACGTCGAACGCTTTTTAGAAGTTGATCAGATTCTTGACACCCAGTTCAGGTATATATCCCGGGAACTTCCCAGGCGCTATGATGCCCCTAAGCTGGAATTGGAAAAAGAACTGATATCCAACGAACTTAAATATAGAAAATCACTTTTTTATATTGTTATCAGTTTATTATTGATATCACACCTGCTGTTTATCAACTTTTATTTTAAATACAAAAAATCCGAAAAGAAGTATAAAAAGATTGCTCAGGACCTTATACAGTCTGTGAGTGAAAATAGAGTCAGTGAAGATATTGAATTAAAGAATAGAGCATTGCCCAATAATCTGCCGGTGGAGGATGCAGAAAATACATCTTCCAAAATAATTTCCGAAGATATCGTTCAGAATATTTTAAAAGAACTTGAAGTCTTCGAAAGTAAAGATCAGTTTTTAAACAAGGGAATCACACTAGGGAGTTTGGCAAAAAAAATAAAAACCAATTCCAGATACCTGTCCGAAACTATCAATACTTACAAAGGGAAAAATTTTGCAACTTACCTTAATGACCTCCGTATTGATTATGCCATCAGCAGATTGGCCAGTGACAGAAAATTTAGGTCTTACAAGTTACCTTTTATCGCCGAAGAATTAGGCTATAATAACGAGCAGGCTTTCACTTTAGCCTTTAAAAAACGAACAGGAACACCCCTTTCTGTCTATCTGAAAGAAATTGAAAATATAAAGTCGATTTAGATTTAATTTACTTTATATCAATTGTTTAAATAATGTAAATTCATGATTTTATGTCTATAAATTTATGAATTTATAGACTATTTACTTGTTTCAATATTCTCTTTTGCCGCATCTTTGCTTCAGAGGTAAAAACACAATTATCATATTTTGTATGTGCACATTACAAGATGAAGAGAAGCCAAATGCGAATCAAGTTGGAAATGTTTAATAATTAGAAAAATTGACTGATGTAATTCATAAAGTAATTATTCAGAAAAGTTAGAAACGTAGAAGTAATGATCATTTAAAAAAACACAAAGTAATTAAAGCAAAATTCACAAAATACATTCGGAATATAAAAAAGTATCACTTAAAACTAATAACCATTTCTATACATTAAAAACTATTCCATGAAAACTCAGAATAAATTTATTTATTCTTTTTAAAAGTGATAAGATGAGTGTATTCAGTTCAAATTTATGTAGATTTTTAGATCCCATAGAATTGAAATTAAACTATAAAAGTGAAGGAGGATCAGCAGCTGAAAAAGATAGTTTTCTTGAACTGGAAGTTTAAATACTTGATAAATGATTTTTAAAGACGGCGTAACCATTAAGTTGCGCTGTTTTTTTGTAACTTTGCCAACATTAATTTTTACATAAAAAATTTATCATCAACAAATGAAAAAGCAAACGATTAAAGAAGTCCTACAGGACTACAAAAAAGTATTACATCATGACATTACAGTATACGGATGGGTAAGATCTTTCCGTGCCAATCGCTTTATAGCACTTAATGATGGTTCTACGATTAATAATTTGCAGATAGTTGTTGACTTTGAAAATTTTGACAAAGAAATTATCGGTAAGATAAGTACTGCAGCTTCTCTAAAGATTATTGGTGAAGTGGTAGAAAGTCAGGGAGCAGGGCAAACTGTAGAAATTGTTGCTAAAAAAATTATTATTTTAGGGGATAACTTCACGGAAGACAGGGATAAAACGATTTTACAGCCGAAAAAACACTCATTAGAGGTTTTAAGAGAGCAGGCGCATTTAAGATTCAGAACCAACCTGTTTGGTGCTATTTTCAGAGTACGTCACGCAGTCAGCTTTGCTGTTCATTCATTCTTCAACAAAAATCAGTTTTTCTATATCAACACACCGGTAATTACGGGAGCAGATGCAGAAGGGGCAGGAGAGATGTTTGGGGTAACCAACTTCGATCTGAATAATATGCCGAGAACCGAAGATGGAGAGATTGATTTTGCTCAGGATTTCTTTGGAAAGAAGACCAACCTTACTGTTTCAGGACAGCTGGAAGGAGAAACTGCAGCAATGGGATTAGGAAGAATCTATACATTCGGACCTACTTTCCGTGCTGAAAATTCAAACACAACAAGACACCTTGCTGAATTCTGGATGATTGAGCCGGAAGTAGCATTCAACAATCTTGAAGACAATATCGACCTTGCGGAAGATTTCTTAAAATATGTAATTCAGTATGTATTGGATAACTGCAAAGATGATCTTGATTTCTTAGACAATCGTTTTGCAGAAGAACAGAA
The DNA here is from genome assembly GCF_057799275.1 of Chryseobacterium sp. 14P4.3.2. Taxonomy (NCBI): domain Bacteria; kingdom Pseudomonadati; phylum Bacteroidota; class Flavobacteriia; order Flavobacteriales; family Weeksellaceae; genus Chryseobacterium; species Chryseobacterium sp. 14P4.3.2. The sequence continues at coordinate 147,152 of NZ_JBYOKO010000011.1, forward strand.
AACAAAACCGGAAAAAGAAAGAGCAAAAGAAGGTCTTATCGAAAAGCTTCAGAATGTAGTTGCTAAACGTTTTAAACGTGTAAGCTATACAGAAGCAATCGAGATTTTACTGAACTCTAAAGAAAACAAAAAAGGAAAATTTGTTTACCCTATTGAAGAATGGGGAACTGACCTTCAGTCTGAGCATGAAAGATATCTTGTAGAAAAACACTTTGAAAGCCCGGTAGTCTTATTTGACTATCCGAAAGAAATCAAAGCTTTCTATATGAAACTGAACGATGACAATAAGACCGTTGCCGCAATGGATGTATTGTTCCCGGGTATCGGAGAAATCATCGGAGGATCAGAAAGAGAAGCAAGATTAGATGTATTAAAACAGAAAATGGCAGATATGCATGTAGATGAGCACGAACTTTGGTGGTATCTTGATACCCGAAAATTTGGTTCTGTACCTCATGCAGGCTTCGGTTTAGGGTTAGAAAGACTTGTTCTTTTTGTAACGGGAATGACAAACATCAGGGATGTAATTCCTTTCCCAAGAACGCCGAAAAGCGCTGAATTCTAGAGTAATAAAAAAAAGCCTTATCTGATGATGAAGGCTTTTTTTATTTTTTAGTAGTTTATTATGTAAGGAGTATAATGCAAAAATCATGCTAAATGTATTTTTTATCAAATAAATTTATTAAATTCGTAGAATATGTTATGTTAAAACGCAAATAAGAATATGCTTAAACAACACTTACAACTCAAATTAGGACAGAAGCTGGCCCCTCAGCAGATCCAGTTGATGAAGCTTATTCAGCTTCATACTCTTGAATTTGAAGAGGAGTTGGAGAGAGAGTTAGAAGAAAACCCTGCTTTGGAAATTGCCAAAGAGGATTCTAAAGAAGATGAGTATTCTTCTTTGGAGGACGCTTATCAGGATGAAGGTACAGAAAGTATTGAAACGGATTTCGACGTTAATGATTATATCTATGACGATGAACCAGGCTATAAAACCGCATCCAGCAACTACTCTCCGGATGATGAAGAGTTTGACAATGAGAGTCTCTTGACAGAAGGACAGTCGTTATATGATTATTTGATGGAGCAGATCCATTTGGTAAATATCAATAATGAGGATCTGAAAATTGCAGAATACCTTATCGGAAACTTAGATACAGACGGATATCTGAGAAGAGAGATCAAATCTATTGTAGACGATCTGGCTTTCTCACAGGGAATTTATACCACCAAAGAAAAAATTGAAGATATCCTTGAGAACTATGTTCAGAAACTGGACCCGTCAGGAGTAGGAGCAAGAGGATTACAGGAATGTTTACTGTTGCAGATCGAGAAGAAAGTAAGCTCTGATAAAGCAGTTTCTCTGGCCGCCAATATTTTAAGAAATCAGTTTGATGCTTTGACAAATAAGCATTATAACAAGATTATTCAGAAATATGATATTGAAGAAGAAGATCTTAAAGATGCTCTTGATGAAATCTCTAAGTTATCACCTAAAGTAGGCGGGAACTTTGATACACAGACGATTACAATTAATCAGGAAATCATTCCGGATTTTGTAATTCAGGTGAAAGACGGTATGGTAATTCCAATGCTTAACAGTAAAAATGCACCTACCTTAAGAGTTTCTGAAGAATATAAAGACATTCTAACAACTTATTCTCATGATAAAAATTCATCAGAGCATAAGCAGGCAGCACTATTTATCAAACAAAAACTGGATGCGGCAAAATGGTATATCGATGCTATTAATCAGCGTCAGAATACCTTATTACAGACGATTACAGCTATTGTGAAGTTCCAGAAAGATTATTTCATCACGGGAGACGAAAAATCACTGAAACCAATGATCTTAAAAGATATTGCAGATATTACAGGATTTGATATCTCAACGATTTCAAGAGTTGTAAAAAGTAAATATGCAGATACCCCTAATGGTATTGTATATCTTAAAGATTTATTCTCAGACAGCTTAACGAATGATGATGGAGAAGAGGTTTCTACCAAAGAGATCAAAACTCACCTTCAGGAAGTAATCAGTAAAGAGAATAAGAGGAAACCACTCACAGATGATGCCTTAGTGGTCATTTTAAAAGAACAGGGGTATAATATTGCAAGAAGAACGATTGCAAAATATCGTGAACAGCTTAATATTCCTGTCGCAAGATTAAGAAAAGAACTTTAAAGTATAGAAAGAGAAAAAGCATTTCAATCTGAAATGCTTTTTTGTTTTTTTACAGGTTAAAAAGTGCAAATGCCGCTGGTAAAGCCTTCGTTTACTATTCTTAAACGCGTATCAGTACTTTATGCAGAGGGGCTAGACTTTATTAATTTCCATTCCGAGTTCTTTCATAGAAATTTCCCGCATTTCCACTTTTCTTATCTTTCCGGAAATCGTCATAGGAAACTCATCTACAAATTTCCAGTATTTTGGTACTTTATAATGGGCAATTCTTCCTTTACAGTATTCCTCAAGTTCTTCTTTCGTAAGGGTGAATCCTTTCCTCACTTTTACCCAGGCCATCACTTCCTCTCCAAACTTTTCACTTGGAACTCCGATGATCTGAACATCCAGAATGTTGGTATACGTGTAAAGAAAATCCTCAATTTCCTTAGGTGAGATGTTTTCTCCACCCCGGATAATAAGGTCTTTAATCCTGCCGGAAATCGTAATATATCCATTTTTGTCCATGACAGCCATATCTCCGGTATGCATCCAGCGGGCATCATCCAGTACTTTTCTTGTATTTTCAGGATCATTCCAGTATTTCAGCATCACAGAGTAGCCTCTTGTACACAGCTCACCATGTTCACCGCGTTCAAGGATTCTGCCGTTTTCATCAATAATTTTTATTTCCAGATGATCCTGAACAGTTCCTACAGTACTGACCTGCTTTTCCAGCGGTGTTCCAATCAGTGTCTGGGTAGACACGGGTGAGGTTTCTGTCATCCCATAGCAGATGCTCATTTCCTTAATGTTCATAAGATTCTCCACCTTTTTCATGATTTCCGGTGGGCAGACAGATCCTGCCATCACTCCGGTTCTTAAGCTTGAAAAATCATAGGTGTTGAAATTCTTTACAGCCAGTTCAGCGATAAACATCGTGGGAACACCATATAAAGAAGTACATTTCTCGTCTGAAACAGCTTTTAATGTAATTTCCGGATCAAAACTGTCATTAGGAATTACCATACAGGCACCATGGGCAGTGCAGCACATATTTCCAATCACCATTCCAAAGCAGTGATAAAAAGGAACAGGAATACATACACGGTCTTTCTCTGTATATTTCAATCTTACACCGATGAAGTAGCCGTTGTTTAAAATATTATGATGAGAAAGAGTAACCCCTTTTGGGAAACCCGTAGTTCCTGAGGTATATTGAATGTTAACAGGATCGTCAAACTGTACATGCTCCTCAAAACTGTGAAGAACTTCATCCGAAATTTCCTGTCCGTTGTTGACAAATTCTTCCCAGTTATCATCGAAGAATATTTCATGCTTCAAAGTGGGGCATACTTCTTTTGCATATTCCACCATTTCCCTATAGTTGCTGGTTTTAAAATGTAAAGAAGAAAAAATAAAACGAATTCCGGACTGATTGATTACATAAGTCAGTTCATGAGTTCGGTAGGCAGGGTTGATATTAACTAAAATACTTCCTATCCTGGCAGTAGCATATTGAAGAAGGACCCATTCATAACGATTGGAAGCCCAGATTCCGATTCTGTCACCTGCTTTTGCCCCTAAAAATAAGAGAGCTTTGGCCACAGCAGTGGTCTGATTATAAAATTCCTGATAAGTAGCTCTGTAATTCTGGTGAACGGAGACTAACGCTTCCTGATGGGGATATTTTTCGACAGTACATTTAAGATTTCCTCCAATGGTCTGTCCTAATAATGGAACCTCTGATGTTCCATAAACATAAGATAAGGGCATAGTTTAAGATTTGGTGGAATAAAATTAATAATTATATCCTGAACTACGCCTATGTGGATCAATTTTCCTGAGAATCTATTTCTTTAAGCTGTTTTAAATTCTTATCAAGTTTTTTAATAATGATACCATATACCAGTCTGTAATAAAGCCAGATCATAGATATGGCAAGCAGTGTGCTGACAGCAAGGCCAACAATAATGATCGTAAGATTGGAGTTGGTAGGCTGTATATTTTGAGAATTTAAAGTATAAAATATAAAAGCAGTCAGTACAAATGCGAATGCAATAAGCAATACAATACTAATCAGAATAAAGGCATTAACGGTTGTTTTGAATTTGATGATCCGGGTTATAAGTCCTTTCAGATTTTCCTCAATCTTTATTTTTCGGTAATTCTGATAGAATTTCAGGACAAAATAAGCCGTAATCAATAAACTTAATATTTTTATAGCTAAATAAACATGACCAAAATTGCTTTCTACTTCAGGAGCTTCTTGTGCACCCACTCTTTCCAGCATTTTTCGGAAACTGTCAGATTCTTCCTCCTGGAAGAAATAGAATAATCCCAGTACAGAAAAGAACAGGAATTCCACAACACTGATCCAGAAAATATACTTTACATAGTTGCGTGATTTTCTATTCAACATCTGAAGAATCTCACTGTTGTCATATTTAGGCTGCACAGGTTGTTCCTGCCAGGTTTTCTTAAAGCTATCTAAATCAAATTCAGGCATATTTTTCCATCTGTTCTTTAAGGGTTTTCTTTAATCTGTTCATTTTTACTCGTGCATTGACTTCAGTGATACCTAGATTTTCTGCAATATCCTTGTAAGGCAGATCGTCCAGATACATCATGACGATGGCTCTTTCTACATTAGGAAGAGTCTTGATTACAGTATACAAAAGCGATATCTGCTGCTGTTTTTCATCATCATCTTCCACAAAATCTTTGTGGTTGATGTCCAGTTCATTAGTAGGAAGGCTTTTGCTTTTTTTTCTAAAGAGCGTAATGGCTGTATTGAGCGCTACACGGTACATCCACGTGGAAATTTTAGAATTCCCTTTGAATGAGTCGTAACTTCTCCAAAGTTGTAACACAATCTCCTGAAAAAGATCTTCCTCATCCTCCAGAGAATTGGTATACAGACGAGATACCTTAATAATCAGACCCTGATTATCTTTGATAAGCTGCGCAAATTCTTTTTCTCTGGAATTCATAGATGTATAATGGCACGAAGATAATAATAATGTACTAATAGATGAAGAATTATAATTGTAAAATTGTAAAAGACCAAAAAAGAAAAGAAAACACAGCGTACGTATTTACTTATTTGTATTTCAGTCTTTCCCGCTTTCTTTGCCTGTTTTACAGCTTCCCTTCCTTAAATTTATGTATCTTTGCAATCGCGAGAAAATCGGCTTGTTGATTTCCTGTTTTGCAGGAGGTAGGAAAGTCCGGACACCATAGAGCAGCAAAGCGGATAACATCCGTCACCCGTGAGGGTAGGACAAGTGCAACAGAAAGCAAGTACAGTTCGGCTGTAGTGAAACCAGGTAAACTCTTTGCGGTGCAATGGTAAGTATATCGGTTCTTTTCAGCAATGGAAATAGGGGCGGCTCGTCCTGAAAGCCGAGGGGTAATCAGCTCAAGCTTTGCAGCAATGTAAAGCGTAGATAAATAACAGGCACTTCTTCGGAAGTACAAAATCCGGCTTATAGATTTTCTCGTGATTTTTTTACCAAAAGAAATAGAAGCTTGAAGTTAAAAATACAGATTTATTTTTCTTCAAACTTCCATTCTCTCTCTTTCTTTATACTATTCGTTTTCCAGTTGTTTTTTTGCCTTCTGAAGATCTTCTTTATCTTTATCGGAAAGCTGAGGATATTTCAGATTCATTTTTTCTAAAGTGTCTATAATGATCTGTACTGCTGCTACTCTGGCAAACCATTTGTTGTCGGCAGGAAGTACATACCATGGAGCATGATCTTTTGAAGTTTCATTGATAGCGGTCTCATAACATTCCATATATTGATCAAATAATGCTCTTTCCGGAAGGTCAGCGGCAGAGAATTTCCAGTTTTTTTCCTGCTCGTTAATTCTGTCCAGAAGTCTTTTTTTCTGCTCATCCTTAGAGACATTTAAAAAGATCTTCACAATGGTTGTTCCGTTTTGTGCAAGGTGTTTTTCAAAATTTCGAATGCTTTCATACCTGTTTTCCCAGAATTCATTATTGAACTCTTTTACAGAAGACCAGGTCTTTTCGCTTAAATTATACTCAGGATGCACCTTACATACCAATACATTTTCATAATGTGAACGGTTGAAAATTCCAATCATCCCTTTTTGGGGTAATGCAATATAGTGTCTCCATAAAAAATCATGAGAATATTCTTTGGGACTTGGAGTTTTAAAGCTGGTTACATTACAACCCTGTGGGTTTACCCCTCCGAACACATGTTCTATCATGCTGTCTTTTCCGGCAGCATCCATGGCTTGTAAAACGACTAAAAGAGATTGACTTCCGTCAGCATATAATTTTTCCTGCAATTCACGCAGTTTTTCTTTTTCCTGAATTAATAATTGGGCTCCTTCATCTTTGGTGAGTTTGCCTTTATATGAAGTTGAGGATTTCTTTATTGAGAATTTTCCGTTTACTTTAAAATCATCTGAGAAATTGGTGTCCATATATTTTTTAAGATTAAATTATTAAGATTTAATAAGAGCAAAATTTAGTCCGCTTTCAGAAATAACTAGAATTCCTCCCGGCTTTAGCTAAAACATAAATAGGTTCCGGGAAAATTTCAATGCTTTATGATATGCAATCAGAGATCCATTCCCTGAAACATGTTATCTGCTGTCTATTACTGATATAAATGTAATAAAAAAACCGCCTCTGTAGAGACGGTTCCTTTATTTTTTTGAGTAGAGATTAATTTGCGGCAGCCTTTTTAGCTACTTTTGCCGCTTTTTTCTCAGCTTTAGCAGCTTCTTTCTGTTCCGCAGGAGTCAATGGTTTTGGGTCAGGGGCATTAGCATCTACGTTACCTTTAATGTAGATTACGCTTCTGCTGTTTGCAGGGTCGTTAGAGAAAACCTCAATCATTTTGTTGAAACCTCCAGGAATAGAAGTGTTGTATCCTACTTTAATTTTAGCAGATTTTCCCGGCATGATAGGATCCTGGCTAAATTCTGGCGTAGTACATCCACAAGAAGGTTTTACATTTGAAAGGATCAAAGGCTTATCACCTGAATTTGTTACTGTAAAGAATCTTGTACCGTCTGAGCTAGGCTTGATAGTACCATAGTCAAAAGTTGTTTTATCAAAGGTAATAGTTTGTGCAGATGCAAGAGCAAATGTTCCGAATAATGCAATTCCTGCGATTAATTTCTTCATATTCTTGAATGTTAATATGTTTGTTAGATAAATTTTGTGAAACAAAGTTAAAAATTATTTTAATTCATGGTTAAAATTTTTTTTCTTTAGACTATTTTTGCAAATCGTAAGTCAAAGAAATAGAATTTATGCAGATTTCAGAAAAGTACAATCCACAGGAAACAGAACAAAAATGGTACAACTTCTGGATGGAAAATAAATATTTTCATTCAGAACCTAATAACAAGCCGCCATATACCGTGGTAATACCTCCGCCCAACGTGACGGGGATCTTACACATGGGGCATATGCTGAACAATACCATTCAAGATGTTCTGGTCCGCCGTGCAAGAATGCGCGGGTTTAATGCCTGCTGGATTCCGGGAACAGATCACGCTTCAATTGCTACTGAAGCTAAAGTTGTTGCTAAATTGAAGTCTGAAGGGGTCAGCAAGTCAGATATTACCCGCGAGCAATTCCTGGAACATGCCTGGGAATGGACAAATAAATATGGAGGAACAATCCTTGAGCAGTTGAAAAAGCTGGGATGTTCATGTGATTGGGATAGAACCCGCTTCACAATGGAAGATAAATTGTCTCAGCAGGTTATCAAAAGCTTTGTCGATTTATATAATAAAGGGTTGATCTACAGAGGATACCGTATGGTAAACTGGGATCCGGAAGCCAAGACCAATATTTCAGATGAAGAGGTAATATTTAAAGAACAAAATGGGAAATTATATTTCCTTAAGTATAAAATCGAAGGTTCAGAAGAATTTCTTTCCGTTGCTACAACGCGTCCTGAAACTATTTTCGGGGATACTGCCGTATGTATCAATCCTAATGATGAAAGATATGCCCACCTGAAAGGTAAAAATGTAATAGTACCTATCGTAAACCGTGTAATCCCAATTATTGAAGACGAATATGTTGACATTGAATTCGGAACAGGAGCTTTGAAGATTACTCCGGCACACGATACCAATGATTACGAAATCGGACAAAAACATCAGTTGAAAATGATTGATGCTTTGGATGATGACGGAAACCTTAATGAACATGGTCTTCATTATGCCGGTAAAAACAGATTTGACGTAAGAAAGCAGATTGCAAAAGAGCTGGAAGAAAAAGATCTTTTGTTAAAAGCTGAGGATTATGTAAATAAAGTGGGAACTTCTGAAAGAACAGGAGCTGTAATTGAGCCTAAAATTTCAGTACAATGGTTCCTTAAAATGTCTGAAATTGCTAAACCTGCACTGGATGTAGTAATGGATGATGAGGTGAAGTTTTATCCTGAAAAATTCAAAAATACTTACAGACACTGGATGGAAAACATTCGTGACTGGAATATCTCCCGCCAGCTTTGGTGGGGACAGCAGATTCCTGCTTACTATTACGGTACAGGAGATGAAGATTTTGTGGTAGCTGAAACTATAGAAGAAGCTTTAGAACTGGCAATACAGAAAACAGGAAATCAGGAATTAACGGTAGAAAGCCTGAGACAGGATGTTGATGCATTAGATACATGGTTTTCATCATGGCTATGGCCGATGTCTGTATTTGATGGATTACTTGACCCTGAAAATAAGGATATCAACTACTATTATCCAACATCTGACCTTGTTACAGGTCCGGATATTATTTTCTTCTGGGTAGCCAGAATGATTATGGCCGGATTGGAATACAGAAAAGAAGTTCCTTTCAAAAATGTTTATTTTACAGGTATTGTAAGAGACAGCCAGAGAAGAAAGATGTCTAAATCTTTAGGAAACTCTCCAGATCCACTAGAGTTAATCTCTGAATTTGGAGCTGATGGAGTTCGTGTTGGTATCTTATTAAGTTCAGCTGCCGGAAATGACCTTCTTTTTGATAAAGACTTAATGCTTCAGGGAAGAAACTTTGCCACAAAGATCTGGAATGCGTTCCGTTTGATCAATATGTGGAACCACGAAGATAAACCTGCAAACCCAACAGAGACTCAGACCATCGAATGGTTCGAAAATAAATTAAACAAAACGATTGTTGAAATTAATGATCAGTTTGAGAAGTTCAGAATTTCTGATGCTCTTCATTTGATCTACAAATTAATTTGGGATGATTTTTGCGGTTGGTATCTTGAGGCGATTAAACCAAACTATGGTGAAGGAATCTCTAAAGATGTTTATAACAGAACAATTGCGTTATTTGAAGAATTGATGAAATTACTTCATCCGTTTATGCCTTTCTTAACAGAAGAATTGTGGCAGACTATTTCGGAAAGAAGTATTGAAGAAGCGTTAATGATTTCTCAGCAGAAAACAGGAGGAGAATTTGATGAAACTATCATCAAAAACTTTGAAACGGCAGCAGAATTCATTTCCGGAGTTAGAAATTACCGTCAGACAAAAGGAATTTCACCTAGAGAAGAAGTTGAGATATATACCAATGCTTCTGAATTTGCCAATGAAGCAGTAGTAAGAAAATTAGCAAATGTTTCTGATATCCATTTTGGACAGAAAACAGATAAGCCAAGCTTTACTTTCCTGGTAGGAGCAACTGAAGTTTCTATACCTTTAAGTGAAAACCTTGACTTAGGTGAGGAAAAAATAAAAACTGAAGAAGAATTGAAATATTTAAAAGGATTCTTAATCTCAGTGGAGAAGAAGCTTTCCAACGAAAAATTTGTTGCCAATGCAAAACCTGAAGTAGTAGAAGGAGAGCGTAAAAAACAAAAAGATGCTCTTGACAAGATTACGATTTTGGAAGAGAAGCTGAAAAGTTTGTAGATTATCCAGATAAATTAGGGCTAATTTGTTGGAGTGTCAGGCTGAGCACAGAGTAAAATCTGTGAACGAATGTTCAAAAGCCTTTTTAAAATAAGATGAAATACTATTTCATGTCTATTTTAAGATGTTTCCATGAGTCTTATTATAAAGGAGTTATCAGTGATGCTGAATTGAGATTTTCTCAGTATCAGACAGGCAGATTTCCTGAAAGTTATACTCATAAAAGAAGACCAGTTGAACTCGTCTTCTTTTATGTATTTAATGACATTAATCAAACAACTGCGTTTGAGAAACAAGTGACAGGTGGGAGAAGAAAGAAAAGAAGCCCTTATAAATGATTATTGGGATTAGTTAAATAAAAATCATTTTGATCATGTTGAACAAGAGATTAAAAAGATTTCAGCTCCAATCAGCCTGACGCGGAAAATAAAGAATAAATTAAATGACACATTTAGAAAACATAAAAAAACTATTCTCGAAAGACTTTGTAGAAAGTCCGTTATTGGAAAGTTTTGAAGTAGGGAAGATTTACCTTTCCAGTGGAAAGCTGGTTGCTTGTGATCCATTAATCACAAATGATATGCTTTCTTTTACTGCAGAGTTTCCGAAAGGAGATTTTTCTGTAATGTTACATAAAGAAAGAGATAGTAACTGCGTGGCATATGCCGAAATAGTATTCAGTAATTCTAAAATTAAAGAATGGAAACTGGCCACCACAATGGGGCAGAATGTAAAAGAACTGGCAGAAGGAGAAGTCTTTGGATACCCCGTAGAAAGCGGAATGGGATGTTTCATGGATGTTGATACTCAAAGCAGTCTCAACGAGCTGGAACTAAAATTATATAATAGCAAAGGCGGAGATTTCATGGGGATCTATGAAGAATTTTTCCACGGGCATTTTTTTGATAAAAACGGAGCTATAGATCAATATGCTTTTCTAAAACCTTCAGAAGAACATCCTGGAACTATATTTGCCTTTGAAACCGGATATGGTGAAGGCTTTTATGCCAGCTATATCGCTTATGATAAAGATCAATCCCCGGTAAAGATAATTACTGAATTTATTGAAATAAGTTAATAAAAAAATAGTTACTTTTGAAATACCATTTTTCTTAAAATATTAAACTTAAAAGCCAATATAAAACACAATGCATTTCTCATCAGAACAACCCCGGATTATTGTTGTAGGAAGCTCATCCATAGATTTGGTATTAGACACCGAAAAACTTCCTTTACCTAATGAAACGGTTTTGGCCGTTAATTCAGACAGCTATTTTGGAGGTAAAGGAGCTAATCAGGCTGTAGGTACGGCCAGATTGGGAGCAAGCGTGTATTTTATAGGATGCGTAGGAATGGATCCTCTTGGTCAGCAGATTATGAGGAATCTGGTGGGCGAAAATGTAAATGTGGGCTTTGTATATGAAACAGACAAAGAAGCTACAGGGACTGCCTATGTGACGACCTCACACGGAAATGCTGCCATTGTAGTAGTGCCTGCCGCCAATAAATACCTTAATAAGAATCATATAGACGAAGCAGACCGCTATTTTCATACTGTAGATCTTGTATTGGTACAGCTAGAAGTTTCTATGGAAGTGGTAGAATATACCATCAGAAAAGCAAAAAAATATGGCAAAAAAGTAGGGCTGTATGCCTCGCCAGCAATGAGAGTCAGCGAAGAAATCTTAGAGAATGTTGATTTTATTGTAGCTAAAAGCAGCGAACTGTACATTATTTTCGGCGAGGAGAAAAGAGAAGACGTTCTTAAAAAGTACTTCAATAAGGTCTTTGTAAGAGATGATACCAACTCTACTATCTATTTTGACGGTACAGAGATGAAGTATTACAGAAATGATAAAGATGAAACGGTTTATAAGATGGGAATGGGAGATGCTTTTACCTCAGGTTTTGCTATTGCGCTTTGCCATGGAAACACCATTGAAGAATGTGTGAAATTTGGAAATGAAGTATCATCAAGGGTATCAGGAGGGAAAGGATCTCAAACAGGATTACCGAGAATATCAGATTTCCGTTCCTAAAACTATTGAAGGCATATCGAAAGTCCAGAATTTAACTTAAAAATAAATGTAAAATGTCCACTTTTATAGTGGATTTTTTCTTTTATAATATGGAAAAACTAATACTTACTACAGAAGACCATGTTTCTCTGACTGCCCATCTTTTTCAGCCTGAAAAAAGTAATGCAAAACTATTACTCATTAACTCAGCAACAGGGGTGAAGCAGCAGGTCTATTTTTCCTTTGCCAATTATTTTGCAGAACAGGGATTTACTGTTATTACCTATGATTATAGGGGTATAGGGCTTTCCAAACCCCAAAAGATAAGAGGTTTTCAAAGCTCTATGAGAATCTGGGGCTCAAAAGATTATAAAACATTAACTCAGTATATCACCCAAAATTTTCCTCAATACAAAAAGTATTGTCTGGGACATTCTGTAGGTGCGCTTATTCTTGGGATGAATGAGGACTCTAAAATGTTTGAAGAATTTGTTTTTGTAGGAACACAAAATGCCTTTGTTGGTAATCTTAGATTGAAAACAAAAATTGAAGCCTACCTTGGTTTTGGAATTGTTCAGCCATTAACCACTTCATTATTAGGGTATTTTCCGGCACATTGGTTTGGACTCGGAGAAAGTCTTCCAAAAAATTGTGCATATGACTGGAGAACCTTAATTTTAAACAAGAAATCAACCAACAGATTGCTGGAGAAAATTGATGATTATTCTAAGAATTTAACGCAGAAAGTATTCGTAATTCGGGCTGAAGATGACGTCTGGTTAACAGAAAAGGGAGTGCTGAGTTTACTAAATGATACTTATCCTAATCTTAAACCCACTTACCGGTTGGTAAGAACTTCTGAATCTGATAAAAAAGAAATAGGACACGTTAATTTTTTTAGAAGCTACAATCATAAGCTCTGGAATATTATTTTAAATGAACTGATAGATCAATGAAAAGTACGATTAACAAAACAATAGAATTTGTAAAAGAAAAATTAGAAGGAGCAGAAGCGGGACACGACTGGTTTCATATTGAAAGAGTCTGGAAACTTGCTGCAAAGATTGCAGAAACAGAAGATTGTGACAGGGAAGTAGTAGAATTATCTGCATTATTACATGATATCGCAGACCCTAAATTTCATAACGGAGACGAAACCATTGCCCCAAAAATCTCAAGAGAGTTCCTGGAAAGCCAGAATGTTTCAGAAGGAATTATCCAAAAGGTCTTATTTGTGATTGAGAATATCTCATTCAAAAACAGGAGCCAGGCTCCGGAAAATCCATCCATTGAACTTAAAATTGTACAGGATGCAGACCGTATTGACGCTATAGGTGCTATTGGAATTGCCAGAACATTCAACTTTGGAGGATTCAAAAATAACCTGATGTATGATCCTGCTCTAAAACCTAATTTAGGAATGTCTAAAGAAGAATATAAGAAATCCAACGGGACTACCATCAATCATTTTTACGAAAAATTGTTGCTTCTGAAAGATCTGATGAATACTGAGGAAGGAAAAAGAATGGCCGAAGAAAGACACCAGTATATGCTGAATTTCCTCGACCAGTTTTATAAAGAATGGAATGTAGATTAGAAAATATTATATCCCAGGATTAAAGAGAAAGATTTAAGATCTGCGTGAGGAAGGTCCTTATAAAGGATGTTTGTGCTGCTGCTAAATCTCGCCTCTACACTGAATTTGTTATGATAATTGAATCCTGCCCCAAGAGACATACCTCTGAAGCTTTGAGTGGAAGCAAGAGCAATCTTATCAAATACAGCATTATCGTAATCCACATCTATTGAAGCTGATGAACTTGTTCTTACATTCAATACATTGGTAGCGACATTAACGAAGATTTTTGATTTTTCATTCAAAAACATAGAATATCTTATCCCTACAGGAATACTAATAAAAGAATAGCTGTCCATTGTCATATTATACAGATTATCATCTGTGCGGATAGTTGTTTTTTTATTGGTATACTGAGCATAGGTAGGCTCAAGGATCACAGACCATTTATTCTTATTAAACGGTAAAACCAATTCTGCTTCCACACCAATTCTGAAGTTAGATTTTGAAGGGAAACCGGGATTGCGGTAAGATTCCTTCAACTCCAATGGCGCATAAAAATTAATCCCCGGTCTGATACTAAGGTTGAATTTTGGCTTCTTTTTAGTTTCAGTGAAAGACTGGTCGCTGTTCTGAGCTGTTGATCCGTCAGAATTTTCACCATTATAAGTTTTAAATATTTTCGTTAAGCTGGAAGCTGTATACTGTGTTTTGTTTACTAAAGACTGAGCATTGGTGTTATCCGCAAAAATAGTTTTTAACTGATCAAGATACTGTTCATTGGTAGCAACCTGAGAGCTGTTTCCGTTAAAGAAATATTTTTTATAAATCAAAGGTTGAATGGTTGAATCTGATTCTGAATAGAAATACCTTGTAATATGACCTTTGTAGGTGTATAAATTTTTATTTCCGGCAACAAGCTCTTTCAGGAATACTGAGCTTTTGACGAACTTAGGTTCTTTGGTGTTGGAAAAACTGGAAATGTCATCAGATGAGTAGTCGATATTTCCATTATAGGTAACATATTTGGAGTCGTTATAGATCCCGAATTCCTTGATTGTAGATGGCGTTCCTTTATCTTCGGCTGAATTCTCATCTGTTTTGAAAACGAAATTGTCAGGATTGCTTACCCATCCTTTATTTTTGATGAGAACCTCTTTTTTTACATTATTCTGGTCTATAATATACCCTTTTTCGAATTTTACCTGTGCATAAAATGAAGCTATACTAAACAAAATAAGTCCTGAAAGTGTTTTTTTCATGGTTAGTTTAAGTTAAAATTTGGTGGCAAATATAGATAAAATACAGAGAAGAAGTATCTTTGTAGAATATGACACTGATTATTTTTATAATATTTCTCGCTTCTATCTTTTCCTTGGTTCTATTCAAGGTAAAATCGGGGCCTATAGCAAAATGGGCCAAGCTGTTTCGCATTGTAACCGTAGTTTCTTCGATCTCTGTTTTTACCTATTGGTTTATTAAGAAAAGTGCTGTTGCATTTGTAGCCAATTCCGTTGGACTGCAGGTAGTCAATAAACTTCCGCAGACCCTCGATTTTTATCTTATTAATGTAAGCAAGACAGATAAAACAACAACGCTGGAACCGAAGCACATTGGTAAAATACGTCCGGAATATTACAGAATAGAATATCTTAAAATGGATAAGTCTGATGAATACTGGATCGCAGGATATCTTGGGAAAAAGAACCTTGTCTACTTTTCCCAACACTCTGTGCCCAATAAAAATATTGATCAGATTGTAGAAGTACAGAATTATATCAATCAGAGTATGAAGCTTTCCGAAGCGGCCAAAAAACAGGTGGATGCCTATAATTATGAGAATACAAAACTGGGGATCTGGATTACTTTGGACTTTCTGCTTTTATTTCTTAATCTCGCACTTCTGCTGAAAAAAAATAAGACAAAATAATATATTATACAGGTAATGAATTGTTTTTATACTTCTCATTACCTATCATTTTTTACTAAGGATAATTCAGGATCTGCATGATCTGTTCCTTAAATTCTTCCGGGCAGCTTCTTACCAGCCTGTCTTTATTCTGTTTGCTGATCTGCTGAGGTTCCAGCCATTCAATTCTGTTAGAATTCAGACTGTGATTGTCATATACTCTTTTTATCTTAGAGTTATCATAAAAAGTATATTCATCACCAAGCCAGCTGCTGGTAATACTGATTTTGCAAATTTCCTTTTCCATCATATTTATTTTAAAACATACCCTATTAGTGAAATAAGGTATACTCTAATGTAGACATTTTTCTGCTATGAAAAGGATTTATATTTTTTTGAAGGTAAATTATTAAATAGGTATTGCCCTTTAGGTAGGGTCTAATTCTTTTAAAAAAGAGTTCCTGTACTTTCAGTTGCCATTTGTGGAATATGAATATCGGTTTTCCATTCCTGGTTCATCTTCTTGATGAAATAGGCCGATAGCAGAGGGGAAGCTTTTTCTATATTCTGGTGTACAAAAAAGTACAGATTTTGAAGACCTTCTTTTTTCCATTTTGTTAAATGCTTCATCCAGTCATCCAGTCTTTTATAATCGCTTTCTGCATTCGCCCCTACATAGCGGATGAACGCGTTGGGGGTCGTAAGGCGCATGTGAAGCATATCTCTTCTTCCTGCTGTATCTACAATGATATTGGTAATATGATGGGCTTCAAAAAGCTCACAGGTTGTATTAAGGATTTCTTCGTTGGTAAACCATTCCGTATTTCTAAGCTCTATAGCCAGAGGTACTTCTTTGGGCCATTCTTTTACAAATTTTTCCAGCCTGTCATAGTCTTTAGGCTTGAAATTATCATGAAGCTGAAGAAAGGCCATCCCCAGCTTTTCATCAAAATTAATCACTGCTGAAGCGAAATGGGTAACCGGATCCGTTACATCAATCAGTCTTCTGAAGTGAGAAACCGTATTGGTGATTTTAGGGAAAAATTTAAAATTTTCGGGAGTTTTCTCCTTCCAGGTTTTTACCTGATCAGGAGTAGGCATTCCGTAGAACGTAGCATTCAGTTCAATAGAATTGAATTGCGTCGCATAATAGGTCAGTTCATCTTTCGTTCCTTTCGGATAAAATCCCTTCAGATCAGTTTTATTCCATTTAGCACATCCTATGGAAATATTCTCTAACCCTTTTTTATTTAGACTTAAAATTTCTTTGGTTCTGGAATGATCTTTTGGTAACGTGAAATCTATTTTTGAAGGATCCTCTACCTGGCCGAATTTCATATTTTAAGTTTTTGTGAATTAAACTGTATAACAAATATAATACAAAGTTTTGAGATTTTACTCCTGATGATTAAGATATGGGGTACAGAATCAGTAATGAACTATGAAAGTATACATTATTCTTGTAAAAACTGATAGCGAATAATTATTGTTAATTATTGAAGGATTTTAATGACTATTATTTTATAATGTACATAAACTAACGATAGTTGTTCTTTTTTTTAATTAATTTTTATATCAGAAAGGCTGTCACTATTCGCGAATAGTGACAGCCTTTTTGTTGCACTTGCTGTTATTTCAGGATATGTTTACTGTTCTTTGGAGATGGTCCATTTTCTCACGCATGTACATCCTATTATTGGTGATTTGCTGTAGTATGGATAATGATCCATTTTTATTATAGACAATTCTTATAAAACATATAGTTATGAAAAGAAAAATGACCTCTATTTTTTTACTGATCTGCGGTCTTGGATTCGCACAGGTTGGTGTGAATACTACAAATCCGCAGGCCACTCTGGATGTTACCCTTCCTGCCGGGTATACGTCCGGAACTAAAGCCGGGATTGCTTTCCCTCAATTGTCGGGAAATGATATAGAATCAATAAATACTGCCGGACTGAGATCCGGAACCCTGGTCTACAGTACTTCTGCCTCTACAGCATCAACAAAGGATATTACAGCACCGGGCTACTGGTACTGGAAGGATACTACAGACAAATGGGAACCCGTACTTAACAATGCACCCAGGTTCTTCTATTCACCATCTATTCCTATTGATACCAGGGTAACTGTGGGTTCTTTAGATTTATATGCTAATTATAGCAATCAATTTACAAATCCTATGACAAGCAGTACCGGAGCATCAGGGAATATTCCTGTGTATGCAGCTTCCGCACTGGAATATTACATTACATGGTATGACGACACTATATTTTCTAATGTATCAATAGATGCAAATGGAAAATTAACGTACAGTATCCTGAACACTGCGGATACAAGCAAAATTACCTATATGAATGTTGTTTTCGTGGTGAAATAAGATATGTTAACAGACATTTTAAATTAATTAATGGATTAAAAATCATAATGAAACGAGAACAAAATTTTAAATATTTTCTTTTTCTCCTTTTGCTTTTGCTTTTCGTAAAAGGATCAGCTGCCAATTATTATTGGGTAGGAGGGAGTGGAAACTGGAGTGACATCAACCACTGGAGGACTTCGTCGGGAGGAACCTTCATGCCTTCTGTGGTCCCGGGACCTGCTGATAATGTATTTTTTGATGCCAACTCTGGATTTGTTTCAACAAACAAAACAGTTACGCTTAACGTGACGGCAAGCTGTAATAATATTGTCTTTTCAGTAAACAATACGGTTCCTGTTTTGAAAGGAACCGGTAAAGAACTCAATATCTATGGCTCATCTGAATGGCAGACCGGAATGACGATAAGTAATATAGCCGCTGTTTATTACAGGAATAGCAACACTCCGAAAACAATAAAAAGCAATGGAGTAGTTCTGGATGCAAAAAATGTTTATTTTCAGGAAAAAACATCGATAAGTTTATCAGATGACTTTACTGTTTCAGGTATATTACGCCAGGCAGCAGGAATTTGGAATACCAATAACTTTAAAGTGACTCTGTCAGATTACTGGGGGCAGTACCTAACCGAGCCGGGAGTCCTCAATATGGGAAGTTCAGAATTTTTTATAACTGAAAGTTTTGTAACAGAAAGCGCTTTATTGACACTGAATGCTGGTACTTCGCATATTCATTTTTCCGGGGTTGGCAGAATAAGACCTTTTTCTGGCCAGACTTATTATGATATAAGCTTTGATAATGCTCTGAAAACCTCATATTTAGGAAGTCTTCAGAACGGTAAAGTATATTATAACCGAGTGGAAATCAAAGGAAATGGAAATTTGATTAAAGATAACCAGGTTAAAGAACTTATTTTTTCGGAAGGAAAGACTTATATTTTAGGATCAGGATCTACACAAACGGTAACTTCCTTACTTAGATCTCATTCTTCCGGGTGTGGAGAGATAGCAATGATCAGTTCTTCAACTCCCGGTACTCAAGCTCAACTTGTGGCTATAAATGGAGTGACTATTGATGTCTCAAGAACTGTTTTAAGGGATATAGGGGCATCAGGAGGGGCATTATTTACGGCATCAAACTCTACGGATGGTGGAAATAATACAGGATGGAGCTTTCCAGCCGCTTTGGGACAAAATCTCTACTGGGTAGGAGGGTCTGGAAATTGGAATGAAAAAGAAAGTTGGTCGCAAACAAGTGGAGGTGCTGGGGGATTCTGTATTCCCGGGCCATCAGATAATGTGTTTTTTGATGCTAATTCGGGATTTACGATAACAGATAAAGAGGTTTCCTTACCATCGGCTTCCTACTGTCACAATATTATTTTTTCCGGTAGTACCGTTGCCCCTGTTTTGAAAGGAAATACGCAGGTTCTTAATATTTACGGAATATCCGAATGGCAATCCGGTATGCAAGTGAATGTAGGTACTCTTTATTATCGTAATACAGGAGAAGTAAAAACCATTAAAAGCAATGGTGTTTTAGCGGTAGTTGAAGACATTATTTTTGAAGAAGAGAATACCGTCAACCTCCTTGATGATCTGTCTTTCTCAGGTAGATTAAGCCAAATGGCTGGGACCTGGAATACCAATAATCATAAGGTTTTGGTTGGGAAGTATTATGCCGATGGGGGATCAAAACCCCGAACAGTTAATATGGGGAGTTCAGATTTTTATGTAACTGATAGCTATTCCGCAACTTTTTCTACAAATAGTTCCGGCACTATAACGGTTAACTCCGGAACCTCACATATTTACTTTCAGGGCTCTTTTTCTGTTTTTAATGCTCATACAGGTCAGATATTTCATAACGTCACTTTTGAAAATGGGAGCTCAGGCACATTAAACGGATCTTATCAGGGAGATCATGTGTATTTTAATAGAGTGGAATTTAAGGGTGATGGATCCTTGCGTTGGGATTCTCAGATCAATGAGCTTATTTTAAAACAAGGTAAGGTTTATACATTGAACGGAATCACAACGGTAATGACTTCACTGACAGCTTATGCTTCCAATTGTGAAGAGTGGATCACAATTAACTCTTCCGTTCCAGGAGTTGTAGCGGAAATCGTTGCAGGATCCGGAGTTTCAATAGACGTTTCGAGAGTCATTTTAAAAGATATAAAAGCGTCAGGAGGAGCTGTATTTAATACCGTAAATTCTGTAGATGGTGGCAATAATGTAGGTTGGGTATTTTCAGATGGTATAGGTAAAAACTTATACTGGGTTGGAGGAAGTGGAACCTGGAGTGATATATTACATTGGTCACAAACCAGTGGCGGAGTAGGAGGCTACTGTCTTCCAGGGCCCTTAGATAATGTATTTTTCGACGCTCAGTCAGGATTTACATCAACAGATAAAACAATTACCATTGGCAGTATTGCAAATTGTCATGACATTACCTTTGCAGGAAGTACTGTAGCTCCATTTTTAAATGGTTTCAGCAAAGAGCTTAATGTGTATGGAGCATCTATCTGGCAAGAGGGAATGGCAGTTACTGTAAGGGAAATATATTACAGAAACAGTAATGAAGACAAGACAATCAAAAGTAATGAGGTTTTGCTGGAGGCTAAGATAATTTTAGAAGAAGAGAAATCAATAAGTTTACTCGATGACTTTTCTATTTCAGGAGGATTAGAGCATAATGCCGGAACCTGGAATACCAATAATCATAAAGTGACCTTAGCATGGGGGTATTCTGCAGACTACAATGCACAAAAGGTCAGAACCATTAATATGGGAAGTTCGGATTTCTATATAAAATATGTTGGGGGGTATTTTCTATCTGATTCTTCTCTATTAACAGTGAACGCCGGGACTTCACATATTCATTTTTTAGAATCTTCCGCTGTACTTGGGCCGGCTGCAGGTCAGACTTATTACAATGTTACCTTTGAAAATACTCAGGGATTTGGTGGTTTGGGAAATTTGCAGACCGGTAAGACATATTATAATCGTGTGGAGTTCAAGGGTGATGGAACGTTTCTGAAAGAAAATGAGATCAAAGAACTCATCCTTACCGCTGGAAAAACATATAAGATGCAATCGGGTGGTACACAGGTTGTCACCGATAAATTGTATGCAAGCGGAAACTCCTGCTTTGTAATCTTTCTCAAAAGTACTTCAGATGGTACAAGTGCCGGGCTTAATGTACAAGGTGGTCCCACCAGCTTTGATTTTGCCAATGTGAAAGATATTAACGCATCAGGATTGATACTTCATTTTGGAAGTAAATCCTCAAACGCGGGTAATAATTCAAATACTGTATTTGATGCTTATGATCCGGGGGTCTTTTCGGGATTTAAAGATCAAAACTGGGATGCTGCTCTTTTTGACAACAATGATCCGGCTTCTTATACTTTAACTTCATCCGGTTTCTATGGGAATCCTTCAACGGCATATGAATGGACAAAAATTGGTGACCCTGCGCATATAGGTGTCATTGCGACTACCGATTCCATAGATCTGCGATCTTTCGGATATGGTACTTATCATGTTAAAGTAACTTATTCGGCTGCGGGATCATCTGATTATTGTGTAGTAGAGGAAAATATTTGGGTCAGAAAATATACACCAAGTATGATTAATCCGGCATTGCCAATCAGGAATTATTAATTGATGATGGTCATAATAAACCAAAAAACCGCAGGACTAGT
>NZ_JBYOKO010000012.1:0-154052 GCF_057799275.1 Chryseobacterium sp. 14P4.3.2
ATGAGGGGAAAATGATATGATTTACCTATATATATAAATAGACATCTATATTATATAGCGTAGAGGGAAACGCCTATTATCTCTTCTCTCCTATTTATATTGTATCTATTTATTCCTTTTATTCAACTTTTCAACTATAATAATAGATGTAATAATGATAAAAACCCGAATCCTTTTTTTTCTATTGCTTACATTTGTATTACATTCTGAATTTTAAGGAATGAAATGCGTTTATATATGATTGACGAAAAATATAAGGAAACAGTTTATACTGATACCAATCACTACGAATATTCTACAATTACCCATGATGAAAATAAAGTCAGAATTTATACCCTGAAAAACGGACTTAAGGTTTTTCTTGCCCAGAATTTTGATGCTCCAAGAATTCAGACCTTTATCCCGGTAAGAACAGGAAGTAATAATGATCCGGCGGATAATACCGGCCTCGCTCATTATCTTGAACATATGATGTTTAAAGGAACTTCAAGGTTAGGCACTCAAAACTGGGAAAAGGAAAAAGTGCTTATTGATCAGATTGCGTCATTATATGAGGAGCATAAAGCTGAACAGGATTCTGAAAAGAAAAGAGAAATATATAAAAAGATTGATGAAGTTTCTCAGGAAGCCAGCCAATATGCTATTGCCAATGAATATGATAAAGCAATTTCTTCGTTAGGAGCCAGTGGAACCAATGCCCATACCTGGTTTGATGAAACGGTTTATAAAAACAATATTCCAAACAATGAGCTTGAAAAATGGCTGAAAATAGAAAAAGAAAGATTCTCTGAAATTGTACTGCGACTTTTCCATACAGAACTTGAGTCTGTATATGAAGAATTCAACAGAGCACAGGATAATGACACAAGACTCGTCAATTATGAATTGATGGATGCTTTGTTTCCTACACACCCTAACGGTCAGCAAACAACATTAGGAAAGCCTGAGCATTTGAAAAACCCTTCTATGAAGGCTATTCATAAGTATTTTGATGAATATTATGTTCCTAATAATTATGCAATGGTATTGGTTGGAGATCTTAATTTTGAAGAAACTATCCAGCTGATTGATCAATATTTTGGAGCTTTACCGTATAAAGAACTTCCTAAAAAAAACGCTGTAGTTGAACAGCCCATTACTGCTATTGTAAAAAGGACAGTAAAAAGTCCTACTACTCCACGTACTCAGCTGGCATGGAGAACTGACAGCTATGGAACAAGAGAGGCAATGCTGGCAGATATTGTTGCTAATATACTCAGCAACAGAGGTGAAGCTGGATTGTTGGATCTTCATATCAATCAGACTCAGAAAATGCTCTGGGCTCAGGCTTTTTCTGTAGGTTTAAAGCAGTATGGATATTTTTCTATTGTTGCTGTACCTAAAGAAAACCAAACTCTGGAGGAAGCGAAAGATATGGTACTGCAGGAAATTGAACTGATCAAAAAAGGAGATTTCCCGGATTGGATGCTTCCGGCGATCATCAATGATTTCAAGCTTCAGAGGATGAAAGGACTTGAAACAGCAGAAGGACTTGCTACTACTCTTTATGATACTTATATAAAAGGGATAACATGGGAACAGGAGCTGAATGAAATGGATGAATATGCTTCTTTTACGAAAGAGGATGTAATGGACTTTGCCAATAGCTTTTTCAAAGACAACTATGTGATAGTAGATAAAGAGAAAGGAGTGAATGACAGATTAATCAGAGTTGAAAATCCTGGTATTACTCCTATTAAAATCAACCGTGATGCACAGTCTGAATTTTTAAAGGAGATTCTATCTGATACAACGGAGGATATAAAACCTGAATTCATAGATTATCAGAAAGAAATTGCAACAGACAGCCTTAAAGGTAAGAAATTGAGTTTCGTCAACAATAAATACAACGACATTGCTCAGCTGCATTTTATTTTTCCTTTTGGAAGTGACAATGACAGGGATCTGGGTATTTCAACTCAGCTTCTCCAATATCTTGGAACAGACAGGCTTTCTCCTGAAGATTTAAAAAAGGAATTCTTCAAAATCGGGATCAGTAATGATTTTAAAACAACTAATCATCAGCTGATCATCTCCTTAAGCGGACTTGAAGAAAATATTGAAAAGGGTATTAATCTTCTTCAGCACTGGATGCAGGATGTAAAACCAGATCAGGAAATCTACAATCAGTTTGTAGGGACTGTACTGGAAAACCGTGAGGCCGTAAAGAAAGATAAAACCAGAATAATGACCGCGCTGACCAATTATACAAAGTTGGGAAGCATTTCCCGTTTCACGGATATCATTTCCAAAGAGGAACTTGAAAACACCAATTCTGTAGTCTTCACAGACCGAATGAAAAAGCTTTACAAATATCCTTATCAGATCTTCTTCTACGGAAAAAGTTTTGAAAATTTCAAAGAATATATCGGACAGTATATAGAGCACGAAAGTCTTGAGATGCCTGAAGCCAAACAGTATCCTGAACCTGCTACGGGAGGAAATGTACATTTCATCAACTATGATATGGTCCAGATGGAAATGACTCAGGTTGGAAAAGGACATGAAGTCAACCCGCTTCACTTTGGAAAGGTCAATGTATTCAATGAGTATTTTGGACGAGGATTATCTTCTATTGTTTTCCAGGAGATCCGTGAAAGTAAGAGTCTTGCCTACTCTGCCTATGTTTCTTATTCTGCTAATTCTGAATTGAAACATCCTGACTATATCACAACTTATATTGGTACGCAACCCGATAAGCTGATGATAGCAGTGGATACCCTGAATGAACTGATGGACGATCTTCCTGAAGTACCTACTCAGTTTGAAAATGCAAGAAATGCCGCACTGAAGCAAATTGCTTCTACGAGGGTTACCAGAAATAATATATTTTTCAATACTTTAAGATTAAAGAAACTAAATATCCACCACGATTTCAGGAAGGATATCTATGAACAGATTCAAGGGCTGAAATTTGAAGATATTAAACAATTTTATCAAGCGGAAATAAAACCAGTCCATTTTAATACGGCCATTATCGGTAAAAAGGAAAACCTGAATATGGAAGCTGTCAGTAAAATGGGAACATTTAAAGAAGTAAGCCTGAAAGATATTTTTGGTCACTAAAAAGACAATCCGCTCTACATTTTTGTTGAGCGGATTTTTTATTATTGAATATTGAAAGGTTGAATACCTTCTTTTTATCATTGATTATGTCATCATACAATCTCCATCTCCATCCTGATAATGAGGGTTGAAATTTTTTGGAAGTTCTCGCAGCAGGTCTTTATGAAAAAGGTATTCTCGTTTGAAATTACGCTCGTAGATCTTTGGAAATGATTTTGACTGACTTATAGCATCATTGAGTTGGGTTTGGTAACTGGTAAAACCTTTCACTTTATTTTTAACAATAAAATAACTTAGAAACCGTACAACCTTGTCCAAATCAGAACTGGAAAAAAGATAAGGAATTTTAAGGTAGCCATCACGAAGCTGTAATAATAAACAAGCTATCAGAGTATCCTTTTCATCATATATCTTCACCCAGAAATAAGAGAAAACCTCAGCAAAGCTCGAAAACAAATATCTCGCCTCTGCCTTTCCTTCCAATACCCAGGGGTTATCTATGAATGTATTTATTGTTTCTGCATCGCGCATTCCGGGATTTTTTTTAATAAAATCAGCACTTTCCACATCAATTCGATCCAGGATTTCGTAGTGAAAATCCGGTTTTTGTGTTTTTAAATTTTTTACAGAGATCAAAGAATTGGCGGCGGTATCAAGAATATGAAAAAGAGGTTTCAATACTTTGGTATCTGGCTTTTTTTCAGGAATAATAACTGCTGCATCTGTCCTGAAATAATACCTCTTTCCTTCTTTTGGGAAAACATCATCAAAAACTCCCATAATGGTATACAGCGCTTCTGCTTCTTTGGTAAATTCTGTGATAGCAATCTTTCCTTTGTATTCTTCAAATACTTTTTTCAGCAGTATTTTTGCTGGTCTTTTTTTTCTGAATTCCGGATTTACATATAATGTACTCAGCCAGGCATAATGAATTATGTTTCCATCGATAATCAATTGGTCCGGAAAACATCCTACGTATGCCACTAAGCGGTCTTCAAAAAAAGCAAGAATAAGAAGGGTGTCTTTATCTAATGCCTTTGGATTTTTAATTTGTGACAAGGCACGATGTTTTGTAATCGGGAGAAAATCGTACTGCTGATAAGCACCGGATAAGACAAAATCTTCCAGTTCTTTCCTGTTGAATGTTTTCAGCTGTATCATTTTCTTAGAATAGTATTTTTGTTAAGCAGACTTTTCAGTCTGAAGTATGCTGTTTGCTTTTTCAGCACTTTTTGTCCGCTCTCTCCCATTTCCATTGGTATTCTCTGGAAATTCATTTGTACACTGTCCAATTTTATTCCTGCACATCCAAAACTGCAATAGATTTCTTCATTTTTAAAAAGTTCATCGAAAAAATCCTTCTTTACCCCGAAATCGGTAAAAGGAAATGCAAAGCTTTCATACAGGAAACCATTATCTTTTAAATAAGCAAAAGTACGGTTGGTGGTTTCCATCTGATCTTTCAAAGACAGATCACCATATTTAGGATGATCCCAGCTATGCGAAGAAATACCGAATCCCTTACTCGTTAGTATTTTTAATTCTTCGGTATTCAGATAGGGGCTAAATTCTTTTGAATAGACTTTGAAGTCTATTTCAAGTTTTTCCGCAAGAAGCTCCAGTATATTCTTTTGCTGATAACTTATCTTTAGTATCTTTTGCTGTAATGCCTCTCTTGTTGAATTATTTTGAAGTGACAGCATATGGTATATTTCAGGATCAATCACCTTCTTTTTTTTCACAGCATCTATAAGAAGACTGGCTTTGCACCTGAACATCATATCTTTGTTATCAATGAAAGCCGGGTTTACAAAATTGCAGGCGTAGATTCCTTTACGTTCCAGGATAGGAGCTATCGTATCATAAAATTCTCTGAAACCATCATCAAAAGTAAGCAAAGCAATCTTTTTCCTTGTTTTAAAGTTCCCGGAAGTAAAGTCCCTAAATTCCTGCCAGTCTACAAACTGAAAGTATCTGGATATGTAATCGAGATCTTCTTCAAACTGTTTTGTATTTTTATACTGGATTACATTCCGGATATGGGGAAGCTCATTATCAGAAACAGTATGATAAAGTGGCAAACAGTAATCCAGCGGAAAAGATTTCCCGAGATGATCTGTTTGTAATGCCGCCAGTAGATTGATGATCCTTTCTTTCATCCTAATCAAAATAAAAAGAATCTATTCGAAAGTGAATTCAAATAGATTCTTAAAGGTATAACTTTTAAAAATTATTTTATAATCTTCATTTCATCAACAAGCCACTTGGAATCTGCAAATTTCTCAATGATGAAAAGGATATATTTTGTATCTACCATAATGTTTCTACTGAAACGAGGGTCATAATTGATATCACTCATTGTTCCTTCCCATTGTCTGTCAAAGTTAAGGCCTACAAGATTTCCGTTGGCATCAAGAGCCGGACTTCCCGAGTTCCCTCCGGTAGTGTGGTTAGTAGCTGTGAATCCTACCGGGACATCACCTGACTTATCTTTGTAATTTCCAAAATCTTTTTTATTGTAAAGATCGATTAGTTTTTTAGGAACATCAAACTCGTAATCTCCAGGAACATATTTTTCCATTACACCGGCTAAGTGAGTCTGATAACCATAAGAAACAGCATCTCTAGGAGTAGATCCTTTCACTTTACCGTAAGCTACACGAAGTGTAGAATTGGCATCCGGGAAGAATTTTCTGTCTTTATCAGTCTGCATCTGCTGTGCCATGAATTTTTTCTGCAATGCATCAATTTTAGTCTGCATTGAAGTAAACTGAGGATCTGCAGTTTTCATGTAAGTTTCTTTTATAGAAACATACAATTGATAAATAGGATCTTTTTTCAGTGTTTTAATCAGCTTGTCCTGATTAGAGAATGCTTTTTCAATGTCTGCATTTAATGCTGCTCCATTTACAGCAGTTCTTCCTGTAATGATAGAGTTTTTAGACATATCTTCCACTACAGCAATGTTTGGAGTTTCATCTTTATATTTGTTGAAACCAGCCGGTAAAAACTGAGGAGCAGTTTTATTAACGTATAAAGCCAATAGTTTTGCAGTCACCTTAGCATCCAGTTCTGCACTGTAATCTTTGTAGAAAGAGGCTAGTTTTGATTTTAGTTTGGTAAGTTCTTTCTCATCCATTCTTCCCGCTTCTACGGAAGCAATAAAGTCGTAATAATCACCTGCCAGCTTCAATGTTTCTGCATTTCTTACCACTTCTGTGTAATAAGCATTGTTTAATGCAAAAGGAGCCTGATCATTGTACAGTTTGTTCAACTGATCTAAAGTAGTCTTGATCTCAGGGTTTTTAGAAACCAAAGATCCTTCATACATTACTTTTTTCTCAACGGCATTGGATTTTTTCAATCCTTCTACCTCTCCTATCCATTTTTTCCAGTAGTTGGCTACTGAAGCATATTTTGAAGCATACTTGATACGGGTTTCGCTGTCAGCACGCATTTTCTCGTCCAATGTTTTTAAAGCAACATCACGTACAGCAATTCTTGCAGGATCAATTTCCTTCATGATTTTCTCCACCGCTACTGCAGGAAGATATTCTGTAGTTTTTCCCGGGAATCCGAATACAAATGTAAAGTCGTTTTCATTTTTATCTTTGATGGAAACCGGAAGGTAATGTTTCGGAACGTAAGGAACATTGTCTTTTGAATATTCTGCAGGCTTGTTGTTTTTGTCTGCATAAATTCTGAACATTGAGAAATCTCCGGTATGTCTAGGCCAAACCCAGTTATCAGTATCGCTACCGAATTTCCCTATGCTTTGAGGTGGTGCCCCTACAAGACGAATATCTTTATAAGTCTCGATGGTATAAGCGTAGTACTTGTTTCCATAGTACATAGGTTTTACCATGATCGACTGATAAGATTCAATTTTTTGAGAGTTTTTGTAAACCTCAATATTATTGTTGATCTTTTTAGTCAGTTCAGGTTCTGTAAGATTGTCTGTCCCTTCTAAAATCGGTTCTGTCACTTCTTTTATATCGACTATAAAATCTACTTTCACTCCCGGATTAGGAAGTTCACCCTGGGTATTTTTTGCCCAAAAGCCATTTGAAAGAAGATCATTCTGAACTGTAGAATGAGCCTGAATCTGGCCATATCCACAGTGATGATTGGTTAATAACAATCCTTTAGGCGAGATGATTTCTGCAGTACACCCACCATTAAACTGTACAACCGCATCCTTTATGCTTGGTTTCTGAGGGTTGAAAATATCTTTAGCAGAAATTTTCATTCCCAAATCCTTCATTTCCTTTTCATTCAGCTCTGTAGGAATCCACATTCCTCCATATTGTTGTGCAAATGCCATTGCAGCCGGCAAAAGAAATACAGATAAAAGTATCTTTTTTGTCATAATCAAAATTTTGCCCGAATTTACGAAGAAAAATACGAACAGGCTTCATAAAACGCCTGGAATAGTTGAAAATGGAAAATTGAAAGTTGAAAATGATCCATTAAAAATGGAGAATAGAAAACTTGAAGTGAATATATCAATGATCAATTCATTGCGTTTGTCAACTTTTTTAAGAGCATTAAGATTATTGAGTTCAACAAAATAAAAACTCATTATTTCCTCTTAAGCTTGGCATCCTCCTTCATATTTCTTACCACATTCTTCATTTTCCACTTTCAATTAAGTATGGCTTATTTTTTGTTCATTGGAAAAAATTACTATTAAAAACAATTGTTATGATGAAAAGCAAATTGCTTATTGCCGGAATTGGGGTATCTTTATTTTTGGCCTCTTGTACTAAGAATGAAAAAGCAGGTGAACCCACCGTCTCTGTAGCTGATTCAGCTACAGTGGTTGAACCCCCACCATCAGACAGTATAACAAAGGCTACTCCCACTGCTGCAGGTGATACTTCTGAGAATGCGCTGGACTGGGCCGGTACTTATGACGCAACGGTTCCTTGTGCTGACTGCCCTGGAATAAAGACTTTATTAACGTTGAATAACGATAGAACCTTCAGTATTACTGAGGAATATATTGACAGAAATTCAAAAAATCAGGATAAAGGGCCTTTTACATGGGATAACACTGGAAGCATTATTACATTAAAAGGTAAAACAGCTAACTATCAATATAAAGTGGGTGAAAATATCCTCATTCAACTGGATATGGACGGAAAAGAAATTAACGGACCTAACCAGGATTTTTACATTTTCAAGAAAAAATAAAGGCTCTTACCTTTATTTTTTTGTTTTTTAAAATTGATAAGCTATGATTTTTGGATCAGCTACCAATCGTCTGATTACCTCTTCATGATAGGTGTTTTTCCCTGTAACAGTCCAGGTTACGGCTAAGCTTCCCTGTGTATATTGCTGTTTAAGCATTAAATACTTCAAATGATGTTCTTTAAAGATGTTCTCACAGTAACTGATGTCTGCTGAATTGGTAACTGTTACTCTATATTCTCTTACTTTATGATAGTTATCTATAAAAGTCTGCAGATAGGTAAGCGCACTCAAAACGATAAGCACTAAAGCTGTTCCCAGAAGTGAAAGATATACATATCCAGAACCTACAGCCATTCCTATAGAGGCAGTTGCCCAGATTGTAGTTGCTGTTGTAATTCCTTCAATTTTATTTTCTCCTTTAAATATTACACCTGCTCCCAAAAAGCCAATTCCTGTAATAATATTCGCAGCAAGACGATCCGGATTAGCGACTCCTATTTTAATGGAAAGAACGGTAAAGAGGCAGGCTCCAAAGCAGACTAGAATAAAAGTCCGCAGCCCTGCAGATTTATTGCGGTATTCACGTTCAGCACCAATCAGCAGTCCCAGAATAACAGAAATAAATATCAAAAACAAATCGTTTTTAACGATATAGTGGTCCTGAAGAAAATCCATAGTTTATATTTTACACTAAAAATAAAATTACAATAAAAAAAATTACGGAACTATTTTTGATGCCCCGAATTTGTCCGGTTACTCAAACTGATTTCCCGGAAAACTTTTGTAATATTACATTCTAAATATTGGAAATCCTTTAAACATGAGGATTTCAAAGTATAATGACTAAAACGAGACAATAATAACCTCTATATGAAAAACCTGATATTCAGTGTAATTACAGTACTATTTGGAAGTACGGTTCTGCATGCTCAAAAAGCATTTAATGAAAATTATTCTTTTAAAAATGATATTTCTACAGTGGCTTTTGTACCTATTATCAATGATTTTGAAGATAATGATTCTATTACAAAAGATATATTAAAAGATACACTTCAATTAAAGTTTATTGATGTAACTGGTTTACGTACTAATCTGGATACAAAAACCACAGACATTTTAAAAAAAGTTGCTGAAAAAGATTATAAATCTAAAGAAGTAAAGACCTTTCCTAACCTTAAAACAATACTGAGTACGGAAGAAATAAATTATGTCAAAGAAAAATTCAGCAATGCGGACTTATTGATGCTGCCTGTTGTTTTTAATGTTAAACAGACTGTAGGAATTACTTTTGGGAATTCAATATTCCGTCTTTATGATTTAAATAACGGAGATTTTATTCAACAGTTTTCGGAAAAAATCAATGTTAATGTGGGCGGCAAACCAGGTTTTGCGATGATGACAGGCATGCTGCTCATCAGTGAAAAAAACTATTTGCTTAAAAATATGAAAAAATAATACTTATATAAAATTTCACTTATGGACAAAGAAATTTCACACTTCTGGTTAGGATATTTTAAAAATGAAGAAGACTTTTATGATTTTGTAGAAGAGGATGAAAATTATTACATAGACGAAGAAACTGAAGACCAGTATATCTCAAAGTTTGCAGAATCACAAAATATAAAATGGTTTGATGATGATTTTATTGAATATGGTTTTGAGGATGAGAACTTAGGGATCTACGAGAAGTTTTCTGAATATTCTTATGCTGACCAATGGCTTCCGGTGCTTGAAAGCAAGCTTAATGAGCTTAGCCTTGATACTCCTGTGAATGCAATTATTTTTGCCAGCAGATTTGTGATTCCCAATCCTGTTTCTGTAGATGGCGAGGAAAACAAACTTTATTATATTGGTGAGATAGAATTCGATGCCGAATTATAACATAGACTGTTAACATCATTTATTAAATTAATAAAAGGTTAGTTTACATTAATATTATCTTTATCCTGTTGGTAGCAACAGTTTATATTTGGGGATATAATTTAATGAATTATCCGGCGATATATGGCATCAACTTTATCATTAAAGATTGCAAATTAGAATACATGGCTGTAATATTTGCTATTACAGCTGTGGTTTCTTTTCTGGTTAGTCATTTACATACTAAAAGCTTTAATTTACTGAAGCGCTTTCGTGTCATATCCTAAAACTCATGAAGTTCTATTCCTCATTACAAATCGGAGATTATCATGATCTCCATTGCGAAGATGATCTGCTGATCAAAAAAATAAGTTCAAATAAAATAGTCTGCGCTGTTATGGATGGCTGCTCCACAGCTATGGACAGTCACTTTGCCTCTACCTTGGTGGGGAAGCTTCTGCGCAAGATTATCACAGAATGTGGCTATAAAGAATTATATGAAAAAGATATTCAGCGAAACCCTGATGAGCAGCTTAAGGAAATTGTAAAAGATCTGTTCAAAGAAATGAGTTTTCTAAAAAAAAGTCTGATGCTTGATGAAAAAGAATTACTTACTACTCTGATCATTATGCTTTACGACAGTGCTGAAAACAAGGGGATAATTTTATCTATTGGTGATGGTGTTGTTTGTGTTAATGGAAATATCACTGAATTTGACAGGGACAACAAACCTGATTATCTGGCTTATCATCTTCATGAAAATTTTGAAGACTGGTATAATTCTCAGCATCAGAAAATATTTTTTGATCAACTGGAGGATGTATCGATTGCAACGGATGGTATTTTAACTTTTTCAAAAGTTAAAAAAACTGTTTCTGAAGAAACGATTAACTGTATCGAATATTTAATGAAAGACCAAAACTACGAAGACACTGAGGAAATGCTCAACAAGAAAATAAAAAAGCTAGAGCATCATTACGGAATGAAACCGACGGATGATCTGGCTATAATAAGATTGATAAAGGGACCTCAACCTAATATGTAAGAAAAAGAAAAACTTCCGCCCAAGAGCAGAAGTTTTTCTCTTTTATGATGGTAAGATCTATCTGAAAATATTTTTATTAATGGGCTTCCAGCCAGTTATCTCCTACTCCAATTTCTACCAATAACGGGACTTGTGTTTTTAAGGCACTTTCCATTTCGGTTTTAATTAATTTTGAAGCGGCTTCTACCTCATCTGCCGGAGATTCAAAGACCAATTCGTCATGTACCTGAAGCAGCATTTTAGTTTTCAACTGCTGTTCTTCAAGTTCTCTGTCTATTTTGATCATAGCAATTTTCACAATATCTGCGGCACTTCCCTGCACCGGAGCATTTACAGCATTTCTTTCTGCATGACCTCTTACTACAAAATTATTGGAATTAATATCTTTTAAGTGACGTTTTCTACCTAAAATGGTTTCTACGTATCCTATTTCACGAGCTTTACTTACCTGCCCAGCCATATATTCTTTCAGTTTTGGGTAAGTTTCAAAATAGGCTTCGATCATCTGCTTAGCTTCTGTACGGGATAAGCCGGTCTGCTCTGCCAAAGCAAAAGCACCCTGTCCGTAGATGATTCCGAAGTTTACGGTTTTAGCCTGGCTTCTCTGGGTCTTTGAAACTTCTTCCAAAGGAATTTTAAATAGTTTTGCAGCTGTAGAAGCGTGAATATCTTCTCCGTTCTGGAAGGCTTTGATCATATTATCTTCTCCTGAGATTTCAGCAATCAGACGAAGTTCAATTTGTGAATAATCGGCAGAGATAATTTTTTTTCCTTCTCCTGAAACAAAAGCCCCACGGATCTGCTGCCCTCTCAATGTTCTGATCGGGATATTCTGAAGATTCGGGTTTACACTTGCCAGACGTCCTGTAGCGGCTGTGGTTTGTGAGAAATTGGTATGTACCCTGTTATCATGCTTGTCAATCTGTGAAGGCAAAGCATCTACATAGGTTGATTTCAGTTTCTGATAGGTTCTGTATTCCAGGATATGTTTGATAATCTCATGTTTTGAAGACAGCTTCTGAAGGACGTCTTCTGAGGTTGCATATTGTCCTGTTTTTGTTTTTTTTGCTTTTGGATCAAGCTGCATTTTTTCAAACAGAATTTCACCTAATTGTTTTGGTGAGTTCATGTTAAATTCTTCTTCAGAAAGTTCAAAAATCTTAGCTTCCAGCTGTCTAAGATCGTTTTCAAGGTCAATACTTTCCTGCGCCAGCCATTTTTCATCCAGAGAAATTCCGGTGAGTTCCATTTTCGCCAGTACTTCCATCAGAGGCATTTCAATATTGAAGAAAAGCTCTTCAAGGTTTTCTTTTTTCAGCTGCGGGGCAAACAATTCATATAGCTGGAACGTTACGTCTGCATCTTCAGCAGCATAGTCAGTCTGTGTTCTAACGTCTGCATCTCTGAATGTTCCTTGTTTTTTTCCTTTTTTCCCGATAATGGTTTCTATAGACACCGGTTTATAATTCAGATATACTTCTGAAAGGTAGTCCATCCCGTGTCTTCCGTCAGGATTCAGCAGGTAATGGGCAATCATAGTATCAAACATCGCTCCTTTTACGGTAATGTCGTACTGTTTTAATATTTTATAATCGAATTTTAAATTATGAGCAATTTTCAGAAGGTCTTCTTTTTCAAAAAATGGTCTGAAAATCTCCAGAGTTTGTAATACATCCTCTCTGTCTTCTGATAAAGGAATATAATAGGCAAGTCCTTTTTTATAGGAAAAACTCATTCCTACCAGTTCTGCTTCCAGCTCATTCAGTGAGGTGGTTTCTGTATCAAAACAAACAGCTCTTTGTTTCAACAGATTATCCACCAGTTTTTTCTGAGCCTTAGGATTGTCTATAAACTGATAAAGATGATCATTCTGTTCTATGGTAGATTTTGTAGAAGTAGCCTGATCC
The DNA here is from genome assembly GCF_057799275.1 of Chryseobacterium sp. 14P4.3.2. Lineage (NCBI taxonomy): Bacteria > Pseudomonadati > Bacteroidota > Flavobacteriia > Flavobacteriales > Weeksellaceae > Chryseobacterium > Chryseobacterium sp. 14P4.3.2. Next base: position 13,114 of record NZ_JBYOKO010000012.1, read on the forward strand.
AGTTCTTCGAAATTGGCAAATAGATCTAGCTGCACTGCCTGCCCCTTTACGTCTGTTCCTGCAGGAGTCTGTTTTACTTCCGATTCACTTATGACTACTTTCTCAGTGGTGGCTGCAGGAGCAAAAGCTCTGTAAAGGTTTTCATAAAGTCTTCTGAATTCTATTTCTTCAAAAACTTCTTTTACTTTTTCAAAATCCGGAGTTTCAAGATCATATTGTTCCTGATGGAATTCTACGGGTGCATCACAGATAATGGTTGCTAATTTTTTAGACAGAATACCACGTTCTGCTGAAGCTTCTACTTTTTCTTTCATTTTCCCTTTCAGCTTATCGGTATTGGCTAACAACGTTTCAATATTCCCGAATTCTTTAAGGAATTTCATAGCAGTTTTTTCTCCTACACCTTCCAGTCCAGGGATATTATCTACTGCATCTCCCATCATCGCAAGATAATCAATAACCTGTTTAGGGTCTTCAATTTCATACTTTGCTTTTACTTCTTCTACTCCCAAAATTTCTATATCTCCACCTTTTAAGCCTGGTTTATAGATTTTAATTTTATCTGTAACCAGCTGTGCAAAATCTTTATCCGGAGTTACCATGTAGGTAATATAATCTTCTTTCTCTGCTTTGCAAGCAATAGTACCTATTACATCATCTGCTTCATAGCCTTCCACTCCAAGAATTGGAATATGCATAGCTTCAAGAATTCTGTGAATATATGGAACAGCAATTTTAATGGCTTCAGGAGTTTCACTTCTATTGGCTTTGTAATCCGCAAAATCATCAGTTCTTACACTTGCCCTTCCTACATCAAAAACCACAGCCAGATGAGTTGGTTTTTCTCTTCTGATCAATTCAATCAGGGAGTTTGTAAACCCGAAAATAGCAGAGGTATCCAATCCTTTACTTGTTAATCTGGGATTCCTGATCAATGCGTAATATCCTCTGAAAATCATCGCATAGGCATCGATGAGAAACAGCCTTTTATCTTGTGTTGCGTCCATATTATCTATAATGAACAAATATATGAAAATAGGAGGGAAAATGAGAATTGAAAATGGAAAGTTAGAAGTGGAAAATGAGTCCGGAATTAATAAAAGTTTAGTACTTAACTGATTCCGGGTTCATTTTTAGGATAGATTATATACTGCTATAATTCATGCTCTAGCAGTCATGATTTTCGTAATTAAGCTTTTCCATTTTATCCTCATAGGTTCCCATTTCTTTTTTACTAATTGTTACTTTTTTTAGTTGTACAGGAATTTGTTTTTTAGTGTCCGGGCTTATCCAGGTTCCATTCATCATATCGCCTTCTTTTTTTAAAATCATCAGGCCGGTAAAACCTTCTTCCACGAGTGCAAATTGCTGTTTTGTTCCTTCTGTAACATTTAATTGCAACCAGTTGCTTACTTTTTCGTAGCGGTACATTGCTGTGTAATAAGGATCTCCTCCACACCCGTTTTCTACAGATTGTATAAATAATGTAATGGGCATTTTCCCGTTCACTGTTCCTCTGTATAAAGCGGAAGTATTCTGTGCCTGAATTAAAGTAGAGGATATGGTAACAAAAAGAATAAGTAAAAGTTGTTTAAACATTTTTTGTTTAATTTTTATAAATGATTATTGATAAAAGACAGAACAGTATACTCTGTGAGTATACTGTTCAAAATTATTTTTTTATTAAAGTGTATTATTTACCTGATGAAGGCCATAATCCAGCGTACTGAGAAGTACCGTAGTCAATAGTTTCAGCACTGATTACAAAGCTGATCAGCATACTGTTGCTGTCTATTGCATCAAAGTCTACTTCATGCTGAATAACGTATCCGTTTTCCCAGTTCAAAGTAACTAAAGTACCTTCTTCGTGAGATTTGTTGAAGGTAATTTCTCCTTTTGTCGGCTTATACTTTCCGTTCAATAAGCTTTCAAGAATGTCTGATTTTTCAGTAGCTTCTACAGTAACTTTGATTAATGCGTTGGAAGGATCTGATGCTACACGTCCTGAAACGTCTGTAGATCTTGATACACTGTAATTCATTTTTAACAGTTTCTGCCCTTCTCCTCCGTTGAATTTTAAGATTCCTCTTGAATTTCTTTCTGCCATGATGTGTAAATTTTAATCGTTAATAATATTTTGTTATTCAATAATTATATAACAAAGATAGAGCCCCTGTTTTTGAAAAAAAAGCTTTTAAGAAGAAATCTGAAAAAGTGTAGTAGTTCTACGATTTCGTGTCGTAATTCTACGATAATAGAATTAAACAATTCTACAACTTACTATTAATAAATACTTTAACTTCAATTTAAATTCGAAACCAAAACATCAATCCACACAATATTAAGAGAAATACAATATGCTAATAGCTGATATTTACAAACAATAAAAGACCTTTACAGGTCTTTAAATTTTTAGGTCAAAACGGTATTAGAAGATCTTACTTTAAGAATTGAAGTGTGACTCATCTCTGACTTCAAATGTTAAATTATTAAAGGAATTAATCATAATCTGGATACATCTTCTATTAACCTCCCAATAATTATTTTGCAAATTAGGTTTAGGACCGATGCTTTCAAAGTAGTACCATCCTTTTAATGTTTTAATAATGGCTACTGTAATGCTGGCATGAAAATTTTCATTTTCAGAGTCTAATGTTCCGACGATATTATAAAGGATGTCTACCGCCGGGTTTTGAATCTCTTTGCTTTCTACCCTTTCTATGGGTGTCAGTAATGCCTGTAAGTCGTCAATTATTTCAAATCGGGCCAATTGAGAGTTAACAAGAAGCTCAACGCTACCGAATTCTTCGGTTTTATAAAAAAAAGAATTAATTACGCCTCTGTTTTTCCCATCCATTGAATGCTCAAAAATATAATTGGAAAAGCTATGATTCGTATTCTTGTTATACTTTGCTTCCCATGACTGAGGGACAAAGAATTTTACAGGTTCTGTAAATTCATCCATAAACGGAGTCAATAGTTCAGCCATTTGCCAATCTGACTTATTAATTAAATCCCAGTTGGTTACAATCTGCAACATGGAAAGGCTTAAATCTTCATAGTGCTCTTCTTCACAAGTGGCTTTAATACAAAAGTAGTTGGCTCCCCCTTTTCGGTTATTATAATCTTTTAAAACTGTAAATCTTGAAATAATATTGGTTCCTGAAATATTTTTTTTACAAAGAACGTCCAGATAATTGCCGGTGCTTTTACCCTTTATAACTCTTTCTGCAATGATTTCTTCCCCCATCATTACGAGTTTCTTTTTGATCCAGTCTGAAGCATTCATTTCAAATTCATAATGTTCATAAGCTACCTGAACTTCCAGATATGGACTGTTATCATCTCTTACATATTGCCCTATATTAGTAATGGAAAGCTCATTAATTCTAACAGGCTCCAATTTATTGGGTTTTACACTATTTGGTAATATGGCCCAGTAATGTAGATTTTCATCACCTGTAGTATACAGGCATTTCCAAAAATTGGCTTGAAGATATTCTTTGGTGTAGGTTTGCTCTACAGGAAAACTATACCAAATATTTCCTTGAGTTGTTTCACTTTTCATTATAGATCAAATACAATTAATATTAAAATTGTTGCAATAGCTAAAATACCAAAAAAAAGAAAAGTAAACACATTGATCAGGGTTGAAAAACGGAAAAGTACAGCATAGGGCTGTTCATTCTGTATTCCTTTCACTATTGACTTTTCTCTGATTGTATCAAAAATATAAGCAACGCCAAATATTGTCCACAGATATCCAAAAAGGATAATCATCGGCATTTGTACTTTCATTAGTATATGATAGTCTTTCCAGATGAATACGGAGGCTATTACGAATATTGAAAGTATAAAAAAAACTACTGCAATAATTAATTTTGATTTCATAAGAACTCCTTTTTATTTTGAAGCTCCAAAACAAATTCCATAGAAAACAAGGAAGCCTCCCAAAAAGAAGAGTAGCTTAATTCCTACTTTGATTTTCTCAACATTTCCAATAAAGAACCTTACCGGATTTCTGTCTATATTTTGGGAATTATACGTCTGATGAAATCTCACCAGCACACTATCTAAAATTGTATCCACAAATAACAAAACAAAAAAGCTGAAAAAGAATAATGCAACAACTCCCATACATATATTTAGAAACTGTTTCTCGTATACCAAGAGGCTGTTATCATATTTTGAAGCGTACATTAAAAAACTAAAATATGCTATAACTAAAAATAAAAGGCCGACCAATATCCCACCGCCTGTTATTAATAAAACTTTCTTTTTTGAATATAATGTAGGCAATTTAAAAAGCAATAAACCATACAAAATTACAAATGTAACATACAATAAAATCTTCATATTATCCAATTATTACGGTTGCGCAACCAGTTAAAATTTTTCCTTCAATCACGGAAGGAAACATCCATTCTTTTAAATTTTTTATTCCATTAATGATAGGCTTAGCACTTAAAGTGACTTCGAGGTCTAACTTAAGACCTACTAAAGCGGCAACTTTACCTCCCACATTTACTCCCAATTCATAGTCATCGGTATCATAATACATTCCTCCTTTACCTCCAAGTGCACCTGAGCCTCCTGAAAGTCCTACTTTAGCTTTTGTTTTTAAAACACCAAAGAAATCAGACTGCCCTTCATAATCTGCTTTAGCAGCTCCCATATCTCCGGATAATTCTGCCTGAAAGCCATATCTGTTGTCAGATCCTCCGGTTAAAACCTTAGCTTCAGCTTTTCCTTCGATATAGGCGATGTCACCTTTTACTTCACTTTTATGATAAAGAACACCTTCTTTACCTAAGTGAGCTTCTGCATTTCCGGACATCATCGAAGCTTTTCCTTCTCCCTCAGCACCGTATAATCCATTACTTCCATAGATTCCACCTTTCAGCTCTCCTTTATATTTTGAAAATCCTCCGCTTCCTCCTATTCCCCCGTTTCCTTTTCCTAAAGGTTCATAGTCTCCTTTAACATTCATCTCAAATACGGTAAAGCCTAAAGTTCCGTAATCATAACTTCCGTCTTTCGTCTTATCTTCTCTATTGGCATAGGCTTCAAAGACTTTTAATGACATATTATCTTTTAATTTATGATCAATAGTTCCGTCGCTATTAAGTTTATCTTTAGGGATAATGCTCCAGAAATGATTATCCACCGGAGCTCCTGTAGGTCCTGCCGGGGGTGGTTGTGGTGGTGTACCGCAGCTTGTTTTATCACCCATTCTTGCAGCAGCTACTCCATTGATAAATACAGATGACGATCCCTCTACAATACTCGCGACTCCGTGAGAGGAACAAGTAATGGGATCTCCTTTTCTAGCAGCCGGTTTTCCTCCGATTAACACATTAAAACTTCCGGCAGTTATAGGTCCGGTATGAGCCCCCTGATCTACAAGTGCCCGTGCAGCCAGTTTTCCCATATTTAACTATTTATTTTTGTTACAGCGGCTTTTAATTCTGCAAGGAAACTACCAAACAGCTGAAGGGTTATCCCCGTCACTTTAGTAAGCACACCACCTCCTACTTCTGTATTATTAGTTGCTTTAAAGGTAGAATCTTTTGAAGAGATATCAAAAGTTTCAGTACTTTCCATTTTCACATTTTTACCATTTAAAGTCACGGTACCATCTGCCAACATCTTTAAAATACTCTCGCCAATCGTAATGGTTAAACTTGTTTTACCATCTAGCGTAATATTTCCGGCACTGTCCATTTCCAAAATACATTGTGGAGGCGCATCTTTTTTTCCGCCAACATTAATGGTATTTTTACTTCCGGCATTTACAGTATGATTCGAATTGGCATTAGTGGTCGCATTTCCGGCACCGTCAAATTTCATATTTGCACCTCCCTGGTCTGTAAGATATACAGAACCTTCCCCGTCATTAAGCTCTAACTTATTCCCACTACGGCTACTCAGGCTTTTTATATTATTTCCGACTCCACCACCTGCACCTACCCGACCATGGAACATTCCCCCCATCACAAAGGGACGATCAGGATGCTGATGTACAAAATTAATGATAACCTGATCTCCTACTTCAGGAATAGCCATAAAGCCTCTGTTCTTATTCACCTTTTTACTGCTTCCCGCGTCAGGTGTCATTACCCGGATAAATTCCGTTGTGTCCTGCCCTTTTTGCCAATCAAACTGAACACGGACTCTTCCCTGATTTAAAGGGTCAGTATTGGAAATCACCTTGGCAAATTGAGCATCTGCTCTTGGATTTTCAAATTCCGGACGTGGAATAAATCCTGTATCTGCAGCAATAGCTTCAAATTTCCCATCATAATATCCTCTGGCATCTACTTCATGCGTAACTTCAATAATCATCAGTTTGGTAAAATAAGAAGTCTCATTACTGTCAGCTTTACGCATTTCTATATCTGCAGGACAGCCCGGATATAAGAAAGGGACAGTAGTAGTTCCTGAAGTAATAAAAACTTCAGATGCTTTACTTCCGGCAGTTCCTTTCTGAGAAGCATCAATATCCATAAAAGATGATGCCTTGATTGGGGCTACTCTTAATGAAGGGGTTGTAAAGGTTTTTTCTGATATTTCATACGCACGCCGCGCAATATCTGATGTATGATTGATTTTTGAACTTCCGGCTGTAAGCTTTTCATTTTTGCTGCTGTTATATCCATAAAAACTAGGGCTTACATGCTGTGCTTTCATTTTAATTGAAATATCGCTTACACTACTGCCGTAAGTAAGTTTCACAGGTTTCTCCTGAGGCGGCAGTTTTCCAAAATGCAGAACCTCCCCATCATAGTAGAATTGCTCTCCATACGCTTCCGCCATTCTGGCAAGATAATTATAATGGGTTTCTTCATATTGGGAACTGTAGGAAACATTTCCGTGCTGGGCGTCTACCCTAAAGTCAAATTTATTCTGCCCCAGCCCTTCTCTGATCACATGATCTGCAATACTGTTTAAGCTCACAGGCTGACTTCCCCCAAAACTCTGAATGTGGGGTGCTGCATCTAAAAGTACTGTTGGGCTGTATCCTTTAAGAACTATATTTCCCAAACTACCTTTTTCCTGACTGAACCCGACTTCTGTAACGACTCCCACAAAGTTTCGCTCAGCGCCATTAGGAATATCTTTATATTTGAAAACTATAGTAATTCTTTTTCCCAAAAAATTCTGTGCCTCTTCTAAATTATGATTTTCCGCGCTTCCCAATGTATCGTGAGCCAGTGTCAAACTGAACTCATGGTGCTTTGCGGCACTTTGTACCAATTTAAAATGTTTAAAATACTTAATAATCTGACCTTCAATAACCACTTCGAGTTTTACGACACGGTTAATTCCGGTAATAAAACTTTCAGCAATGGCTTCTACATTATGTATTTTTGAGGTGGGCTGTTTTGCCCATACTTTATTTTCAACAATAGATGCTGTATTAGGAACCAAAGTCTGATTCATAAACATATCTGCACTTTGTACAGAACTTACAGCCTGCTGGCCAGTTTTTACCGTTTTTTTTGTTTTTTCGCCAACATTACTTATTTTTCCTTCAGCTTTTTCTGCAACATTCTTAATATGCCCCTTGCCTGCTTTTGTAGCATTGCCGGGGCTTTCTATTTTAATTTTCTTGTCATCCTGAAACATAGCATATTGTGTTTAAATTAAAAAATGTATACACTACCGATTGTACAGTATATACAAAATCGAAATATAATATTGATCAATCTTCCGGAGAAACTCTTACAGAGAATAGCTTTCGGGATATCATGATTCTTCATGGAAAAAACAGAACAGTATACCCTTACGAGTGCACTGTCCTGTACCAATTTTATTTTTACTAAGATGATGAATAGGCTTATTTGCCAGATGAAGGCCACAGTCCAGCGTACTGAGAAGTACCGTAGTCAATGGTTTCAGCACTGATTACAAAGCTGATCAGCATACTGTTGCTGTCAATAGCATCAAAATCTACTTCGTGCTGAATAACGTATCCGTTCTCCCATTTTAAGGTAATCAATGTTCCTTCTTCATGAGATTTGTTAAATACAATTTCTCCTACTGTAGGCTTGTATTTCCCATTCAATAAGCTTTCCAGAATGTCTGATTTTTCAGTAGCTTCTACGGTAACTTTGATTAATGCATTAGAAGGATCTGATGCTACACGTCCTGAAACGTCTGTAGATCTTGATACGCTGTAATTCATTTTTAACAGCTTCTGTCCTTCACCATTGTTGAATTTTAAGATTCCTCTTGAATTTCTTTCTGCCATGATTTGTAAATTTTAATCGTTAGTAATATTTTGTGATTCGGTGATTGTATAGCAAATATAGAGGCTCTTTTTTTCTAAAAAAAACTTTTCAATATAAATCTGAAAATTTGTAGTAGTTCTACGATTTCTTGTCGTAATTCTACGACATTAGATTTAAAAAAAACACCAAAACACCTTTTAATAAAGGACTTAAGCAATAATAATCATTTCACGAAAAAGGAACATTTTACACAATAAAGAGATATAATTACAGTTTAAAGAGGAAATCTGAGAGATAAATATGGGAAATTCATATTGAAGATTTAAAGTTTGGGGTTCAATATTCAGATATAAATTATTTACCCAACTTACAAAATCACAGTGCTAATCTTTCAGCTTTATAGTAGGCAAAAAATTCTCTGAAAATTGAGTAAAAATCCCGTATTTCAAAATAGTCAGGACTTGAACTTTCTATAGCATAGAAATGATTTTCCTTAAAGAGTTTTTTTATTCTTGTCTGATGATCGTATTGTGAAACTGAAATAATACTTTTGAAATGCAGACTGTCCGTGATCCGGATTGTATTTTTAACCGTCATTTCAGTATTGTTCCCATAGTTATCTACAAAGATATTTTCCTGTGGAATATGGTTTACTCCTCCATTTTGCTTCCCTCCCAATATCCTTCTTTTCCTAATCCACCACTTACCAGGATCTTCTCTACCCGCCCCGCATGATATAGTTTAATATTTTGATCTAACCTTGCTTTTAACCTTTCTGACAGTGAACCGTCTTCATTAATTTTGTTTCCTAAAACCACTGCCAGATCAGCTCTTCCACCTTTATCATCAAGCCCATCGATTAGTATATAAATGGTATATGCAACAAACCAAAAAGCAAGCAATAAGAGGATATATTTTACATTTTTTTCATAAATTGAATTGATAAGATAAAGATAAAATAGCAACCAGCTCAATGAAACTGATTGCTATTAATAATTTTCTATTTAAGGTATTTCTTCTATGGAGTATTTCCTCCTTCTTTTATGGATCGAACAAGGATTTTATTTTTTCGTAACAGAAAATCTGGCATCAGATCAGTCGGAAGATAAAAAGGGCTTTCACCTTTTTTCTGTAGTTCTTCCACAATTCCCGGATTCCAGACCAGAATTTTGTCGAAATCAACTTTGAGTTCATCAGCAACAATTTTCAGATTAAACCCAGCATTAATTTCGGTTTCTGAAAGGTTTTCACTGGCTATTTTTCTGTTCCCGTCTTCGAAGAATATTTTATTTATTCTTGCAGAGTTATAGTTATTCAGCACGCTTTGGAGCTCTCCTGTAGCGTAGCACGCATTCAGGTATTTTTTCACATGATTAATGGTTTCTCCGGGAAGGTATTTATAAAACTCGTGATATTGAGACGAGCCTGCAGCCTGCATTGCCTTTGCAATATTTCCTTCACCACAGTTATAGGCGGCTACTACTGTCACCCAGTTGTTATATTTTTTATAGAGATTTCCCAAAGAGATGACGGCCGTTTTTGTGCTTTTATAAACATCTGTACGATTTTGCTCTGTAAGCCCATACTGATTGGCATGAGCGGTCATCAGCTGCCAGACTCCTACGGCTCCTGCTCCTGAGGTACTATTTCTGTCAAAATGAGACTCTATCAGCGCCAGATTTCTCAAATGCTTGGGAAGTCCTTTCTGAAGGAGTAACTGTTCAATAAATTCTACAAGATCTTTATTGGCATTAATAATTCCTTTGTATCTTTTTACACTGTTTTCCGAAGTATCGGAAGCGGCAAGAAACTGTCCGTTCACAAAAATAACAGTTCCCAATATCATAAAACCTGTAAAGATATTTCTGACAATCGTTTTCATCTTAAATGTATTTATAAGCAAAAAGGCAATTTACCTTTTTGCTATTTTTTCTTCGTAACTAATCTACTTTCCAGCTGATTTTTTCTTCTTCTTTATTCCAGTCTACATGAACCGTCTGTCCGGATTTCACTTCTTCTCTTACAATCATTTTAGAAATGGGTCTGGCAAGCTGTGCACGGATTACTCCTGAGATTTGTCTTGCTCCATACTTACTGCTGAATCCTCCTAACGCAAGGCTTCTCACAGCATCATTACTGATTTTAAGAGTAATTCCTAATCGGGTAAGTGAAGTGTGAAGTGATTTTAGCTGAATATTAAAAATTCTTTCTGCAATAGACTCTGTGATTGGTGCAAAAGGGATAATTTCTGTGATTCTTGCTAAAAATTCTGGTCTGAATCTTCCTGAATTCGACATAATCTGCATCAGTGAGGATGATTCCGGGATTTTTCCTTCTTCAAATTGCTTTACTATTTCCTCACTTCCAATGTTGGATGTGAACAGAATAAGTGCATTGCTGAAGTCTCCTTCTTTCCCAAGCTTATCATGTACTTTCCCTTCATCCATGATCTGTAGGAAAACGTCAAACACAGAATGATGTGCTTTTTCAATTTCATCAAACAAAACAACAGTATAAGGCTGCTGTCTTATTTTATTGACCAGCATCCCTCCTTCTTCATAGCCTACATATCCCGGAGGAGCTCCGTATAATAAAGCCGCGGAATGTTCTTCTTTAAATTCAGACATATCAAAACGAACCATCGCCTTTTCATCGTTAAAAAGCAGTTCTGCCATTGATTTCGCCAGCTCTGTTTTACCTGTTCCGGTAGGTCCCAACAGGAAGAATGAACCTATCGGCTGTCCTGGCTTATTCAGTCCACTCCGGTTCTCCACGATGGCATCAGAAAGAATTTTCAAGGCATGGTCCTGTCCTACTACCCTATTGAGTAAAAGAGACTCCATATTGAGTAGTTTTTCTTTCTCCTGAGCTTGAATTTTTCCAATTGGAATATTGGTTTTGGCAGCCATTACAGCAGCCAGTTCTAATCTGTCTACTTTTTCCCTTTTCTTTGCAGCATGCTGTAAAAGTTCTGCATACGTATCTTCAATAATCTTTTGAATCTGGTCTGCAGGCATAGAGTTATCTATCGCCGGTTGTTCGCTTAGAGACCCCCAAAGAATAGGGCTAATTTTATCTCTTAACAGATTATAAGTCCAGATCAGTTCATCCGCTTTATCTTTATTGTCTGCAAATTCTTCTTTCAAAATGGTGTCATAGCTTTCTTTCCAGCTTCCAAGTTCTTTTTCTGAAAGTTCATCAAGCATTTTTATAGCAGCCATCGTCCTGTCTAACAAGTCGATAGCAGCATCCGGCAGTTTTTTACCTTTAGCATATCTTTTTGCTAAACGTACACATTCCGGAAGGGCCGTTTTTTCAACTTCAATGCCGTGGTGCTTTTTGTAGCCTTCTAAAAGTACATCAATCATTTTCACACAGGTCTGTTCATCCGGTTCATTAACTGTAAGCACCTCAAAACGACGATTGAAAGCCTGTTCCGGCTCTATAATTTTCCTATATTCTTCCTGGGTAGTAGCACCTATTACGGTAATTTCACCTCTTGCCAATTCCGGTTTAAGAAGGTTTGCCACATTTCCGATACTGCCTTTGGGATCTAAAAGAGTATGAATTTCATCAATGAAAAGGATTGCTTTTTCAATTTTCTTACATTCATTAATCACTTTTTTCAGCCTGTCTTCTATTTCGCCTTTATAGGAAGTTCCTGCTAATAATGCTCCTGTGTCCAGTTCTAAAAGGGTCCCGTTTTTAAGCATTTCCGGAACATTTCCTTTTGTAATTTCTATAGCAAAGCCTTCTACTAATGCTGTTTTTCCGACACCAGGTTCTCCAATGATGATTACATTTGGTTTGCTTCTTCGGCAAAGAATTTCTACCAGCATTCTGAGTTCTTTGTCTCTTCCAATAATATTTTCAAGGTCTCCTTTTCTTGCCTGCGCTGTTCTGTCTACGCAATAACTTTTAATAGACGGAAAAGAGGTATCCGAATAGTCTGACCCATTTGAAAATAGAGATGAAAAATCACCATCTTCAGAAACGGTAAATGGGGTATCTTTTCTATATAAATTGAATATCTCGTGCTCCCTCAACGGAAGAGATTTTAGCTGCTGAAGTGAGAATACAACCTGCGGTTTTACAATGGCCGTCAGAATACAAATGGGCGTGATCTCATCCAGCCCCAATTTTAGACGGATATCATCAGCCTCTTCTATAAGGGTATCTACGGCATCATCCTGGCCAACCTCTTCCGGAAGATGGGCTGTCTTAGGGTATTCTTCAATGCGGACATCTGCCCATTCATAGAAGTAGCCAGGATCTTTATCTATGCTTTTCAGGAATTCATTGAGTCCTATATCTTTATGCATTAAAGCCTGCAAAATATGCGGGCCTCCATAAGTGCCATTATAATTTTCCTTCGCTATCGACTGAGCAATATGAAATAGCTGCTTTACTGTTTCGTTGGTTACTAGTACTCCCATTTATAATTTTTCTTATATTAATATATTTGCGTTCTGGTTTTGATGTGATTCACAGGGGATGATTCTCTTTATCTGTATTTTCATAACTGATTGCCAGAGAATCAAAAGCCTCGTTTTATTTTGCTAAAATTAAAAATTTTATTCTAAACGAGCTAAAGATAGTTAATTCTTCAATTAGAGAAGTAGCAACGACCTTTTTTCTTTTTCCAGATTCTTTTCTTTGTGAAAATTCAATAACAAATTACTGTCTTTGTTCCTTTTCTTTCTAAATTTCATGAAAGCTGTCCTCTGTTATTTTAATTCTGGCAATTGGCATAAAATCTTATTACAGGCAAAAAAAGACCGCCTTTAATAGGGACAGTCTTTTCATATGAATGTTGATAATGTGTATAAATATTAGCTGCTTGGCCAAAGTCCTGCATACTCAGAAGAACCGTAGTCAATAGTTTCAGCACTGATTACAAAGCTGATCAGCATACTATTGCTGTCTATTGCATCAAAGTCTACTTCGTGCTGGATAACGTATCCGTTTTTCCAGTTTAAAGTGATCAGTGTACCTTCTTCGTGAGATTTATTGAATGTGATTTCTCCTACTGTAGGCTTGTATTTCCCATTCAGTAAGCTTTCAAGGATATCAGACTTTTCAGTGGCTTCTACTGTCACTTTGATTAGTGCATTGGAAGGATCTGATGCTACACGTCCTGAAACGTCTGTAGATCTTGATACACTGTAGTTCATTTTTAACAGCTTCTGACCTTCTCCGTTATTGAATTTTAAGATTCCTCTCGAGTTTCTTTCTGCCATGATTTGTAAATTTTAATCGTTAGTAATATTTTGTGATTCGGTGATTGTTCAGCAAATATAGAGGCTCTTTTTTTCTAAAAAAAACTTTTCAATATAAATCTGAAAATTTGTAGTAGTTCTACGATTTCTTGTAGTAATTCTACGACATTGGATTTAACAACTCTATTCAAATATGCTTCAATAAAGATTTTCAAACCATCATAAAATCATCATAAAAAAGGAAATTTTACACTAAAAAGAGAAATAACAACAGATAAAAGCATAAAATAGAACATGAAAAATTGAAAATTCACATCCGTTCTTAAAGCCCAAGTTTTATATTTTGTGCTTAAAAGGTACAACGTCTGGCTTCCATCAAAGCACAAAAAAAGCAGAAGTATAGGTCTCCTGCTTTTTTATTATAAAAACTAAATCTTAATGTTTAGTATATTCCGGTTGTTCTGTCGGGATTCTTGTTGGCGTAAAATATTCGTTAAGCCAATAGAACGTCTGTCCGTTCTGCTGAATTTTCACCGCCGGATTATTTCTGTTGGCAAGCATTCTGTCTGCTAAATCTTTATAGTGGTGGAAGTAATTTCTTACTGTTTCACTAGGAACAATCTTCGATTTTCTCCAACCTTTTAATTTATATTTAGACATCAATTCTTCTTCTGAAAGGTCAAACCCTGTACTCATTCCAACTGCATAAGACATTGGAAGTTCGTAAAGATCTCCTTTATCCAGGAACTTTATGGTCGGATTATACTTCTTCAGTAGTTTTACATATTCTTTTATGGCTCTTCCCTGATTAAAGCCTGGACGATCCGCTTCTGTATTTCTGTACACTTCTGTATAGAAAGCTTTTAGGTTATCATATTCCGATTCTGAAATAAGAATTCCTTTTTCTATACCGGGAGTAAATTCTTTCAATTCTTTTGGAATATACCCTTTTACCAGGAACGGGCTTCCATAGTTGATCAGCTGAGCAGCAATTCCTGCTGAAACCGGATTCGTAAGGCCTGGGTACAGATACTTGTATTTTACATCTACATCTGTTCTTCCGGCTCCTACTGATGAATGGAAATACTCATTAAGAGATTTGTCCACAGTCTGATTATCTAAAGTAACCTGTGAAATAAGGCTGTCTACTGATTTTTTCAGGAACCCGGGAGTTGTAATATCTCCTTTTTTTGGAAAGATGACAAATCCCTGAGACATACTTTGCTTAGGATAAGCTAATGAGAAGAATCCTTCATCACCTTCTACGAGACTGAAATTATTTTTAGTAAGAACATCATATTGGTTAATGATCTTCTGCTTTTTAAGCTCAGCAATATTTTTTGCTGTATTGGTAACTACATTTTCAGCCATCAATACAAAGTCATTGTATGTATCTGAAGATCTTGCGCTTGTCTGAAACATAATCAGTCTGGCCTGAGCCTGAGTAAGAGAGCTGATTACGCTGTACATATTTCCACTCTGATTGGCGGAAGTACCTACAGTTATTACAATATTAGTTTCATCCGGAACATTGGAAAGAAGGTTCCCGGCTGCAGAAAGAGCTTCTCCTACCGGCTGATATCCATTGTTGCTTGCACAGTTCATCTCATTTGTTTTCTGATCAATAAACGACGTTATTTTACTATAATCCGTACTTAGGTTTGAAACAGAAAGGTTATTTCCACAAGGGTTATTTTTATATAAAACTACTCCGTATTTTACGTTGCTGAAATAAGAAGGCTTTTCAAATCTAAGCTGGAGATCTTGTAATAATGATTTTACAATAGGTGCATATGGCGCGTTCGGTGCACTTACATCCAGTGCAAAAACAATATTAATATTTTTGTCCCTTTCTGTAATCTCTCTGTAACGGTCAAAATATATAGGCTCGCCTAATACATTGGAAACATAGTTCTTACTGTAATCTAAAATATTGGTGAAGTATTTTGTTTTAGAATCGGGAGTTGGAGCTTCTTCTAACGGAAGTGTTACCGGGAAAATATTTTCCAGTGGTGTTCTTTTATTAACTTCTGTAAGGAGAACTGCTGTTTTATTTTCTGCGTCAGATGCTGATCCACCCGGGTATCCTTCATGAATTCCCAAAGCAGAATCATTGATCCCTGTTGTATTTTTCAGCTTTACAGCGGAACGCTCTCCCCATTTGGAAATCACATTGGAACTTACCCATCCATACAGTCCTGTGCTGATGCTGTCTATATCTATTGAAGGTTTTTTACCTACTAAAAATCTTTTGTTGTTTTCAGCCTGCTTATAAACATATACAATCTGGCCATTAGGAATTTTCACCTTGGCATTTTCGATTAGACTTGGTGAGTTGAACACCATAATAGAATCATTTTTGTAGTATCTTTCAGCGTTTTTTATCACCTCACTGTTACTGGGTACTACAGCTACTCTTACCGGATAACCTGTCTTTTCGCTTTTTAAAGAGTTATTCCACAGGAGAAGGTCAGATTCTGGAATCCAGCCATATGTTTTAATAGATTTTGACGAAACTTTTTTCATTAAAGCATCAGGAACGTATTCCGCTACTTTTACCATTCCGTCTCTGTGTTTCAAAACCATTAATGGTTCTAAAAATTTCACTTCTTTATATGATTTTTCATCATCTTTATCCAAGTAAGCCGTATTTCTTGATCGATCTGAGATCACGATCCATGGAGTTGACTTTTTAGGAAAACCATTGACTACAGGAGAGTTATCCACCTGTCCATACTGGGACGGTTCAGGAGTTTTCTTTGACGGAAGCTTTACCTGGCAACTCGTCAGTAATACTGAAAGTCCTATATAATATGCTGCTAGAGGAAATCTATTTTTCATCCTATTTTATCTTTTTATGATTGGCACATCCGTACAACCGGATGGTATTATTTGCTTTGGTTGATGTCAACTTTAGTTACACAGTTTTGTGTGTCATCAAGATTCACTTTTACAGTCTGGATCACCGTATTTTTGTCAAACTGAAGGCCCGCACAGTACATATAAAAGTTATTTGCTTTACTGTCATTTACCTTTACCACAGTATTTTCATTATTACACAAATAGGTTTTCAACAGGTAATTGTAATGCATATTGAAACTGTTTCCGTTGGCAATCTGCTGCAGGTGATATTTGAAATCATTATCTACTTTTGCATAAGAGTCTTCTACGGATATTTCATCTTCGGCAAGAGAGTTATAGGCAGGAAGGATTTTAATACGGTGATAAATAGGTTCCTGAGTTTCTTCAGTGTATAAAGTTACCACATAATCTCCAGGCTTTTTGTAAGAATAAATCGTAAACTTATCCTTGGAATCTGTATTGCCTGTTTCTCCGAATTTCCATGCAAACTGTTTCGCTTCAGAAACGGCACGAAACGGCACGTTTTCATTTTGCATAGCCTGAACAGGGGCTTCAATAGTAGACTTGATTTTTGTAGTATCTTTGGACTTCTGGAGGCTTCTTGCTCCAACCATTACAGGGAAAGATTTCGTGTATTTGTTGTCAACGATCAAGCTTACCTGGTAATATCCCGGTTTATTGTAGAAGTGAATTCCACTGTTTCTATCAGAAGTTGTACCATCTCCGAAATTCCATCTTTTGGTCTTTGCGAATTGGGTTTTATCTTCAAATAAAAGGGTATCTCCTACCGCCAGTGAAGACGGATAAACCACTCCAACAATATCATCAGCAGAATGTATCACTTTTTTCTGCAGCCACAGGGCAACAAGTGCTGCTATGAGCAGGGTGGCGATAACACCGATAATAATGTTTTTCTTGTTCTTTTGAAAATAATTCATAATTAAGTAATTGTGATGTGTATAGTTCCTAGTATTTATATTGTATTACTGCGTTCTTGCTTTCAAAGCGGTTTCGCGTTCATAAAGTCTGTTTTGCTTATTTTTGAACCCGATTCTGCAATCTTCGACCTGTTTATCAAACTTTTTGATGTCTTCCGAAGTGGTGGAAATCACTTTTTTGTCTTCAAAATACATTTTATAGAATTTAGCGATCTGAGGATATGCATCTTTTCGGATATCGGTTACATCATAACCATTAAAATAACTGTTAAGATCGTTGATTCCTACCTGGATATTATTTTCAACAAAAGGCTGTGGCGCTTCATTTGTAAGTTTGCTGATCATGGCATATGTACTATCCATGATAGGAAGAACAACCTTTTGGTGCTGTTCAAATTCAGCTTTTTCTTCAAGATTCTGAATTCCTCTTACATCTTCATCAGAAAACGGGGAGACAAATCCTTTTAAAAAGATAATTCCCAGAAAAAACATTGCGGTAACAAGCATTAGTATCAAATAAAAAAACTGATAATGCCTTTCCTTTTTAGATAGTGTTATTTGTCCTTGCATATTTTCTGTTTTTATTTTCGTCTTTTACTTCCTGTGAAATTCCTGGTAGGATCTTTTCTAAGTTCGTTGTTGGTGACTTTTGTTTTATTCATACATTCTTCCAGATCCCTGAGAACAATTCTCTTATTGTATTCCACTTCTATAATTTTGGCTTTCAGAGACATCATAGGCTCTATTTGCTTCATCAGCACAGCATAATGTTTAAAGTTCTGGCTACTGTCTTTGTTCATAATATTTTTGGCGTCTCTCACGTTATCCATAATACTGGTTCGCAGAAACACCTCATTCTCCACCTTATTCACACTAAGCTGGTTCATTTTATCATAAATATCATCAACATGATTTTTCAATACGTCACTTCTGCGCATCAATTCTTTGTATGCTTCAGCTTCCCGGCTAATTCCTTCCCGCTGTATATCATAACTCTTGAAAAAGAGAAATAGACATGCGAAAGATACTACCGACAAAACGGCAAAAGACAGTATAAACTTCCAAATGCCTATTCTGACGTCAGATTTGTTCAATTTTTTTTCCCTGTTCGAAGACATAATTTGCGATTTGTTTGGCCTGTGAAAATATAAAAAAAAAAATTTATGTACAATACGTAATTTCCCCAAGTTTATTTCGTGAAAACCCTGATTAACTTAATATTAATTTCCGATTTAATAAGTTTTTCCTAAATTAGGCCTCTGAATTTTAAATATCATTCGCCAAATCGATATTAAGAATGAGTAAAATATTATCTAATACCGTACGGTTTTCCATTGCTGACAGCGATTTTTATTTTAAGAAAATAATGATCAAAACCCTTATGGAAAATCCATTCTATATGCTCCTGAACGACTGTAACAATGGCCACGAGCTTGTGAACAGGATCTACAGAAGGCAGGAAGACGTGTTTGTCATAGAACTTTTCATGCCGGTATTAAGCGGAATTGAAGCCATAAAGTATATCAGAAAAAACAATGCAGAAACGCCTATCGTCACTTATTCCGGTACTTATCAGGAAGATATGGCAGAAATTCTTTCCAAAATCCCCAACACCTATTACTGTCAGAAAAAAAGCACTATCATAAAAGATATCATCAAAGGGACTATTGCTTCTGAAGAGTTTGATTATCATGCCTATTCTAAAGAGTGGGAACAGCAGCCACTGGCTGTGCAAGAGTATATGGACCGGCAGAAAAAGGGCCAGGAAGAGCTCTCTCCTGCTGAAATACAACTCATGAGGTTCTGCTATGAAGGACTTAGTAATAAAGAAATTGCAGAAAAACTTAATCTGAGCACAAGAACTATTGATACTTATATCAACCGTCTGACTGAAAAACTGGGGCTTAAAACAAAGCTGCATCTTATCCGTTTCTGTGTAGAAAACGGATATTACAATTCTAGTATGTAAAATAATATCAGGTTAAAAATTTCAGGTAATGTTTAAACAATTATTGACGTTGAATAGACATTGAACAGCAAAGAAAAAGGGATGACAAACCCTTGATAAGTATACCTGTAATCAATAATTTTCATTGCTTTTTGAAATATTTTTCGCATTATTGCAGTCTGTATTATATTATTATTAAGTTCGCTAAACCCGTCTTAATATAGCGTACATATTAAATCTCCAACTTGTTGAGCAAAAATATTTTGCCACTAATTTGCTAGTATTCAATTTTTTTAACTAAATTTGCACACCTAAAATTTAAAATTAAAATAAGGAAATGACAAAGGCAGAATTGGTAAACACCATCTCAAATAAGTTGGGAACAGAAAAGAATGAAACACAGAAAGTTGTAGAAGCTTTTATGCAGGAGATCAGAACTTCTATGTATAATGGGGATAACGTTTATCTGAGAGGTTTTGGATCTTTTATCATTAAAACAAGAGCTGCTAAAACAGGAAGAAATATTTCTAAAAATACTGCAATTGAGATTCCTGCTCATAACATTCCTGCTTTCAAACCTTCAAAATCATTTGTAGAGAAAGTAAAAACTAAAGTTGCAGTAAAATAAGAACATTAACTGAATATTAACTAGTTACTAAAAAATTAAAATTATGCCAAGCGGAAAGAAAAGAAAAAGACACAAGGTTGCGACTCACAAAAGAAAGAAAAGAAGAAGAGCGAACAGACATAAGAAAAAATAATCTCTTCTTCTCGAGATTTACAATATAATAATATAGTTGGTGGTTTTAAATTTCTAAAGTTCACCGACTATATTTTTGTTTGCAACTATAAGATTACTTGGAAAGCGGATGGTTTCAAATATTATTTTAATAAAAATATAATGGATTTCATTCTAAATTCATATATTTATTAGATGAATTAATCTACAAAAACACCCGTTTCCTAAATAATCTAAACAATTTTATCTTATAACAAAATGAAGAAAGAACTAATAGTTTCGCATGAAGATGATCTTACAAAGATTGCACTGCTGGAAGACGGAAGACTATGTGAACTTCATGAGCAAGAAGACAAAAGCGATTTTATAGTTGGAGATCTGTTTATAGGAAAAGTAAAAAAACTGGCACCAAATCTAAATGCCGCCTTCGTAAATATTGGATATGAAAAAGATGCATTCCTGCATTATCAGGATCTGGGTCCTCAATATCTTACATACAGGAAGTTTTTAAAAGATACTATTTCTAAAAAACAAAGCACTTCAAGCTTAAAAAATTTCGAGATACAACCCGAAATTGATAAAAACGGAACGGTAGATAAAGTAATTGCTAAAGACGATATCGTTCTTCTGCAAATTACCAAAGAGCCTATTTCTACAAAAGGTCCCAGGATTTCTACCCAAATCTCACTTACAGGACGTTTCCTGGTTTTAATTCCTTTCGACAATAAAGTTTCTATTTCCAAAAAAATCAGAAGTTTTGAGGAAAAAGAAAGACTGAGAACCCTTATCGACAGTATCAAACCTGAAGGTTTCGGAGTCATCATCAGAACGGTAGCCGAAGGAAAAAAAGTAGCAGACCTGCACAATGACATGAATCAGCTGGTTCAAAAATGGGAAACTACTTTTAAAAACATCCAGAGAAACAAAGTTCCATCCAAAGTTTTAAGCGAAGAAGACAAAGCTTCAGCTATTTTAAGAGACAATTTTAATCAGGATTTCGTCAATATTATCTGTGATGATGAACAGATGGTAAGCGAAATGAAAAACTATGTGGAGGTAATCGCTCCAGAAAGGAAAAATATTGTCCAGTTTTATGATTCCCATATTCCTCTTCTGGAATATTACAATGTTGAAAAACAACTAAAACAGAGCTTCGGAAAACACGTGAACATTCCGAGTTCAAAAGGCGCTTATCTTGTTATTGAACACACAGAAGCACTTCACGTCGTAGACGTCAATTCCGGAAACAATATTACAACCGGAGCAGCCGTTAATAAAGAACACGCGCTGAAAGTGAACAAAATGGCAGCCACCGAAATCGCAAGACAACTTCGTCTTCGTGATATGGGAGGTATTATTGTGATCGATTTCATCGACATGCCAAATTCTGATCATAGAAGAGAACTCTATGAACACCTTAAAGAGGAAATGAGCCGCGACAAAGCGCGCCATAAAATTCTTCCTCCAAGTAAATTTGGATTGATCCAGATCACCAGACAAAGAAACCGTCCGGAAAAACAGATCGAAACCAAAGAAGAAAACCCGAACAAAGACGGAGAAATTGTAGCTCCTATTGTCATCGTGGAAAGAATGGGTGAAACCTTAAGAAACCTTTTACAAAAAGAAAAAGGAAAAATTTATCTGCACGTACACCCATTTGTAGAAGCCTACCTAACAAAAGGCATAAAAAGTATCCAAATGAAATGGTTTATCAAATACAAAAAATGGGTAACCATTGTACCCAGGGATTCTTTTAAATATCTGGAATACAAAATCTACAATTCAAAGAAAGAAGAATTGATCGAATTCTCTAATTAAGACAAAATTTAAACCTTCAGTTGCACTGAAGGTTTTTTATTACCTGCCCTATCCTGAAAGCTTACCCAAAAAGCCCCCTATTTCTGCTGAGAACAAAACTATTTTGAAGGTTCACCTGGACTTTCATTCCGAAAATTAGACAATATATTAAGAGTTCTGTCTTTTCTATTCTCCTGTCATATACTTTGGTATCTTCAAAGGTTAATTCAATACGTCTGCTAATTTTTCATACTGCAGACTCTTTTTATAAAGCAGTAATTGAGGTTTGATATCCTTTACATTGTAATTTCATTATAGGTTAATTAATGTTAAGTGTCTTATTTCTTCAAGATATATTGTTAAATTTGAGGTATGGAAAGTTTTGGAAAAGATTTATTAAGGAAAATAAAAAGTGTCGCACTTCCCGGCGAACACGCGCATGGAGTATTCTCTCCTCCCTATCGTCCTGTTTTTACTTATGATGAAGTATTGGCAAAGAATCCTAAATTTGCAGCTGTTAACATCGTTTTGTATCTGAAAGACAACGAGTGGTATTTTCCCCTGATTCAAAGAACCATTAATGAACATGACAGACATAGCGGGCAGATTTCATTACCTGGCGGAAAACGTGAGGAAATGGACAGGGATTTTGCAGAAACCGCTATACGTGAAACCTCTGAAGAAATTGGGATAGACAAGCATTATATGAGAATCATAAGAGAAATGTCTCCTATCTATGTTCCGCCAAGCAATTTTTATGTATATCCTTATATTTCATATACAAAAAAAAATCCGGCTTTCATTCTTCAGCAGAGCGAAGCTGTGGAAACCATAGAATTTCCTATCACTTCATTTCTAAATTTATCTGATATCCCTGAAATGATGAATCTTCCCAACGCAGGCGGACATGAAGTTCCTGTCATTAATTTCAATGGATATATTATCTGGGGAGCTACAGCAATGATATTAAGTGAATTCAGCCAGTTGCTGAAAAAAATGTAACTTTGCACTACCGTGTTTAATTGAGAAATGGCGAAGAAAAATATTTTCACCGATGCATTCGGAACACCTTATTTTTTAAAAAGGTTAATTATTTTTATTTTAGGATTTGTATCCTACAGAAGGTTCAATGGCTTTAACAAACTGAAAATTACCGGCACAGAGCACCTTGTGGATCTTCCGGATTCCAATGTATTGTTTGTGTCTAATCATCAGACGTATTTTGCAGATGTAGCAGCCATGTACCACGCTTTCTGTGCCGTAAACAATGGATATTTAAATACCATTAAAAACCCGATCTACCTGTTGAATCCAAAGATCGATTTTTACTACGTAGCAGCAGAAGAAACCATGAATAAAGGTATTCTTCCTAAAATTTTTAAAATTGCAGGAGCTGTAACCGTAAAAAGAACCTGGAGAGCAGAGGGTAAAAACGTGAACAGAATGGTAGACATGAGTGAAGTTGACAACATCATGAAAGCATTGGACAATGGCTGGGTGGCTACATTCCCCCAGGGAACTACATCCGCTTTTGCACAGGGACGAAGAGGAACGGCCAAATTGGTAAAAAACCAGCGTCCTATTGTTATCCCAATCAAGATCAACGGATTCAGAAGGGCTTTTGATAAAAAGGGACTTAGGGTAAAGGTTACCGGTGTAAAACCTACCATGGAGTTCAAAGCACCCCTGGATATCGATTACGATAATGAAAAAGCACCGGAAATTTTATTGAAAATCATGACAGCTATTGAACAGACTGAAGATTTCAACATATTACACAGTTATGATGAAGAACTTAAAGCTAAAAAATTAGAACAAAAGGACTCAAATAATTAAAGTAAATAAAAAATTATGAACAAAATACTTGGAATCTTATTTGCAATCATAGTATTAGTTTCATGCAACAGCCAAAAAGTATATTCGGATTTTGAC
Source organism: Chryseobacterium sp. 14P4.3.2 (assembly GCF_057799275.1). Taxonomy (NCBI): domain Bacteria; kingdom Pseudomonadati; phylum Bacteroidota; class Flavobacteriia; order Flavobacteriales; family Weeksellaceae; genus Chryseobacterium; species Chryseobacterium sp. 14P4.3.2. The sequence goes on from NZ_JBYOKO010000012.1 coordinate 36,783, forward strand.
ATCAGCTATTCGAAAAGCGGAGGCGTTGCGCCTATTTATGAAAACCTGCTTATAAAAGATAACAACGTACATTATTCTTTTGAAGGACAAGGAAAAAAATTTAAACAGGATTTTAAAATTTCCAATGAAGATCTAAAAAAACTAGATCAGGTTCTTTCCCAGAATAATTTCAGAAGGATACAGGAAGACCGTAAAAAACTTTATGACCATGTTTCTACTTCAGTCAATATCAAGAAGGGGCCCAATGAAGGCAATAAAACAGATGCCAGCATGATCATGCCCAATTATCAGACCAACTGGAAGAACATTCTTGCAGCTTTTCAGGAGATCATTAATACTAATGTTAAAAAACAGTAAATACAATTGAAAACCCACTTCATTGCTATTGGCGGAAGCGCCATGCATAATCTCGCCATTGCATTAAAAGATAAAGGATATCAGGTTACAGGTTCAGATGACGCCATTTTTGAACCTTCAAAATCGAGACTGGAGAAAAAGGGAATTTTGCCTGAGGAAATGGGTTGGTTCCCGGAAAAAATAACTCCGGATATAGACGCTGTTATTCTGGGAATGCATGCACACCAAGACAATCCTGAGTTGGCAAGAGCAAAAGAACTGGGTCTGAAAATATATTCTTATCCGGAATTTCTATACGAACAAGCCAAAAATAAAACAAGAGTGGTTATTGCGGGTTCACATGGTAAAACAACCATTACCTCAATGATTCTTCATGTCCTGAACTTCCACCAGAAAGATGTAGACTATATGGTAGGGGCGCAATTGGAAGGTTTTGACTGTATGGTAAAGCTTACTCAGGATAATGACTTTATGGTACTGGAAGGGGATGAATATCTTTCCTCTCCAATTGATCTCCGCTCCAAGTTTTTACTGTATCAGCCGAATATCGCTTTGATGAGCGGTATTGCATGGGATCATATCAATGTTTTTAAAACATTTGATGACTATATCGATCAGTTCAGAAAGTTTGTAGCAAGCATTACAGCGGGAGGAGTTCTGGTATACAATGAAGAAGATCAGGAGGTGGTAAAAGTGGTGGAAAATGCTGAAAACTATTTCAGAAAAATACCTTACAAAACCCCTGAATATGAAATCAATAATGGTAAAGTATATTTAAAAACTGAAATGGGAGATGTTCCGCTTTCTGTCTTTGGTGCACACAACCTATTAAATCTGGAAGGAGCAAGACACATCTGCCACCATATGGGTATTATGGATGAAGACTTCTATGAAGCTATTATGAGTTTCAAAGGGGCATCTAAACGTCTTGAAAAAGTAGACAGAGAAGATAAGGGAACTCTTTATAAAGATTTTGCCCACGCTCCAAGCAAGGTAAAAGCGGCAGTAAAAGCATTCAATGAGCAGTTTAAGGGACAAAAAAAGCATGGGTTCCTGGAACTTCATACTTATTCCAGCTTAAATCCTGCTTTTCTGGAGCAATACGACCATGCCATGGATGGCTTGGATGAAGCTGTGGTTTTCTATTCTGAAGATGCTTTAAAGATTAAAAGAATGGAGCCTATATCTCCTGAATTTATCAAGGAAAAATTCAAGAATGAAAATCTGAGAGTTTTCACTAATGCTGAAGATCTTCATACTTACTGGAATACTTTAAACAAGACAGATGGAGTTTATTTGATGATGAGCTCAGGAAACTTTGGCGGACTGGATCTAACCAGATAAATTGGAAAACTATGTAACTCTTTTTGAGCTGCTCTATCGATAAAAAAATCCTTTCATTCTCTGAAAGGATTTCTTTATTTTATTTAAACTTCTACTTCCTGTATAAGCATCTTCAGTATTTTTTCTGTAGAAAGCTCACTATAATCATGAATCGACTGTCCAACCCAGAGACTAACAAATTCCGGATTACTCAAAGACTTTGATACCTTACGTAGTGCATTGGTCAATTTGTTCTGATAAGGATAAGGTAAAATATATTCTGTATTTTCAACAGCTTCTATATATTTATTTTTAATTCCTCTGGCATATCTTCCAGAGAAACTTTTTGTCAGCATTATTTCCTCTTCCTCTACCCGCTTAAGCCTATCTTTTTCAAAAGGCATTAACGCACTTTCATTAGAAGCCAATAAAAGGCTGCCTAGCTGGAAGCCTTGCGCTCCTAAGTCTTTAGCGGCAAGTAAAGTTTTTGAATTATAAATTCCTCCGGCATAAATCAACGGAACTTTTACATGATCATAAACCTGAGATAACAAAGACAGACCTCCGATTTGTGGAATATGATCCGGATCAAAGGTACCTCTGTGCCCTCCTGCTTCTGTTCCTTGTACACAAATGATATCAATTCCCGATTTTTCTAAAATCACAGCCTCTTTTACCGAAGTACAGGTGCCTATAAGAGTGACGTTATTTTCCTTTAACTTCTGAATACTTTTATCATCCAGATTCCCAAATGTAAAACTTAGTATTTTACAGTTTTCTTCAATAATTGCATCTACCTGTTCATGATAACTTTTTACATTCAGATCATCGAGATCAGGAAAACTGACTTCAATATTATTTTCTTTCGTAAGTTGTTCTAAAAACTGCCTGGCTTTAATAAACTTCTCTCTAAAAGCATCTGTAATTTCAGGAATATGATGCACAAAAATGTTCGCGGCAAAAGGTTGATCAGTTAGCTTTCTCGTTTCTCTGATCAGTTCTGCAGATTGGTCTGCAGAGAGATCTGCAAGAGCTAATGATCCCAAACAACCTGCTTTTGCCGCTGCTGCAACCATCTGGGTTGTACTTACTCCAAACATCGGAGCCTGAATTAAAGGATATTGTATCCCTAGTTTTTTACTGATTGTATCCGGCCAAAACATAAGAATTATTTTTTTTAAAATTTACCTGCAAATAAGCAATTGGAACCCCGCAAAGGGATTATATTGCTCACAATGATTATTTTAAATGAAAATCCCACAGATTTCAAAGATAACGCAGAATTTAAATCTGTGAAATTTATGAAATCTGCGGGACTAATTTATAATTTCTAACCATTAAATATCCGCTACCGAATTCAGCATTTTCTGCTCCCATTCCGGATCTTTCGGATCAAAAAATAATCTTTTTCCTGTGTCTAATGAACGAACAGTATTCATTTCATCCTCTGTCAGTTTAAAATCAAATACATTAAAGTTTTCTTCAATTCTTGACGGAGTAACAGATTTTGGAATTACAACAAATCCTTCCTGTAAATGCCATCTTAAGATTACCTGAGCAACAGTTTTACCATATTTATCTGCAATAGCTTTTAAATCAGTATTACTTAAAAGATTGGCGTTTCCATTTCCCAGAGGGCTCCAAGGCTGTGTTACAATATTGTTCTCTCTGTCGTACACCTGCAGCTCCTTCTGTTGGAATACCGGGTGCAGCTCAATCTGGTTAATTACCGGTAAAACAGTAGCATTAGCTTTTAATTCCTCCAGTTTTTCAACGGTAAAATTACATACCCCAATTGCTCTGATTTTTCCTTCCTTATACAGTTCCTCCAAAGCCTTCCATGTTCCCAGAAAGTCTCCATAAGGCCAATGAATAAGATACATATCAAGATAATCCATCTGCAATCTGTTCAATGTTCTCTGGAAAGCAGCTTTTGCTTTTTCATAGCCATGGTCCTGAACCCATACTTTTGAAGTGATAAACAGTTCATCTCTGTCTACTCCATTATTTTTTACCGCAATACCTACCGCTGTTTCATTTTGATAAATAGCCGCAGTATCTATCATTCTGTATCCTGTCTGAATAGCTTTGATTACTGCATTCTCACATTCTTTCAAGTTCTCCATCTGCCATACTCCAAAGCCTAAAGCCGGAATATCCACTCCGTTATTTAAGGTTACCACAGGCTGCCCTGTATAGGTTTTCTTTTGCATAATCGTTTATTTTTGATTTTAATATAAAGTGATTAAACAAATTTGCAACAAAAAATCGGAACTTCTACCTACCAATTTTACTGTTCCTGTTAAAAAATTGTTATTTAATAAGCTTTTTAACTTATTGTCTTTTCGAATTATAAGGATAAAAATGATATCGAAAAAGTAAGAAGACAAGGATTTTAATTTTATTTCCGATAAAGCTGGTCTTATAATAGCTTCGAGTACAAGAATTTCATCATCAATCTATGAATTTCAAAATTCCTAATTCCCTTTTTTCCCATTTTCAATTTTTCATTCTCCCCTTTTCCCTTTCCCCTCACTTCCCCCAATTTTATTATTTTTGTACAAATTTCAAATCATGTCACATTCAATAAGGCTTGCCAATGCTGAAGATTATCCAAGAATTATGGAAATCTGGGAATCAGCGGTACAGGCTACCCACTACTTTCTTGCGGAAGAAGATTTTAATTATTTCAAAGAAGCCATTCCAAGAGATTATCTTCCGAATCTGGAAGTCTATTTAATTACAGAAAACGGTGATGCTAAAGGGTTTGCCTCTGTAGCAGAAGGAAATCTGGAAATGCTTTTCATTCATAATAACGACCGTGGAAAAGGTTATGGAAAAGCACTTTACAAATTTATGAAAGAAAAAACCGACCTTAGTAAAGTGGATGTGAATGAACAAAATCCGCAGGCAATCGGGTTTTATGAAAAAATGGGGTTCAAAAAAACCGGAAGATCCGAGAAAGATGGTTCCGGAAAAAATTATCCGCTTATTCATATGAGCCTTTAATGGAAAATTTCACTTTCAATATCGTTAAACCTGGAGAGAAAATTCCTTATGAACTTTTGCTGCTGGCTGATGAAACTACCGAAGCCATAGATCAGTATATTTTCAATTGTGATATTTATCTGCTTTATGATGGAGAGCACAATATTGCTGTAATGGCACTTTACAGAAACAGTAATAGTGAATTGGAAATCAAAAATATTGCGGTCATTGAAAGTTACAGAAATAAAGGGATAGGGAGAATTCTGATCAATAAAGCAAAAAGGATTGCCCTTGAAAAACTTTATCAAAAACTAACCGTTGGAACTTCAGACACTGGGTTCCAACAGATCAGATTTTATGAGAAAAACGGATTTCTAAAAACGGGAGTAAGGAAGAATTTCTTTATTGAAAATTATCCTGAACCTATCTATGAAAACGGTTTACAAATGTGTGATATGGTTCTACTTACTCATCACCTTTCGGAATAATCCTTTGATATGGTCTATTTCCGTTTGATAATTCGTCTTTTTTCGGCATCCGAAATACAGTGTATTTTCCAGCTTCTTCTTCCCTTCCCAAACCAGCTTGACTTCCCCGCTTTCAATTTCATTTTTACATAAAAAGTCGGGAATAACAGCCAGCCCGGTCCCTCCTTTCAGGCAACGGATGATTGAGTTCAGGTTGGGTACAATATAATTGGGGCGAAAATTCGGTTTATGCCCGAAATTCAACGTCCAAAATTGGAAAAGATGCTCCATATCTCCTGTAGTTCCATACCATTTTTCTTTCTTCAGCCATTCTTCTATCTGCTCAGCATCTTTAGTCTTAAGTACTTTACTGAATGCAGCTGTATCCACATCTTTCCCGCCTACAAGAATAATCTGCTCCGAAGAAAATGCTTCATGTTCTATGTTAGGTGAAGATCCTTTTTTGGGCGTGATGATGAGGTCAAGGATTCCTTTATCCAGCTGATCCAGCATTTCCGGATATTCTCCGAAACTGATAATCAGATTGAAAGACAGCGAAGAAACATATTGTTCTAAAGTCGTCTGAAAAGTTTCAAAACACATTCCTACGCTGATTGTTGGGGTATGTTTTTCAGTAGATTTTTGAAAGTTTTTCTCTACATCTTCCAGTTTGGTAATAGGTTCTGCAACTGCATTAAACAGGACTTTTCCTCTTTCTGTCGGGATCATTTTCCGCCCTGTTCTGTCAAACAGTTTATAGCCGACATAAGCTTCCAGGGAACTTAAATGCAGACTTACTCCTGGCTGTGAAATAAACAATGCATCGGCTGCTCCTGTCAGGGTTCCTGTTTTATATATGGCTTTAAAAGTACGATACCATTCTAAATTGACCACAACTTATATTATTAATATTCTGATGCAAAATTACAAAATAATTATAATACTGATACAAATTTTAACACATCATCTATTGCCTGTAAATTTTCAGTCCAGCTCTTATTTTACGACCTGTATAATTGTATTCTGGAACTTTTCCGGTTCATCTTTATGAATCTGATGTCCGGAATTTTCAAATAAAAACAAGTCTTTCTTAGGGGCTTTTACTTTTTCAAAATATCCAGTTGTAATTCTGGTGGAGGTTTGGATGTCATTTTTTCCGACAAAGAAATAAATAGGACACTTTATTTTCTTTAAAGTTTCTGGAAGATCAATATTCATAACTTCGTTCCATGCTGGTGACCATGTTTTTGACCATTGCAGAAAGCCTTTCTTGAAATCTTCACTTTTTACATACTGTTTTCCATCTTTATAAAAAAGCCATTTTCTTAAATAAAACAGGTCTTCATCTACTGTAAAAGGAATATGTACATCTGCCAGTTCTTTACTGGCAACCGGATCTTCCTTAAAATAATCTTTTAAAATAATAAGCAATTCTTTCTCACTTTCTAATTGGCTGACAACTGGATTTACCGCAAAATAGGCATGTAAAAGTTCAGGATGATTTCTAACAATATAAAAACCTAAAGCATTTCCCCAGGAACTCCCTAACAGATATATTTTTTCCTGTTTTAATTCTTTTTTCAAAAAATTAATCACCTGATAAGTATCTTGTCCCATAAGCTCCACTGAAGGCTGAACGGGTGAAGGATTTAGTTCCAGCGTTTTTCCGGCATCTCTCTGATCCCATTGAACAATAGTAAATTTATCCTTTAAAATATTTGTAAAAGAATCCGCATTTTTCCTCATTGAACTTCCCGGTCCGCCTGATAAAAAGAGAAGGATGGGTTTTCGGGAATCATCTGTTTTAATATCGATGGCTTGTTTTATTCCTCCTATTTCCGGAGTAAGCAGGGTATCTATTTTTCCCTTATGTAATTGTGCGAAACAAAATACTGATAATAGCACAAAAAGAAGAAGGCTTGTTTTTTTCATGATTTCTAAATTTTAAGTTGACTTGAATAATCTGATACAAAGATGCCATGGATAATGTTCATAGAAGTCCGGATAAAAAAATTCGGACTGATTTTAATGATAAAATCAGTCCGAATGCATACAAATCAAAGTTCGAATAATCACAAAGTGCTACATATCAAAAGATTACACTCCTAAAAAAGAATATAAATCGTCTGTTTTTAAAATAATGGATGATAAGAAAATTTTGAATAAATTGTCTCTGAAAGACCCAAAACGATCGTTAGATCTCCGACACTTTTTGATTTTTTAAAAAAAAGGCATAATAATCAGGAATATCACTTTCTTCAATTCCACGGACAGTTTCTGCAAGAGGATACGCTATCTGTACAATTTCAGGAGAAATTCTGTCTTCTTCTATGGTAAGAATAAGGTAAGAAGCCAGGCGGTTTTCTTCTTTGGATCTACCTACAGAACCACAATTGACTGCCCATTTGCCATTTTCAAACTTTTTTTTAAAGGATAAATGAGTATGCCCCATCACAATAATATCAGACTGTGAGTCTTTCAGCATATTTTCAAAAACCTCATCATCTTCCGATTCATAAAGATAGGTATCATTACTTGATAAACTGGAATGAACAAGCTGAATATTCCAGTGCTTCTTCCCTACTTTATAGTTTAATTTTAAATGAAAAGGTAACTCTGATAAAAATTTTTTGTTCTCTTCTGTAATATGTTTTTTAGAATGATCAATCGCTACAAATCTGGCATTCGTTTCCTCTTCAGAATGCTTAGATAAAGGAACTACAGGAATATCAAAAGCAATTCTTTCGTCATGATTTCCAAGGAGACAAGGAATATTCATTTTTTTTATTTTTTCAGTGACTTCATTACCCCACGGTGCAAAATCTACCAGATCACCTAAACAGAATTTCTGATGAATTCCTCTTTCTTCTATATCCTTAAGCACCGAATCCAGTGCGGGAAGATTTCCGTGCACATCACTAAAAACTGCAATCTGTATCATATTCATTCTATTATTATAACAAATTTACAAGAGAACAATGAAATCGTGACCAGCGAGCAATATGATATTTTACACAAATAGCAAAATTTAATCTATTATTTTTATAATAGATATGTATAACTTATACTATTTTTATTATACAATAATCCCTCCTAACTTTGCAGAGTAAAATTTAAACAATCATCAAAAAATGAAAAAAGTATTAATTATCAACGGAGGACAGAATTTCGGACATTCCGGAGGAAAATATAATCAAACTATAGCAGAGAACACTTTAGCAGTTCTTAAAGAATTTGAAAATGTAGAGGTAAAGATAACGAATGTAAGTGAATACTATGACAAAAATGAAGAAGTCCAGAAATTTGTATGGGCTGATTATATCATTTATCATACCCCGATCTGGTGGTTTCAGCTTCCAAACGGATTTAAAAAATATATCGATGAAGTTTTCACAGCAGGTCATGCAAAAGGAATTTATATGAGTGATGGAAGAAATGCTGAAAATCCCGAGATTAATTATGGTACAGGAGGAATGCTGGGCGGCAGAAAATATATGCTGACTACAAGCTGGAATGCTCCTGCAACAGCTTTCACGCTTCCCGGAGAATTTTTTAGCGAAAGAAGTGTAGATGATGGACCATTATTTGGATTCCATAGAATGAATGCTTTTGTTTCTCTGGAAAAGATGGAAAGCTTCCATTTCCATGATGTAGAGAAAAATGCCAATATAGAACGTGACATGAAACTTTACAGAGAACATGTAAAAAACGTATTTGAAAAAGAATTAAAACAAGAATTAGTATCATGAAAATCCACCTTACAGCAGTAATAAAAGCAAAAGAAGAACATCAGAAAGAAGTTTTGGAAGTTCTTCAGAATATGGTGAAAGAAACCAGAAAAGAAGAAGCGTGTGAACTCTACAGCCTTCACCAGGGAATTGAGGACAAAAACCAATTTGTATTCTACGAAATCTGGAAAAGTAAAGAAGGATTGGAACAGCATAATCAGCAGCCTTATATTCAGGCTTTCGGAACTTTGGTAGATGAAAAACTTCAGGAAAAACCTCAGATTTATACCACTCATATCATTTAACTATGAAAAAACTGTCACTTGTATGTTTTATCCTTCTCACCGTAGGATTTATCAATGCGCAACACCAAAAATCTAATCATATGAAAAAGAAAATTTTGTTCGTCGTAACCAGTCATGATAAAAAAGGAAATACAGGCGAAAACACAGGATATTACCTTGGCGAAGTTTCTCACCCGTGGGAAGTTCTTCACAAAGCGGGCTATGAAATTGATTTTGTAAGTCCAAAAGGCGGAACTCCTCCTGTAGATGGGTTCGATTTGAAAGATCCTGTGAATAAGGAGTTCTGGGAAAACAAAGAATACAAAGACAAAATCGACCATTCTTTAACCCCAGCTGAAGTCAACCCGAAAGAGTATTCAACTATTTTCTATGCAGGAGGGCATGGTGCGATGTGGGATTTTGCTGATAATACAGAACTGGCGGCTATTGCTTCAAAAATCTATGAAGACGGAGGTATTGTGGCAGGTGTATGTCATGGCCCGGCAGGCTTGGTGAATATCAAACTGAATACCGGAAAATACCTCGTGGATGGTAAAAAGATCAATGCCTTTACCAATGAAGAGGAAGCTGAAGTAAAATTAACAGATGTAGTTCCTTTCTTACTGGAAAACAAGTTGAAAGAAAGAGGGGCCAAATTTGAAAAATCGGGACTATGGCAAAATCATGTGGTGACTGATCAAAGGCTGATCACAGGGCAAAATCCGCAGTCTGCAAAGAGTGTTGGAGAAGCAATATTAAAAGAGTTAAACAAATAACATATAATTTTTAAGTACAAAAGTCACAAAAGTTCTGAAATTTAAATGATCATGAGAATAAAAGATTTTCTTCTTATATGAACTTTCATGTACAGAACATTTAAACTTCATAAAGTAAACTCTATGTATAGAAAAATAATCTTTTGTGACTTTTGCGGCTTATTATTTAAAATAAAAAAATGGAATACAGAAAATTAGGAAATACAGACTTAGAATTATCTACAATTACACACGGAGCCTTTGCCATTGGGGGAAATATGTGGGGCGGTAATGAAAAACAGGATTCTATCAATTCTATTCACGCATCACTGGATCATGGAGTAACTTCTATTGACACGGCTCCATTCTATGGCTTCGGATTGAGTGAAGAAATGATTGGTGAGGCCATTAAAGGAAAAGACCGTTCAAAAATCCAACTATTGACAAAATTCGGTTTGGTATGGGACGGAAGCAATAACGGAAAAGGAGAATTTTTCTTTGATGCTCAGGACGAAGGAAAAATAGTCCCCGTCTACAAATTGGCTTCTAAGGAAAACATCATCAAAGAAGTTGAAGAAAGTTTAAAAAGACTAGGTACAGATTATATTGATCTTTTACAACTCCACTGGCCAGACAATACAACAGCAATCAGTGAAACAATGGAAGCGATGGAACTATTGATCCAACAAGGAAAAATCCTTGCAGCAGGGGTAAGTAACTACAGCATAGCACAAATGGAAGAAGCCGCCAGAACACTTACGCTAGCCAGTAATCAGGTTTCTTACAGCATGCTGAACCGTGCTATTGAAAATGATCTGGTTCCTTATTCTCTGGAAAACAATTCAGGAATCATTGTATACAGCCCGATGGAAAGAGGTCTTTTAACAGGTAAATATTTCAAAGAAACTCAATTAAAGGAAAACGATCACAGAAATGGTTATTTTTCACAGTTTGATTTAAATAAAGTAAAAACTTTCTTAGAAAAAATTGAACCTATCGCTCAGGACAAAGGAGCAACCCTTTCACAGCTGGTCCTTAGATGGACGGCCCTGCAGCCGGCAATCACGGTAGTACTAGCAGGAGCAAGAAATGCACAGCAGGCGATTGAAAATGCAAAAGCAATGTCTATTGACCTGTCTCAGGAAGAATTGAACTCCATCAATTCTGCTCTGAATGAAATATAATATGGAAACCCCGGTAAACTGTCTTTTTCTAGGAGATGATTTACCTGTTTTTTTTCCTCTTATTTCATAAATTATAAACAATGAAAAACAATCAATCAAAAACGTTTGAATTAATAAATTTTCTGAATAGCTCCAGGCTTGGATCATTATCAATCAGAACGATAAACCACGAAAATCAAGTCTTTAATTCTATTACCCTATAACTTATCATATAAAAGAGTTCTTCAAAATTGAAAAACTCTTTTTTTAAAATAAATAAGTAAATAGTCTGAAACAGATATTATTTTGCAATCGGAAGATGAGTACTAACTGCAATCCTGTTCCAGGCATTGATTGTAATAATAGCCATGATAATCTGTGCAATCTGAGCTTCGTCAAAAATAGCAATGGCTTTCTGATACGTTTCTTCTGTTAATCCATTTTGGCTGATCAGAGTAATTTCTTCAGTCATCGCTAAAAGTGCCTGTTCTTCTTCTGTAAATAATTCTTTTGCTTCTCTCCATGCGCTCAGAATAAAAATTCTTTGTGGAGTTTCTCCGTATTTTATGGCATCTTTCGTATGCATATCAAGGCAGAAAGCACATCCATTAATCTGGGAAGCTCTTATTTTTATCAGTTCTTTCTGAATATGACTTAAAGAAGTGGTCTGAAGATATCCTTCCAATCCCAACATAGCTTTATAAGCTGCTGAATCTACTGTTGCAATATTTAATCTTGCGCTCATTATTATATTATTTTTTGGTTAATTGATCGATACTCAAAGAATAGTATTGCTGGACCGCCAATAAAAGAGCAGCAGCGCTCCCTACCCATACAGAATAATTAAGTGGTGCTTTGGGTCCCATTGCAACAGTCATTGACAGGGCAAAAATCAACAATAATATACTGCTTCCGTAGGCTGCAATTCTGGTTTTAAACCCTGCAATCAGCATCAATGGAAAAAGAATTTCCAAAAAGGTTGCTGCATAAGCTGAAAAAGTACTTAGAGTTTCCGGAAGAAAAAAAGTCAGTTCTCTTGTATACATTTTAAAACTGTCCATGTTTCCCCATGAGGAATTTTCTTTACTCCACCATCCGAACCGGTCTGCTACAGCAGACAGCATGGTCACAGAAAGAGCAAGTCTTAAAAATAACTGTGGAAATTGGTTTTTTGTAGCTGTCATTGTATTCTCTTTTAATAACATGACAAATTTCCGGTTTCTGATCCGTAAAAATCTTAAACTGGTTTAAGAACGTAATTTGGCTCTGATCTCACTAAGATATTCTGGTGTAAAACCTAAAAAGGAAGCAATTAAGTATTGCGGAATTCTTTGGATAAACCAAGGGTACAATGTACTGAAATGCACATAATATTCTTCTTTTGTCATCTCATAAATATAACGGATTCTTTTTTCGGCAGCGGCATAAGCTGTTTGGTATACCATTCTGAAATAACGTTCCATAATGGGATGCTTTTCCAATAGAAGTTCCTGAGACTGAAAATCAAGGGTTAAGATTTTAGAATTTTCTACAGACTGAATATTGAAACTTGACTTCATCTGTTTTTCAAAAGCAAAAGTATCTGACATCCACCAGTTTTCTATGGCAAACTCCGTGGTTTGCTCTACTCCCTTTTCATTGACAAAAAATTTTCTCAGACATCCCTCCAAAACAAAATATTTAAACTTACAAACATCACCCTCAAGCATCAGGTTTTCTTTCTTTTTTACTTTTAAAACCTGAAAAAAAGAAATGATGGAAGCAAATTCCTCATCATTGATCGTAATGAATTTATCTAAATGCGCTTTGAAAGTTTCCATTTTAAAATTTAGTAACCAAACTTAACTTTATTTTTTTAGTTTTACAATGACAAAATATTTAATCATGGAAATCGTAGCCAAAATTCTTATCGCTGTTGTTGCTCTGGAACATCTTTATATTCTCTGGATGGAAATGTTTGCATGGGAAACCAAAGGAAAGGAAGTTTTCAAAGCTGCTCTGCCCGCCGAAATGTTTAAGCCTACCAAAGGACTTGCGGCTAATCAGGGACTTTATAATGGTTTTCTGGCTGCCGGACTGATATGGTCGTTTTTGATTAAAGATCCGCAATGGCAGACTAACGTGGCCCTATTCTTTTTGGGATGCGTAGCGGTTGCTGGAATCTATGGAGCAATTTCTGCAACGAAGAAAATATTTTTCGTTCAGGCTTTACCTGCTATTCTGGCCATTATTGTTGTTTTACTGAGGTAATTTAATTAGTCATATTTCTAAAGAATTTTTTTTAAATATTAGGATCCTCAATATACTCCTATCTTCAATGATCATGAGAAAAACTGTTGTGAATTCACCCTTCCATAACCAGTCTTTAAACCAGCTCCTTACGTCTCAAAAATCCATTTAATATAAAATTTGTACCTTTGCACCGTCATAAAAAACTGATACACAGGTTTTTTCTATTGGCCTGCATTTTGATGAAATGTAGAAATTCAAGTTGTTCTGTACACATATCTTTAATTACTTCATCAGTAATTTAATTGTAAAATTTATGTAAGATATTAACCTATTTTTACATAATACACTCTTTTTCTAGAGTATAATCTATTGAAATATTTAAAATAAACATAAGGCCATTGGGTCCTTATGGTAATATTTTTTTGTTAAAAGCTTTTGTCATTATAAGCTCAGTAATTTATTTTACATGACCAGCAGCAGAATAACTAAATTTATCGTATATAATAAATTGGTATACAATTTATTATATCATTTATTAATCAAAAAAATCTGAATATGGAAAAAAATGAAAACACTAGAAAAGTAAAACTTAAAGTTGAAGATCTGACCATTATCTTTGGTAAAAACAAAGAAAAAGCTCAGGAACTTTTAGACAAAGGTTTTTCCAAAAAGGAAATTCTTGAAAAAACAGGATGCACCATAGGAATCAACAAAGCAAGTTTTGAAATCTATGAAGGTGAATTCTTTGTGATCATGGGGTTGTCAGGAAGCGGAAAATCTACTTTACTTCGCTGCCTTAACAGGCTGAACGAACCCACTTCAGGAAAAGTATATATCAATGATGATGATATCACCAGCAAAAACAATAAAGAGCTTCTGGAAGTAAGAAGAACGGAGATGAGTATGGTATTTCAGAAGTTTGGACTGCTGCCCCATCATACGATTCTGGATAATGCAGGGTTCGGACTGGAAATCAGAGGAGAAGATAAAGCTTCCCGTGATGAAAAAGCACAGAAAGCACTGGATATTGTGGGATTAAATGGTTTCGAAAACCAATATCCTGCCCAACTTTCAGGAGGAATGCAACAGAGAGTAGGATTAGCAAGAGCTTTGGCTAATGATCCTGAAGTATTGCTTATGGATGAGGCTTTCTCGGCACTGGATCCTTTGATAAAATCTGAAATGCAGGATCAGTTGCTTGAATTGCAAAATACATTACAAAAAACCATTGTCTTCATTACGCATGACCTGGACGAGGCCATTAAAATCGGAGACCGTATTGTCATCATGAAAGATGGTGTCATAGAACAGATAGGAACAGCTGAAGATATTTTAACCAATCCTGCAAGTGACTATGTAAAAGCATTTGTAGAGAAAGTGGACCGCAAAACAATTATCACCGCCAGATCTTTGATGTTCGATAAAGCGACTGTAGTGCGTTTTAGAAAAGACGGCCCTGAAGGGGCCCTAAGAAAAATGAGAGCAACAGGCTTAGAAAACTTACCTGTCGTAGATTTTCAAAATAAATTTCTTGGTTTTGTAACGCTTAAGGACGTGGTTCAAATTGCAAAAAAGAAAGAACCAACCGTAGAATCAATTATAAACGGCAATGTGCCTTCTGTCTACCCTGAAGCTACCGTTGAAGAAATGTTACCATTAATTTCCGGAAGTAAATCAGCCATCGCTGTGGTAGATGAAAACAATAAATTTCTAGGTCTTGTTACCCAATTATCTCTCATTATAGAGGCTACGAAATTTAACGAAGAAGAAATCATTGAATTAAAAGAAATCGCAAACAATCAATAAGATGAATAAAACTATAGATATAGGTCAATATGTAGAAACTGCAATCAATTGGCTCACAGAAAATGGAAAACCTGTATTTGATGTCATAAAACATATAGGAAACTCCTCCATCATGGGGATCGAATGGGTTCTTGTAAACACTCCCTTTTATGTTATTATTCTCTTCTTTACACTACTGGCATTATGGAAAGCCGGAAAAGGTGTTGCTGTGGTAACCGCAGCCGGACTGAGTTTAATATTTTTAATGGGATTATGGAAAGAAACCATGGAAACCCTGGCGCTTATTTTTGTATCAACTCTTACAGCCCTGATTTTTTCTATTCCTCTGGGAATTTTTGCGGCAAAAAGCAAAGTAGCCGCAAAAATCATACGCCCTTTACTGGATTTGATGCAGACAATGCCTGCATTTGTCTACCTGATTCCTGCAGTATTATTTTTCAGTATCGGGAAAGTACCCGGTGCTTTTGCAACGATTATTTTTGCAATGCCGCCTGCCGTGCGACTAACAACATTGGGTATTGAAGCGGTTCCGAAAGATATTGTAGAAGCGGCAAGGGCCTTTGGAGCGACCAGCCGTCAGATTCTATTTAAAGTAGAGCTTCCTTTAGCTATGAAAACTATTTTAACAGGGATCAACCAAACGATACTATTATCCTTATCCATGGTGGTTATTGCAGGGATGATTGCTGCAGGCGGTTTAGGGGAAAAAGTACTGGAAGGAATTAATAATCTGGATATCGGATTAGGATTTGAAAGTGGTTTATCCGTAGTGATTTTAGCCATTATCCTCGACCGGATTACCCAGGGATTTGTAAAGAAAAAACAATAAAATGAAAAAGTTAAAATATCTATTTTTTCCCGTGTTAATGATGATTTTTGCAACATTAAATTCGTGCGAAAATATAAAAAACTCTAAGTATATAACCATAGGAATGGTAGATGGCTGGGCAGAAGATGTTGCGATGACACACCTTGCAAAGGCTATCTTGGACCAGCAGGGGTATCATGTCATTATTCAAAAAGCCTCTACAGATATGATTCTGGCCTCGATGAATAATGAAGATACAGACCTTTTCATGGGAGTCTGGCTCCCACATACACATGCTAAAAAATTAGCTAAATTTCCAGAATTAACTCATCTCGGAACAAGCTACGACAACGGTCGTATAGGATTGGTAGTTCCGGACTATGTTCCTATTCATTCAATTGAACAACTAAAACAATATCAGGATCAATTCAGTCATAGAATCATTGGAATTGAAAAAGGAGCGGGATTAGCATCTGGAACAGATAAAGCGATTATTGATTATAAACTGGATTATAAACAGATCAACTCCTCTACCATTGCGATGATCACCGAGCTTCAGAATGCCATACAACGTAAACAGTGGATTGTGGTCACAGGATGGCAGCCCCATTGGATGTTTGGTAAAATGAAGCTTAAGTTTCTTGATGATCCAAAAAAGATCTTCGGTGAAGCAGAGCAGATTAAAACATATGCCCGAAAAAGCTTTGATAAAGATCATCCGGAACTGGCAAAGTTCTTTTCCAAATTCCATTTGGATGATGAAAATATGTCTGATCTTTTAATAAAAATGGAACAGAGTAAAAATAAAGAAGCCACTGCTAAAGAATGGGCAAAAGATCATTCTGAACTGGTAAAATCATGGTTAGATAAAAATTAATATAACGATACAATTTCGTATTACTAAAAATCCTCAACTCTACTTTTCGGGTTAGACTGAGGATTTTTTTTATTGATTAAATTATACTTCGGAAGTACTCTCCGTTTTTATAACACACTTTAAAACAATACTTTTTGACAATAAAAAAGTCAAAAGTGAATTTAATAATATCATCTTATAATCAGCAAGGTTGGTTAAACTCGTATTCAACAGTATACAATTTTATCGAAGATAAAATCCTTGCCTTAAAGCATCTTTAATGGGAAACTTTCCGTCTTTGCGTTTTCCAACCTATTGAAACTACATCATTATCTCTTTGATCTTCTCTCTATAAAACAATATCTGTTGGTAATCTGTAAGGCGCTAAGAAATTTAATAATTTATTATAGCAAGGAATTAATAAAAGGGGGAAAAATTGTGTCTTTGCACTCTCAAACAATCAAAACTACTTCATCGACTCTTTGATCTTCTCTCTATGAAGCAGTCCCCAATTTACTAATGTTTCAGTAACAGGAAATACGGATTTTCCATATTCAGTTACTGCATAAGTTACAGTGATTGGTTTGGTATCCTGTATAGTTCTTGTAACCAATAAATTGATTTCCAATTCTTTTAATTCTTTACTCAACATTTTAGCAGAAATTCCTTCAATACTCCGTTCCAGTTTTTTAAAATGAATCTTTTGATCCGGCCTGTTGGTAAGATATCTTAAAATCATCAGCTTCCACTTTCCACCCAACACATCCAGACTGTCACGCATAGCAAACAACTCTTCTGTACAGTTTGCTTCTCTTTCGATCCCGTTTTCAATAATTTTTGCCATAATAGTTTCATGAAGGTAACTAGTAACCATTAGTTAACTAGTAGCAAATATAAACTATTCCGTATTTACATTTGTCTTTCCAATTAGCAATATCAAATCTTCATAATTTCTCAAACATCAATACTGATGAAGAAACTATGATGGCACATACCCTTTGAAATAATAAATATCTACCTATGAAAACAGTCATTTTAAATAAAAATTTTCAGCTTGAAGATGGTCATTCTGAGAAGCCTCACCCCAAAAACAATGAAGTTTTAATTCAGATTAAAGCAAGCGGTTTTAATCCTATCGATTATCAGATGCTGGAAAATGAATTGGAACGTAAATTAATCAGTTCCCCCATATTAGGACGGGAATTATCCGGAATTATTGTAGAAAAAGGAAGTGCAGTTACTCAGTTCAACATCGGAGATGAAGTATATTGTGGCAGCGGCTCTATGGGAAGCAACGGAAGCTATGCAGAATTTATTGCAGTTCCTGATGCTATTGTTTCACTCAAACCAAAAAATATTTCTTTTGAACAGGCAGCTTCCATTCCTTCAGCAGGAATGACTTCTTTACAGATCTTTAACCGCCTGGAACTGCATCCGGAGGATTCTATTCTTATAACAGGTGCTGCCGGAGGGGTAGGTTCATTTTTAATCAAACTGTTATTAGCTCATGACATCCGGCAGATCACAGCTACTGTTGGAAGTGAAAAAAACAGACAGATTCTGCTCAATATGGGTTTACAAGATGATCAGATCATCAATTATAAAGAAGAAAATATTACCGAAAACATTTTAAAATCCAATAATAGCAAGCCTTTCGATTACGGAATTGATCTGGTAGGAAATTATATGGCAGAAGTCACTGCAGAAGTTTTAAAAATAAATGGAACCTACGTAGATGTAACTGCTCTGGTTACTAAATATGCTCATGAACTCCTTTTCAATAAAGGAACTTTGATTATGAACATATCCAATTATGCTTACAGTATGATCAGAAACTATGATTATTACCAAGCCAGTTTAATGGAAATAAAAAAACTCATTGAAACCCATGTTATTACTCCCCCTCTGTATAAAATCATTGGAAGCCTTTCTCTGGAAACGGTTTTGCGGGCTCATACTATTTTAAAAAACAATCAGACACAAGGTCATAAACTTATCATGAAACATTAATCTATGAACAAAATACCAAGACGTATTGTAACAGGAATTAAAGACGGAAAATCCATTATCATGGAAGACCAGCAAACAGAAAACGCTGTGGAACATTTTCCGGGGTTGATCATTTCTGATGTATGGAATACCCAAAAGATGCCGGCAAGCTTAGATTTTGAAACAACAATTCCCAATACCGGATTTCCGCACACCCCCAAAAACGGAACCTATCTCCGTTATGTTGTTGTTCCTCCTGATGAAGACTTAGGAATGGAATGGAAAAGTGGAGAACCTCATCCAATGATGCACAAAACTCCAACCCTGGATTACATCATCATTCTTTCAGGAGAATTATATCTGATCATGGATGAAGGAGAGACTCTGCTGAAACCGGGTGACATCGTTATTCAAAGGGGAACCAACCATGCATGGAGCAACCGTTCTGATGAACCGTGCATTCAACTGGCGGTGTTGATCGATGCGGGGATTTAAATTAAAATTTATTTTGTTGGAAAACGCAAAGGCGTAAAGAAGAATAAATTATATGTTATTTTTAAGACGCAAGAAATGATCTATAAATTATAAATCCTTGCGACTTAAAAACAGAAAAGCTTTGCGCCTTTGCATTTTCCAACAAACCCCAGAAACATTAAAAAAACTCACGCAGATTTTACATAAACATCTGTGTAATCTGTGAGAAATAATATATAAATAACATTCAATTACAAAGCCGAAATTTCCAACAGTTTCTGCTTCATTTTTTCAGACGTCATCTGCCCCTCATGATAACATACTAAACTCTGATGCTTATCAAGAAATATCCACAACGGATAAACAGGCTGGTTTTTATTTTTAGAAAGTGCTAATACCAGCTCATGAATTCCTGAACTTCCATTGGACAAATAATTAAACTCATGATCCTGAAACCGGATCTTTTCTTTTGTCTTCTCTGCCTCAAAGTTGATAAAATAAAAATGTTCATTCATCATGTCAACCAATTCTTTATCTTTATTTAGATTAAAAGATTCAATTTTACAGATCATGCACCAATCTGTATAAATATGGATAACAATTGGTTTCAGATCTTTTTTCTGCCAATTTTCAAGTTCAGAAAAAGTGCCTGTCTTCATCTGAGACAGATAAAAACAGGGCACTAACATTAAAAATAAAGCTAATTTTTTCATTTTAAAGTGTATTTCACTCCCAGGAATCCCCGGATACCCTGCATGGGCGCATAGCCATAAGCTGTATCAAAGGTATAATGATTGGGATTGCCTACTGGATCATCAACATGTTTATCAAAGGGATCAAATGGCCTCATAAGAGGATCTTTAGGCGTAAAATTGAACAAATTTTTCAACCCGCAATACACTTCGAATCCGGATTTGAAACTTTTTGAAACCTGAATATTAGCAAGAGAATAGAATGGCGAATATTCAGGACGGTAGTCGTTAGGTAAAACCGGAAGTCTCATTGGTCCGTAAAACTGTCCGGTGAAATCTACAGTCAGATTATTTGGAAACCTGTAACTCATGCTATAAGTTCCACTCCATCTGGGGGCATGCAGCTGCTGAGTCTTTTGATTTTCATTATCGAATTTCTGATATACATCAAGGTAAGTGACTCCCAGATTAACACTGAGAGGAAACTGAAAAGTGAAATCTGCATTCAGGGAAGCTCCCCTGGAAATTCCATATCCATGAAGATTATCATAAATGATTCTATTGGGATCAGAATCAAAATCACCAACGATTTTATTACTGAAATAGGTATAAAATGCAGAAGCATCAAGACTCAGCATACGGTTTCCTACGGGAATCTTCCAGATATAGTTCAAATTACCGTTAACTGATCTTTCCGGCTGTAAATCTGATTTCACAACCACTTCACGGGAACCCGTAAGTGCAGCATGATCTTCCGTAAACAAATTGACTACCCTAAAGCCTGTTCCAAAATTGAAGCGCATTGTATGATAAGGGTTTGGGGAAAATTTCCATGCAAACCTTGGTGAATGTACAGAATGATGGATTTTATCATAGTCATATCTGTATCCGATCAATAAGGTGTTTTTATCATTAATCTCCCACTGATCCTGAATAAAGGCTCCCCAAATCGGTGACTTCATAGGTGCGTTGGTTATCCCGTCCGGAGCAAGAGTTCCCGGCGTATTGTCATCATAAAAAGTTCTTTTAAAAGTAAGTCCGGCAGTAATATCATGTTTACCGAAACTTCTATCCCAATAGGTTTGTACAAAAGCAACCTTTTGAAGAGCATTAAATGGATTAGCGCCGTAAAATGAATTCTGATCATGGTAGTTATAAGAGAACTGAGTTACAATATGTTCTTTCATCGGCCACTCATACAATCCGAAAATTTCAGCTCTGTTGGTATAAATACTTTCCCCATATACTTCATTACTTCCACGAAATGATTTATTCCATTGCATTTCACCGCCAAAACGGTCTTCATACAGATATCTCATGGCGAAACTTGCCTGTCTGTTTTCTTTTCGTTTAAAATTCCATTTATTAAAGATAGAAATTCTGCTCTGTAAAGTGGTATCTGTGAAATTGTCCTTATTCTGGTCTATCCTTTCTTTAAAATTGAAATAATTTAAGCTTAATAAAGAAGCGGCATTCTTTCCTACATTAAATTTGGTTGAAAAATCAATATTATTTTCATTCCATGTAGTGGTCATTAGATCTACACTCAGTTTGGGTGCCGTCAAGGCATTTTTGGTAATAATATTGATCACTCCTCCCATTGCTTCGGATCCATAGATAGAAGAAGCAGGACCTTTCACCACTTCTATTCTGTCTACTAAACTATTGGGAATCCCGCTCAATCCGTATACTGTTGAAAGAGAGCTTACAATGGGCATTCCGTCAATCAGGATCATGGTATAAGGCCCTTCCAGACCGTTGATGTGAATATCTCCGGTATTGCAGACAGAGCAGTTCAGCTGAGGTTTGATGCCGTTTACCATTGCTATTGCTTCAAAAATACTTGGTGTCGGGTTTTTCTGGAAAAATTTCTGACCGTAGATTTCCACCGCCACGGGACTTTTGGATCTGCTCATCGGTTTTATAGTTCCGGTAACTACTACGTCATCAATAGTACTTGTCCTGATCTCCCTTTTAGAAACTCTGGCTGAATCTATGTTTTTATTTTGATGTAAACTTAAACTGTCTGTCTCCTGTGCAAAACAATAAGACGACAAAAAAGTAATAGAAAATAATATTCGCTTCATGAAATTATAATTGTTAGACAAATCTAACAATTATTTTTCAATTACAAAACTTAACGAGAAAATATTGATTGAGCCAATTCATGAAAAATGATTAAATTTGAGAAACTACATATGAAAGTAAAATGAGATATCATCTAGCGGGAAATATCCCACCAAAAAGACATACCATCTTTAAGTCTCCGGAAGATAAATTTTACTATGAACAGCTTTTCGGAACAGAAGGCTTTCACGGTATTTCTTCTTTGCTATACCATACGCACCGCCCTACCCAGATAAAATCGATAGGCGAACCAAAGGATGTAACTCCAAAAATTGCAGTAGAGAAAAACATCGCTCCGAGAATGTTCAAAGGAATGAATGTCACTCCTGAAGACGATTTTATGGACAGCCGAAAGATTCTTCTGATGAACAATGATCTGAAAATGGGATTGGCAAAACCAAGAAAATCAATGGATTATTTCTACAAAAATGCTGAATGTGATGAACTTTTATATGTTCATCAGGGAACCGGAATTTTAAAAACATTTGTAGGAGATCTTGAATTTGTTGCAGGTGATTATCTTATTATACCAAGAGGAACAATCTATCAGGTAGAACTGAAATCCGATGATACTGTATTTTTTGTACTGGAGAGCCACTCTCCCATTTATACTCCGAAAAGATACAGAAATGAATTCGGGCAGCTTTTAGAGCACTCACCGTTCTGCGAAAGAGATATGATTGCTCCTACTTTCAAAGAACCTGTAGATGAAAAAGGCGAATTTCTGATCAAAGTAAAAAAAGAAAACCAGATCACAGACTTCATTTATGCAACACATCCGTTTGATGTAGTGGGCTGGGACGGTTATTTCTATCCTTATAAATTCAATATTAAAAATTTCGAACCGATTACAGGAAGAATTCACCAACCGCCACCAGTTCACCAGAACTTTGAGGGGCACAATTTTGTAGTCTGCTCATTCTGTGCAAGAATGTATGATTATCATCCACAGGCTATTCCGGCACCTTACAATCACTCCAATATCGATTCTGATGAGGTACTGTTCTATACAGAAGGAGATTTCATGAGCCGTAACCATATTGATCTTATGGACTTTACCCTTCACCCGGGAGGAATTGTACATGGACCTCACCCTGGTGCGATGGAAAGAAGCATCGGTAAAAAATTTACAGAAGAATATGCGGTAATGGTAGATCCTTTCCGTCCTTTAAAAATTACAGAAGAAGCCTTAAAAGTGGAAGATCCATCTTATAAAACTTCTTGGCTGGAATAAAAAAAGAATAACAATGTAAAAAGCTATCCTAAGCATAAGGAAATTGTTACCAAATACATATAAAAGACACTTTAAATAACCCATTTAAAGTGTCTTTTTTCGTAAATTTGTAAGGAATGGTTAACATTTATAATCATCATTATTTTTCATAACAAAGCCTTAAGTAATGGTGGTTAAATAAAAATCAATATTACATGTTAGAAAGAATCAGATTAGAAAGCCTGCACCAAAAAGTAACTACGGCGGAAAATGCTGTAAAAATCATTAAAGACGGTATGATCATAGGATCAAGCGGCTTTACAAAAGCAGGTGACAGCAAAGCTATTTTGCCGGCACTGGCGGAAAGGGGAAAAACAGAAGAGATTAAAGTCACTTTAATGACCGGAGCCTCACTGGGACACGGTACCGACGGAAAACTGGCAGAAGCAAACGTGTTAAAGAAGAGGATGCCGTTTCAGGTAGATCCTATTTTAAGAAATAAGATCAATAAAGGTGAAATTCTCTTCATCGACCAGCATTTAAGTGAAAGTGCCGAACTTCTTCATACCAAAAATCTACAAAGCATTGATGTAGCCATTATAGAGGCAGCCTATATTGAAAGAGACGGAAGCATCGTTCCTACTACTTCTGTTGGAAATTCGGTGACCTTTGCGGCTATGGCTAAAAAAGTCATCATTGAGATCAATACAGAAGTTCCTGAAGAAGTTTATGGAATTCATGATATCTACCAGGCTGAAGACTATCCTTACAGAAACGTGATTCCAATTGTCGCTCCATGGAACAAAATCGGAAGAAAAAGTATTCCGGTGGATCCTGATAAAATTGAAGCCATTGTATTCACCAATCTTAAAGACAGCCCTGCAGACATTGCAGAACCAGATGAAAAGACAACAGCAATAGCAAAACATCTTCTTGGGTTCTTTGAGAATGAAGTGCTTTTAGGACGTCTTACAGACAGATTGCTTCCTCTTCAGGCAGGTATTGGGAAAGTAGCCAATGCAGTACTTACAGGATTCAAGGATAGTAATTTTTATGATCTGACGATGTTTTCCGAAGTCCTTCAGGACAGTACATTTGATTTGATAGACTCAGGAAAACTAAGTTTTGCCTCTGCATCATCTATTACCGTTTCTCAGGAATGCTATGAAAGAGTTTTAGGAAACCTCTCAAAATATAAAGAAAAATTTGTGCTAAGGCCTCAGAATATTTCCAATACCCCTGGTCTGATCAGAAGATTAGGAGTAATCGCCATCAATACCGCTATTGAATTTGATATTTATGGAAATGTAAACTCCACTCATATTGGAGGAACAAAAATAATGAATGGTATCGGAGGTTCCGGAGACTTTGCCAGAAATGCTTACTTAAGTATTTTTGTTACCCAAGCTGCTTCAAAAGGCAACAATATCTCTCACGTACTTCCTATGGTTTCCCACACTGATCATACAGAACATGATGTGGATATTCTGGTAACAGATGTAGGTCTGGCAGATTTAAGAGGATTAGCTCCTAGAGAAAGGGCTCAGAAAATCATTGACAACTGTGTTCATCCTGATTATAAAGAAGAACTTCAATCTTATTTTGACAGAGCATGTGAAAGAGGAGGCCATACCCCTCATCTGCTGGAAGAATCTTTCACCTGGCATTTACGTTTCGCTGACACCGGAAGTATGAAACAAAAAGCAGAAAATGAAATTCTGAATTAAGAATTTCTATTAATATATATAAAAGGACCAGATGCATTGCATCTGGTCCTTTATTTTTTATCCTTCTACAATACATCCAATATGACAAAAGTCTTTTAAAATCAATTAGGTATATAGAATAAGATAAGATTATAAAGATTATCTTTGAGAAAGACAGCTACTTTATGAGATAAAGATAATATCAACAACCTCATAAAACAGTATAAAAAATAAAGTATGCCTAATTACATAACTGCAGAAGAAGCGATATATACCATAAAAAGTGGCAACCGTGTATTTTTCCATGGAAGTGCGTGTACTCCAAATTATCTGATTGATGAACTGGCAAGACAGTCAGCCCGGCTGCAAAATGTAGAAGTGGTTTCTATTACTCAGCAGGGAAATGTAGAAATCGCAAAACCAGAATACAAAGACAGTTTCTTTATCAACTCTTTATTTGTTTCCACCCCTGTGCGTGATGCCGTAAATT
Organism: Chryseobacterium sp. 14P4.3.2; assembly: GCF_057799275.1. Lineage (NCBI taxonomy): Bacteria > Pseudomonadati > Bacteroidota > Flavobacteriia > Flavobacteriales > Weeksellaceae > Chryseobacterium > Chryseobacterium sp. 14P4.3.2. The sequence goes on from NZ_JBYOKO010000012.1 coordinate 62,241, forward strand.
CAGACAGAGGAGACTTTGTTCCTGTATTCTTAAGTGAGATCCCTATTTTGTTCAGAAAGAATATTCTCCCGCTAGATGTGGCATTAGTTACCGTCTCTCCGCCAGACAGACATGGTTTTTGCACATTGGGAACTTCAGTAGATATTGCAAGATCCGCTGTGGATACTGCGAAAATCATTGTTGCGGTCGTTAATCCCAAAATGCCCAGAACACACGGAGACGGTATGATCCACATTAGCAGAATTCATAAGCTGGTCTGGCATGAAGAAGAGTTACCAACAATAGACTATGGAACAAAGGTTGGCCATGAGGAAATGCTTGTCGGAAAAAATGTGGCAGAGCTTATTGAGGACAGATCTACCCTTCAGATGGGGATCGGAACAATTCCTGACGCAGTTTTAAAATGTTTAACCAATCACAAAGATCTGGGAATTCATACAGAAATGCTGAGCGACGGAGTTATTGATCTGATTCAGAATGATGTCATCAACAATAAATATAAAGGCTACAACGATAATAAAACCATTACAAGTTTCTGCTTCGGAACCCGAAAGCTGTATGACTATGTAGATGATAATACCGTTTTTGCATTCAGAGATGTGAGCGAGGTTAACTTCCCGATCAATATTATGAAAAATAAAAAAATGGTAGCGATCAATTCTGCTATTGAAATAGACCTGACCGGCCAGGTATGTGCGGATTCTATCGGGACACTTCAATACAGTGGTATTGGTGGGCAGATGGACTTCATGAGAGGTGCTGCATTAGGAGAAGAGGGAAAACCCATCATTGCAATAACCTCCAGAACAAAAAAAGGTATTTCCAGAATTGTCCCTTATCTCAAGCAGGGAGCTGGTGTGGTCACCACCAGAGGACACATTCACTATGTCGTTACTGAATACGGAACAGCCTATCTATATGGGAAAAATCTGCGCCAGAGGGCACAGGAGCTGATCAGCATTGCACATCCTGATGACAGGGAAATGTTAGAAAGGGCTGCTTTTGAAAGATTTAAAAACTGATAGCCAACCAATAAAGCAATGGTAAATCTTTTGATGCAAAATTCAAAACATATTTTTAATACAAGCCAGCAAAAGATAAAAAAGCACTAATCTTTTGGCAGTATTTTTGATAAAACTCTTTATAAAACAAGCAAATTGAAGACTATATATAATTCGATAAGAGAAGAAATTGTAAAGCATTCGAAAGTAAGGAATTCTGTTTTGGGGAATGTGAATGAATGGAAAAGAAGCCATTATATTATTCTTTCAGAAATTATTAAGAACGAGCTATCTGAAGCTGAAGAACTAAAAGGAGGAAAAAAATTTGAAATTGGAAATACTATTTCTCATGTCACCCTGCAGCGTTTTTTTGAAAATGATTATCAGGATAAAACTCATAATGATCTGAGATTCTTAAAGACCCTGGATAAGATATGTATTTTCCTGGGGTACAAAGAGCTTAATGACTATATTCATATACTAAAAGACAAACAGGAAGAAAGTCAGGATGCAGATGAACTTTCATTTGTTACTCAGATGGTTTATGATTACTGTGCTACTGCTTTTGAGTTTTGTAAACAGTTCCCCAATCATAACACTGATCTGTTCAAAGATCTGGTATTTGAGGATTCTCCATTTTTGGAAAGAGTTTCACAATTCAGCAAAGAACTCTGTGAAAAGGACTTTCATCTGGTAACCAAAAACAACCGTTCCAACTACGAAGTTTTTGACATTCATGTGGTAACTGATGAACCTGATAAAAAAATTCTGGAATCTCAGGAATTCTGGAACCTACTTTTCAAAGTAGGAGAAACAGGAGAAGAACACTTTGTCAATCAATTGAATATGCAAATTTATTTTATCAAGAAAATAGATAATACCTGGAAGATCTGGGACAATTACAATCCGGATGCCGGAAGATTAAACAGAAAGATAGAAACGACCTAAAAAATAAAAAAGCCGCAAATTAATTCTGCGGCTTTCATGTTCGAAATATTTTTTTTCACTTGTGTTTTGTATTACAAATGTAAGAGGTTGGTTTTAAACATATGAAACTTAAATATACTTAAGTAAACTCTTCTTTAATGTTATATTAAATATATTTAATCATTCCAGGGTTATATTTTCGCAATGTCTAAGATTTTTGTAATTTGCATACCAATAAAATAAAAGTAAAAGAGAAAATATGTCAACACTTACATTTGCCGAGAAAATTGCTCAAGCAGAAAATTTCTTACCAATTAACGGTACGGATTACATTGAGTTTTATGTAGGAAATGCAAAACAGGCTGCCCATTATTACAAAACCGCTTTCGGTTTTCAGTCTGTAGCATATGCTGGTCCTGAAACAGGAGTAAGAGACCGTGCATCTTATGTGCTTCAACAGGGAAAAATCAGATTGGTCTTAACAACAGGACTTTCTTCTGACTCCGCTATCAGCGAGCACGTAAAAAAACATGGTGACGGAGTAAAAATTTTGGCACTTTGGGTAGATGACGCTTATGCAGCTTTCGAAGAAACAACTAAAAGAGGTGGAAAACCTTATTTAGAGCCTGTAACTTTAACTGATGAGCATGGTGAGGTAAGAATGTCCGGAATCTATACGTATGGAGAAACCGTTCACATGTTTATTGAAAGAAAAAATTACAACGGTGCTTTTATGCCTGGGTATGAAAAGTGGGAAAGTGATTATAAGCCTGAAGAAGCAGGTTTATTATACGTAGACCACTGTGTGGGAAATGTAGACTGGAACAGAATGATCCCTACCGTAGAATGGTACGAAAAAGTAATGGGATTTGTGAACATCCTTTCTTTCGATGACAAGCAGATCAATACCGAATATTCTGCATTGATGTCTAAAGTAATGTCTAACGGAAACGGATTTGCAAAATTCCCGATTAACGAACCTGCTGAAGGTAAAAAGAAATCTCAGGTAGAAGAATATCTTGACTTCTATGAAGGAGAAGGAGTACAGCACATTGCCGTGGCTACTAAAGATATCATCCATACAGTAACCGAGTTAAAAAAACGTGGTGTAGAATTCCTCTCTGCTCCACCGGAAGCTTATTACAACATGGTCCCTGAAAGAGTAGGCCACATTGATGAAGATTTGAAAAAACTTCAGGATTTAGGTATACTTATTGATCATGATGAAGAAGGGTACTTACTTCAGATCTTTACCAAGCCTGTAGAAGACCGCCCTACTCTATTTTTCGAAATCATTGAAAGACATGGTGCACAAAGTTTTGGTGCCGGAAACTTCAAAGCTCTTTTCGAAGCATTAGAAAGAGAGCAGGAAAGAAGAGGTAATCTTTAATTTTACATTAAAAATATAAGTTTTGTCAGGATACCATATTCTGGCAAAACTTTTTTATAAAACACAGTATATGAGAAAATTTTTAATCGGAATTTTATTCTTTGGGACATTAGGGCTAAAAGCTCAATATGGAACTCTGAATGCAATTCTTAAAAGACTTGAAGAAAGAAAAGGCATCAATCAGAATCTTGAACAGGTAAGTATTGACAACAAGAAATTCGTTTTCATTAAAGATGAAGCCGATCATACGGAAAGAGATTTCATTATTATCAAGGGAAATAATGCAACTTATGTAGAGATTTTTGATGATAAAGCTACCGGAGAAAGCAGTTCCAATGTTTTTACAGGCGATATTGTCAGAAAGAAAAATATGATCTCTCTGAGAGCAGATATGCTTGAAAATAAAAAAGTACCTCTGCCGGTTACCAAAATGTTATTACTAACAAGACAGGATAATATTCTGTATCTTATTGATGTCAATACCAAAGACAGATGGATTGATGAACAATCATATTCTAAAAAGGCAAAATAAACATCTCAGGGGTGTTATTTAATCTAACTTAAATCTAAAATTATGAAATCATTTGTAGACTATTCCTCAAATTCGGATTTTTCAATACATAATATTCCTTTCGGGGTAGCAGTTTTTAATAAAGAATATATCGGATGCTGTACAAGAGTCGGAGACCAGGTTATTGATCTTGCAACATTGTATGATCTTGGTTATTTTGACGACATTGAAGGATTAGACGACAATGTTTTTGAAGCCTACACCATCAACGAATTTATTGAACTGGGTAAACCTGTTACCAATGCTATTCGTACAAAAATCCAGACTTTACTGCAGGAAGGATCCATATTATCGAAAGACCAGAAAACAATTGAAGAGGCATTCTATGACCTGGATAAGGTTAAAATGATGATGCCGATTCACATCCCGAACTATACAGACTTTTACAGCAGCATCGAGCATGCAACCAACGTAGGAAAAATGTTCCGTGATCCAGCCAATGCGCTGTTACCAAACTGGAAACATTTACCGGTAGGTTACCATGGGAGAGCTTCTTCTATTGTTGTTTCCGGAACAGACATCAACCGCCCAAAAGGACAAATGAAGCCTGCTGATGAAGACAAGCCTCTTTTCGGACCATGTAAGCAATTGGATTTCGAACTGGAAATGGCTTTCATCATCAATAAAAATACAGAGATGGGAGAAAGTATTTCTACAAAAGATGCAGAAGATGCCATCTTCGGAATGGTCGTTTTCAATGACTGGTCTGCAAGAGATATTCAATCTTGGGAATATGTTCCGTTAGGGCCATTCCTTGCGAAAAACTTCGGTTCATCTATTTCCCCATGGGTAGTTACTATTGAAGCATTAGAACCATTCAGAACAGCATCTCCAACGCAGGATCCTGAAGTTCTTGATTATCTGAAATTTGAAGGTGATAAAAATTACGATATCAACCTTGAAGTTTATATACAACCTGAAAACGGGGATCAAAACCTCATCAGCGAAAGCAATTACAAGCATATGTACTGGAATATGACCCAGCAATTGGCTCATCACACAGTAAACGGATGTAACGTTGAGGTAGGTGATCTTTATGCAAGCGGTACTATTTCGGGAAGCGATCCGAAATCATTCGGATCTATGCTGGAACTTACCTGGAGAGGACAAAACCCTTTATCATTAAGCAACGGTGAAGAAAGAAAATTCATTGAAGATAATGATACCGTTACCATGAAAGCATGGGCAGAGAAAGACGGAATCAGAGTAGGTTTCGGTGAAGTTTCAGGAAAAATTATCCCAACGGTTTAAATTTTCACCACAAAAGTCACAAAAGATTTTATGGTTACACAGTCCTTTTTTACAGCTTTGACTGATAAGATAAATAGTGCCTGCATAGAAGTTCGCAAAATTCCAGGCTCCGGTTTATTGGAAAGTGTGTATCATAAATATCTGGAAGAAGAATTCAGATTAAGCAATCTGAGTTGAAAGTTCCGGTACATTACAAAGGAAAAGAGATTAATCATGATTTCTTTTGTGACTTTTTAGTTGAAGATTTAATTGTTATTGAATTAAAAATCAGTTGTTCAACTGATTGATATTCATCGCGTCCAGCTTATAAACTATATTAACTTAATGAAGAAACCCAAAGGTATTTTAATCAGTTTTAATGTAAAAAATCTATATCACGAAGGTCAGGAAACCTTTGTGAATAAATAATATATGCTTTTTTTAAACTTTAAGGGTTAAAGCTATTTTACTTAAAATTTTTGTGCCTTTTATGGTTAAATAAAATATGAAAACAGTAATCCCTTCCGAGATAACCTCCGTACAACTCCAAACCATTATGCAGACGGCTGTCTCACCACGTCCGATTGCTTTGGCTTCTACGGTAGATAAGGACGGTAATCATAACTTATCTCCATTCAGCTTTTTTAATATGTTCAGTACGGTTCCTCCGATTCTGATCTTTTCACCATCAAGAAGAGTTCGTGATAATACCACGAAACATACACTGGAAAATATTCTTGAAGTACCTGAAGTAGTGATTGGAACTGTAAATTTTCCGATTGTACAGCAGATTTCTTTAGCTTCTACAGAATATGAAACCGGGGTCAATGAATTTATAAAGTCTGGTCTCACAATGAAAGATGCTGAACTTGTACAGCCCAAACTAATTGAAGAGTGTCCTGTAAACTTTGAATGTAAAGTTTTAGAGGTAAAATCTCTGGGAGATCAGGGGGGGGCAGGAAACCTGATTATCTGTGAGGTTCAGAAAATTCACATCAGAGAAGAATATCTGAATGAAGAGGGGAACCTGGATCAGAAAAAATTGGATATGGTAGCCCGTTTAGGTGGCAACTGGTATTCAAGAAATAATGAAAACAGTCTTTTTGAGGTGCCTAAACCTTTGGTAACAAAAGGAATTGGATTTGATCTCCTTCCGGATGCTGTTAAATACAGCAAAGTGTTCACAGGAAATGATCTTGGAATGCTTGCCAATACAGAAGTACTGCCTTCCGGAGATTTCCATTCAGATGAAAATATTCATTTTGATGCTCAGAAACTACTTCTAGAAAGTAAAATTGAAGAAGCATGGAGTCTGCTTATCATAAAGTAAATCCATCCTATTATAAAAAAGGAAGCCTGAAAAATTTCAGGCTTCCTTTTTATTTTGCTTTTAATGATTCAGTGACTGTAATTTTTTTCTTTTCACTGAAATCTGTTAAACTTCCGTTCTGATCTATTAAAACATTCATATTGTCATCTTTTGAATCAAAATAAATATCTGTTGAATATCCCGGGCAGTCGTGCTGCTTACATCCTGTCACCTTGTAAATTCCGTTTTCAGAAGTAATAGGACTCTCCACATTAAAGTTTTTTACCATTTCATCATACTTCTTTCCTAACAATTTTTTGATTCTGTCTGTAAAGTTTTTATCCTCAAATAATTTGATATCGTGAGGATACTTCCCTACATTTTTGGTAATAATATTTTCTGTACCAGCTGCTGTGCCTGAATCTGCCTTTGTAGATGAGACAACAGAATCTTTAGGCATTGCTGTAGCCAAAGTATCTTTACCCATAGAAGATTCCGTTTTAGTTTCTTTCTTACATGAAACTACTGTTGTGAACAATGATAGCGCTACTGCGCCTGCAATAAGTTTTTTCATAATGGTATTTAAATGTGATGTTAATATATAAAACGGGATTAAAATCGTTTTATTTTAATTTTTCTTGTATAAATATAATGCATTTTTCCGTGACTGTGTTAAGATCTTCAGGCAATTTATCTTCTGCCCACGGCTCTTTTGCCCCAAAAGTATGATTGGCGTTTTCAATAAGAAACAGTTCCGAATTGGGATGAAGAATATGAAGATGTTCTGCCTGCTTCACATCTACGGCCTCGTCCCTTGTCCCATGAATGATAAGCATATGAGCTTTTGCCATCTCTGTTGCCCGTTCCACATCAAAACGATGTATATCTTTTTCATAATCTTCATAAAACTGATAATAATGCGGCATTTCCTGCTTTGTACGTCCATTTAAAGCATAATATACGCCGTTTCTTTTCCAGTTTTCAAAATGGTCTCCTTTTGGGAAACGATCGAGAGTATCCACACTGGCCAGTGTAATCAAACCATTAATCCTTTCATCTTCAAAAGTTTTAATAATAGAGATTCCTCCTCCCCTGCTATGTCCGATCAGAATTATTTTTTCTGCATCTACATGAGGATTCTGAATAAAATGATCAACGACAACACCAAGGTCAGAAAGTTCTTTAGAATAATTATTATTTCCGAAAGCCTCAAGATCTGCAAAATTGCGAGGATCTTCTACCGTTGTTCCGTTATGCGAAAAATTAAATTTAACAAAAAAAAGCCCTGCTTCAGCAAATTTTCTGCCCATCAGATCCCATGCTCCCCAGTTTTTATATCCTTTATATCCATGAACAAAGATGACCAGCGGTTGTCTCTTTCCGTTCTCTGTATAGAAAACATCAGCAAGAAAACCCTTTGTTTCTTTATTTTCTAAAAATATATCCTTTTCAATAATCAAATTCATAAAATAACCGATTTTTATTTAACATTTCTTATATTCACAATCCTATTTTAAATTGAAATTTATGAAAAAAACTCTATTTTTTTTATTTTTAATTACATTTTCTTTTGCATTCGGTCAGACTGTAAAGAGGGTTTTCTTTATTGGAAACAGTTACACTTATGTTAACAATCTTCCCTACCTTATCAAAGATGTTGCTGCATCCACTGGTGACATTCTGGAACATCACAGCCAGACTCCCGGTGGGTCTACACTTCAGGATCATGCTAATAATCCTATTGTAACTTCAGTCATCAACCAGGGAAACTGGGATTATGTAGTACTTCAGGAGCAGAGCCAGCTGCCTTCTTTTCCGGATTCTCAGGTGCAGAGCCAGGTTTATCCATATGCTCTGCAGCTTTCGAACTTAATTAAAAACTCAAATGGCTGTGGAAATGTTATGTTCTATATGACATGGGGACGTAAAAACGGAGATGCTACGAATTGTCCCGGCCTTCCGACCGTCTGCACTTACGAAGGAATGGATGATCAAATCTACAACCGCTATATGGAAATGGCAGCCACCAACGAAGGTGTAGTGTCTCCTGTAGGAAGAGTATGGAGAGCCATCAGAGCACAAGATCCATCTGTAGAGCTTTATGATCAGGACGAATCCCATCCCAGCTATATAGGTTCTATGGCAGCCGCTTATACATTTTATACGGTCTTGTTTAAAAAAGACCCTACCCTGGTTTCCTTTAACGGTAATCTTACTTCCGCAGAGGCACAGTTGATAAAAAATATTGTAAAAACGGAAGTTTACAACCAACAAAATAAATGGCTTATAACGTCCAATGATGTCCACAGTAGATTTACCCATCAGTTTACAGGAACCTCCACTGTTCAGTTTACTAATAAAACCCAAAATTCCAATACTTATCTATGGGATTTCGGAGATGGTACGACTTCCGTTCAGGAACATCCCCAGCATATGTATACTGCCTTAGGAAATTATAATGTAAAGCTGACGACAGATGCCTGCGGAACCAATACCACCAAAACAAAGCTGGTAACGGTAACCAGCCTTGCCACAAAAGAATCCGATATTGAAGATCAGGTTCAGATTTACCCTAGTCCTGCACAGAATTTTATTATGATCACTTCTAAAAAGAAGTTTAAAATCCTGTCATTTATGGATAGTACCGGAAGAAATATTAGTTACAGCCAGAGCAAAACAGATTCCGGCTACACAATTCCGATACATTATCTTACAAGCGGAGTGTACTTTCTACAGTATAAAACCGGAGAAAAAGAATTCACTAAAAAGATTATAAAAAAATAAGCTTATTTTTGCCTTATGCAGAATTTAAGAACTGTAACCGTGACACGTTACATTCTGCCGTTGCGAGAAGGAGGTTCTCTTCCTGCGCTGGCAGAAGCTGATGATGACTTTAAATATGTCTTAAAATTCCGTGGTGCCGGCCATGGGGTAAAAATGCTGATCTCCGAACTTTTAGGCGGAAAAATTACGGAAGCACTGGGGTTGAAAATTCCTGAACTTGTTTTTGTAAATCTTGATGCAGATTTCGGGAGGACGGAAGCTGATGAAGAAATACAGGACCTGCTGAAGTTTTCGGAAGGTCTGAACCTTGGACTGCATTATCTTTCGGGCTCTATCACTTATGATCCGGGAGTAAGCGTTGATCCTCTGTTGGCTTCAAAAATTGTCTGGCTGGATGCTTTCATTACCAATATTGATCGTACGTTCAGGAATACGAATATGCTGATGTGGAATAGAGAACTCTGGATCATCGATAATGGAGCTTCCTTCTACTTCCATCACTCATGGCAGAACTTTGATGCAGCTGCAAAAACACCTTTCAAATACGTAAAGGATCATGTACTGCTTCCAAAAGCCAAGATGCTGGATGAAGCTGATCAATTTGCTCATGAAGTACTGAATGCCAACCTTTTCAGGGAAATAGTCAATTTAATCCCTGAAGATTGGCTGCACTGGAATGATGCCGATGAAACACCCGAAGAAATCCGTGAGATCTATTTTCAGTTTTTGAAAACCAGATTCGAAAATTCTCAAATCTTTGTAAACGAAGCCAAAAATGCAAGAGGATAAAATATATGAATACGCGGTAATACGCCTGGTACCCAAAGTTGAAAGAGAGGAATTTTTCAATATCGGACTGGTGATGTTTTCCAAAAAGGAAAAATTCATCAAGGCAGAGTTTTATTTATGTCCTGATAAATTCAAACTGATGCACAGTAAACTGAACTATGAAGATATCATTCAGAATCTGGAAAGCTTTTATAAGATTGCCAGCGGTGATAAAGACGGCGGTCCTATTGCCCTTCTGGACATTCCGGAGCGTTTCAGATGGCTGACAGCCGTAAGAAGTGCCGTTGTACAGACTTCAAGACCTCATCCCGGAAAATCAAAAGATCTGAACACTACTTTTGGTAAGCTTTTTGAGGAGTTAGTAAAATAACACTTCCCTCAAAAAATCTTATTATGAATTTATACATCAACAACATATCAAACTACAGGTTTTCCAAAAACCTGTTTTTTGTTTTATTTTTAAGCATTTCTAGTTTATTATTTTCACAAAATTTTTCACAAACAACCGTTAAAGCCCCTGCTGTAAAAAGTACATTACTTCCTGAAATTTCCAACTTTTCTGAAGATATCACTTATAAAACCAATAAAAAGGGTGCCCCCATTAAGCTGGATCTTTATACTCCTAAAAATGTCTCAGCAGAAAAGCTTCCGGTAATGATCTATGTCCATGGCGGTGGCTGGATAGAAGGAAGCAAAGTCATCAATTCTGGTAACTATGTGGAAGCTACTATTGCCAAACTAATGGCGGAAAAATATGCTGTCATCAGCATCAATTATACTCTTCTGAATGACAGCATTCACTTTCCTCTTCCTCTGGAAGATACCAAAGACGCAATAAGATGGGTAAGAAAAAATGCGGAAAAATATAATTTTGACATCAATAATATAGGACTTTTTGGAGCTTCGGCAGGCGCTCACCTTTCATTAATGGCAGCCTATACTCCTGATAACACTTATATTGGAAGTCCTGAACTTGCTTCTTATTCTTCAAAAGTAAATTATGTTATTGATCATTATGGGCCTGCTGATCTCAACAAGCTTTTCCATACCAGATTGGGTACGATTCCTGTTTCTATGATTGGGCTAATTTCAAAAAAAATTGTCACTCTGCAGCAAAATCTGGTCAAAGGACTTTCTGGATATGACATCAAAAAAGACCAGGACAGGGCAATAGATTATTTCAAAACCATATCTCCTGTTTATTTTGTTTCAGATGCTGTTCCTACTTTAATTGTTCAGGGAAATAACGACAAAATAGTTCCATTAAATCAATCAAAAAAATTATACCGAAAATTAAAAAGAGCTAAGGTTCAGACTTCTTTAATCATTGTAGATAAAGGAGTACATGGATTTGGCACTACTGATAAAGCTTACCTGGATAAGCTGACAGATCAGATGGTGGATTTCATTCTCGCACAGAAGAAATAGAAAACGTAACATATGGATTTTATAGATAGCCATATGTTAACCGTACTATTTATTTCCAGCTTTGCTTATTTTTACGATTACCCAATGGTATTTTTACAGCCAATAAAATATTATCGGCTAACGATAAAAATACTCCGTCTTCCCTAGAAATTCCGTTGCAAGATTTTTGTCTGCTCTGATAATTTTTATACATTTGTTTCGCTTTAGGGGTATTCTGAAAAGAATTGAGAGAGTCCCTTCGAACCTGATCCGGCTTACACCGGCGTAGGGAAAAGCAAAATTACATTATCTGCTAATGTACCTTTGTTTCAGATTTTTTCCTAAAGCTATTTTTATTTTAATGATAACAATGGAAAAAATTCTCTGGCAGCAAGTTCAGCTTGTACGACAAAATTCTCCCCTGGTTCACAATATCACCAATTATGTGGTTATGAACAATACAGCCAATGCTCTTTTGGCTGCAGGAGCATCTCCCATCATGGCCCACGCAAAATCTGAAATCAGGGAAATGATCAACATAGCCCATTCGGTGGTTATTAATATTGGAACCCTTGATGAATACGGGTCTGAATCTATGCTTATGGCCGCTGAAACGGCAGACGCCATCTATAAGCCGTGGGTTTTAGATCCTGTAGGAGCCGGAGCAACGTCATTCCGGGATCAGATTTTACATCAGCTTTTACAGTACCACCCAACAGTGATCAGAGGAAATGCTTCTGAAATTATTGCACTGGCTAAGATCAATAATACAGTCACCAAGGGAGTAGACAGTACTGCAGAAAGCAGCGAGGCTATAGATGCCGGTAAAATTCTGGTCAGCCAATACAATACGATTGTCTGTATTTCCGGTGAAGCTGATATTATCCTAAGCCCAGACCAAACTGTTTTTATCAAAAACGGACATTCCCTGATGACCAAAGTGACAGGTCTAGGATGTTCGGCCACCGCTTTGATAGGCGCATTCATAGGATGTACGGAAGCTAAAGTTAATGGGGTTGCTGCGGCAATGGCATTGCTTGGCATCGCTGGAGAACTGGCTGCTCAGGAAAGCAAAGGTCCGGGAAGTCTTCAGGTCAACCTGATCGATAAGCTATATAACATCACTGAGGAAGAATTTATCCGTCATTTGAAAATCGAACAGAAATGAGTGTACATTGTTTCCCTTACCAACTCTACCTCGTTATTTCTGAAGCCGACTGTGCTGGAAGAAATTTTCTAAAAGTGGCAGAACAGGCTATTCTTGGCGGTGTAGATATCATTCAGTTACGAGAAAAAAACGACAGTACTGATTTGTTTCTTCAAAAAGCCAAACAGCTTCTTGAGATCACAGATAAATATGGAATTCCCCTTATCATTAACGATAATATTGAGGTTGCTGAAAAGGTGAGTTCAGCAGGAATTCATGTTGGGAACAGTGATACGGCACCTACTTACCTGAGACAAATTCCTTTGGTTAAAGATAAAATGATTGGTTATTCTGTGGAACATCTGATACAACTTGAAAGCGAAGAGACTGCAGTATCTGATTATCTTGGGATAAGTCCTGTATTTAAAACCAATACCAAAACGGATACGATTAAGGAATGGGGGCTTGAGGGTATTGCAAAGATCAGACAGCTTACAGAAAAGCCTCTGGTAGCCATAGGCAGCGTTCATCTGAAAAATGCAAAAGCAATCATTCATGCAGGAGCAGATTGCCTTGCCGTAGTTTCGGCAATATGCAGTGCAGAAAATCCTCAGAAAGCAGCGTATGAATTAAAAAATGAAATTTTAAAATGAAAAAATACAAATACCCATCAGTATTAACCATTGCGGGTTTTGACGGAAGCGGAGGAGCTGGTATTCAGGCGGATATCAAAACGGCCTCTGCTTTAGGCTGTTTTTCTACATCTGTATTAACGGCTTTGCCTGTACAGAATACCCAGGGAGTAAGAAAAATATATTCTATTCCTGTTGAAGCGGTAGCTGATCAGATCAAAGCTATTTTGGATGATATTGTTCCGGATGCTATTAAAATCGGAATGGTTCATACTCCGCAATTAGTGGAGACTATTGTTTCTACATTGGCTCAGTATGAAAGAATACCAATTGTATTTGATCCTGTAATGGTAGCCACCAGCGGGCATCACCTGATTGAAGAAGAAACCATCACTGCAATTACTGAAATGCTTTTTCCGCTTGCTGATGTGATTACCCCAAACATGGATGAGGCAGCCATTTTAGCAGATATGAAAGTAGAAACTCTGGAAGATTTATACACAGCGGGAAGAAAGATCAAAAAATTGGGTTGTAAAACGATTCTTCTTAAAGGGGGCCATCAGACAACCTCAGCGATTACCTCTTTATTCTATGACGAATATGAGAATTTCCATTCTTTTGAAACGGTAAAATTAAACACTAATAATACCCATGGCTCCGGCTGTACCCTCTCTTCAGCAATCGCTGCCTATATTGCTCAGGGAAAAAATTTATATGACGCTGTTTCTTTAGGCCAGGGCTATATTTATCAAGCCATAGAAAACGGAATGAATGTACAAACAGGACTTGGCAATGGTCCGCTTAACCACTTTTTTAACCCTCAAAAACTGATCAAAAATGAAATGGTCTGAACAAACCTGGAACACAATAGAAGAATGCTATCAGTCTATTCTTGATATGCCCTTTATAAAAGAATTATCAGACGGCAGCTTACCGCAGGAAAAGTTCCGTTTTTATATGGCTCAGGACTCTTTATATCTGGAACACTTCGGGAGAACACTTTCCCTGATTGCAGCCAAGATTCCGGATCTTCAGGATGTGCTTACTTTCATGCGCTTTGCGGAGAATGCTATTGTGGTGGAAAATGCACTGCATGAATCCTATTTCAAAGATTTCGGAGTGAATGATAAAGGTATTTTACAACCTGCCTGCCATCATTATATTCACTTCCTGAGAAGTACAGCAGCCTTGGAATCAGTGGAAATAGCAGTTGCAGCAGTACTTCCTTGCTTTTGGATTTACAGAGAAGTTGGAAATTATATTTACCATACTCAAAATACAATTGATAATCCTTATGAAAAATGGATTGCTACGTATGCAGGAGAAGAATTTTCGGCGGCAGTGGATCAGGCGATTGCCATTTGTGATAAAATAGCCGAAAACAGCACTGATAAAACCAGAAAAAGAATGACAGAAGCTTTCACCATGGCCTCCCGAATGGAATATCACTTCTGGGAAGCTGCCTATGAGCTGAAAATCTGGAAATAAAGCTAAAAAATCCTTACGGATGTATAAATTACTTTTTATTACTCGTCCATTCTTAGCAATAAAAAACAACAATTATATATCTTATTTTAAATCTAATACACCAGTAATACCGTAAATAAAAAACGGAACCCAAATATTGGTTCCGTTTTTTTATTAAAAGTATAGTATTGATTAAAAATTGAAGTTCAATCTGGTGAAAACATATCTTCCGTTCTGTCCAAACTGTGAAGTGGAACGTGAATAAATAAACTGGTCATTATTGGTAGACACTGCAAGATTTTTAGTGGGATAAATATCAAAAACATTGTTCACGCCTAATGTCAGTCCTATATTTTTTGTAAACTGATACAGTAAAGAAATATCGGTAATGATCTTATCACCTATCTTCTGGTGTTCATTAGGTTCTGTAATACCATCACCATTAGCATCCACAACATCTGCTCCGGTCACTTTTCCGAAATAGGTATTTCTGAGGTAGAAACTTGCATTCTTCCATGAAAGAGTGTGGGAAAGACTTGCTTTCACTCTTGGTACAGCCTCTTCCAGATACACTCTTGATTTTTCAGAGAAATAAATCTTTTCAAGAGCCGGAGATGCTAACAGTCCCGCAGAATGGACTTGCCCTACCTGCTTGGTCTGATTCAGGTTCACTGCAAAATTATTATCTAACTTAAAATCTGAGAATCTTGTATTATGAGAAATCACAACATCCAATCCTTTAGTTTCCGTATCAATCGCATTGGTAAAGAACTGGGCTGCATTCACATTTAATTTGTCGTATTCCAATTGTGCTGCTGCCGGCACATCCTTTCTTAAAAACTGGTCTGTAAGAATAATTCTGTTATTAATTTTTGTAAAATATCCATCAGCAGTAAATGTCAGATTCACAGATGGGATTCTGTAGGTAAACCCTACGCTTGCCGATTTTGAAGTTTCCTGTTTCAGTTTTGGCATATTCAACTGTTCTGCCAATTGAGAATCATTGCTGAAAGTTCCCACTTCCAGAAGCTGGTTATTGGTATATAAAGTAGAGGTTACATTATAGTAAATCTGATGAATAGAAGGCGCTCTGAATCCTGTAGACCCTGCAAATCTCACATTAAAATTAGGGGCTACTTTGATCCTTGAAGCCAGTTTATAATTAAAGGTAGATCCAAAATCAGAATAATTCTCATATCTGGCTGCGGCATCTACCAGAAACCAATTGGTAAAATTAAATTCTACATCCGCATAAGCGGCTAAAGACTGCCTGTTTTTATTCACAGCATTTTCAGGTCTAAAACCGTTAAATACCTGCGAACCTCCGGGAAGAGGCTGTCCAAAGAAATCAGTTGCTCTTTGAGTAGGATCTCCATTCCAGATGTTTCCATACTGGTCGTATGTCTGATAAGATGCTTCTTCTCCCTGTGTTATTTTAAAATTTTCATAACGGTGTTCTCCTCCGAAGGCAACGTTGATTCCTTCCAATACATCATATTTTTTAGAGAAATCTAAATTGATCGTATTCTGGGAAAATCTTAAACCTCCGGCATTAAATTCATTAGGAGAAGCGAAACGCATTGAAGTATTTCCTGTATTTCCGATGTTATAAGTAAAAGAATTCTGTCCGAAAGTATTGCTAAAATCAATATTCCATCCTTCCCATTTCCCTTTGATCCCAGCGGCTAAAGAAAGGTCCTGAATATCGGTTCCTATTTGCGGTAAATAACCGCTAGGGTATAATCCTGTAAAGGTTCTGCTTTCTCTTGGTCTTCTGTAAAATCCTCCGGAAGTACCATGTCTTATGCTGTACCCTCCGAAAGTATAAACTTTCCAGTCATCACTTATTGGTAATTCAGCGTTTATAAAAAACTGGTGGTTATTGAGCTTGGATTGCCCAACCTGCATATTGAAATCTTTCCTTGTCTGACCTCTGTAGGCCAGCTCCTGATCGGTAATATAATTAAGCTGGTCTGTGGTAAATTGATTAGCACCCAAAACTCCCTGCAAGGCCGCGATAGAATTAGCACCCTGTATAGAACTTTGCAGAGTCGGGGAAAAATAACTTACCTCCTGGGCATATTGATGAACGTAATTAACAATTTGCTGCGCATTGGGGGTATCCTTAATATTACTAAAAAGAGAAGAAAGGTTCACTCCATTGTTCAAAGCACGCTGCTCAATAGCATTATAGGCATTATAAATAGGCGCATTTTCAGTTCCTGCTCTATAGGTTGGATTTCTGAACTGGGAAGTCCATGTAATATTAAAGAAACCACCTCTCTTTCCGATTTTATTTCCGTAGTTAAGGTCCACCTGAATATTCTGGCCATCAAAATCTCCGGTATGGTCATTGGCTGCAGGAGTCAGATTTCCTCCATAGCTGATCTGCCCTGCCAGTTTTCCGGTATCTTTTTTCAGTTCAAGGTTGATCACTCCTGCAATGGCATCCGATCCATACTGGGCTGATGCACCATCTCTCAATACTTCAATTCTGTTCAAAGCAAAAGACGGAATTGAATTCAGGTCGGTACCTACTGTACCTCTCCCCGGTGTCCCGTTTACATTCACCAATGCTGATGTATGTCTTCTTTTTCCGTTAACCAAAACCAATACCTGATCCGGTCCCAATCCTCTCAGCTGGGCAGGATCCAAATGGTCTGTCCCATCAGAATTGGTCTGAACCGTGGAAGTGAAAGATGGAGCAACGGCATTCAGAATCTGTCCGATATTCGTCTGCGGAAGAATCACAGATGATTCTTTTACGTTGAATACATCTACAGGAACCGGACTGTCTATTTTAGATCTGGCACCGGCTCGTGATCCCAATACAACCACCTCTTCAACATTATTTGTCTTTACACTGTCTTTTTTTACTGTAATGCTGTCTTTTTCCTGCCCGTAGGTAAAAACCCCAAGGAAAAACAGAACAGAGGCTGAAACAATAGTCTTTTTATTTCTCATATAGTTTACTTCAAAGGTTGAACATTTATGTTTTTTGAGTCAGCAAAGGTAAAATATATTTATTAGTCTACAATATCAATAGACTATAATTTTTATAAAAGATGTTAATTGTTTATTTCTATTCCCTTATTAAAAATACTAATTATAAAGTTATTTTCAGAAATTTTAACACACAAAAAAACGGACTCAAAAATTGAATCCGTTTTGTATTTTATACGTTTAAAAGTCTAAATCTTGGTCAGTTTAGCATATTTTAAAATCAGATTTTTCTCACCTTCATGGATAAAAATAACCTTTGCTTTGATATTCTGAGGGTCAGTTCCGTCCAGAAAACTAACTTCTCCTATTCCGAAACGATCATGTCTTACTTTATCGCCTACCTCAATATCCTGAGAAGAAGCTCCGCTTGGATTGATAATTCTGGCAGTGCTTACCGGTTTCAACTTTCTTTGTTCCGGCGCCGGTTTTGAATTATCTCCTCTTTCAATTGTTTTTTTCTCAACCTTTTTGAAACTTTTCATTTCAGAAGGGTGTTCATCAAAAATATTGGATTTTACACCGGCATTATTGATAAATCTCTTTTCCAGTACAGGATTAAGGAATTCAATATATTCATCATCAATTTCACTTAAGAATCTTGAAGGTTCTGCATCAGTGATTTTCCCCCATTGGAAACGGGAAACAGCATATGAGAAGAACACCTGCTTTTCAGCTCTGGTTAATGCAACATAGAAAAGTCTTCTTTCTTCTTCCAGATCTTCCCTGGTTGCTGAACTCATAAAACTTGGGAAAAGATTTTCTTCAAGTCCCACCAGATGTACCACCGGGAATTCCAATCCTTTTGAAAGGTGAATAGTCATCAATGAAACCATATCATCTCCCAGATTCTTATCCTGAGTATCTGCAGAAAGGGCAATATTCTCAAGGAAATTGGAAAGGCTTGCATCTCCATCCTCCAGCTGCATCTGTTCTTCAATGAATCCCTGCATAGAGTTCATCAATTCCTGAACGTTCTCTACTCTGGAAACTCCTTCGGGCGTCTGATCATCTTTAAGGAATTTGATTAAACCGCTTCGTTTAGCTACTTCCATTGCAACACTGTAAGCCGTTTCAGTTTTAAGCAATACCTGGAATGCTTTTATCATGGACCAAAAGTCGTTCAGTTTATTTAAAACGCCATTGTTTAAGCCCAGCTGTGGAGCATACATTGGAAGATTATCTAAAACTTTTGATACCGCAATATTGTGTGCATCTGCAAAAACAATCAGCTTATTCTGTGTCGTTTCTCCAATTCCCCTTGTAGGATAATTGATAATTCTCATAAGCGCTTCAGAATCGTTTTCATTGATCAGAAGACGAAGATAACCGATTAAGTCTTTTACTTCTTTTCTTTGGTAGAAAGAAAGTCCTCCATATACTTTATACGGAATATTTTTGCGTCTCAAAGCATCTTCAAATGCTCTGGTCTGAGAGTTTGTTCTGTATAAAATAGCAAAATCACTGTACTTTCTCTGATCACGGTTACGAAGTTCCCAGATATTTCCGGCTACAAAGTTGGCTTCATCAGCATCAGAAAGTGAACGGTAAATCTTTATCTTATCCCCTTCTTCGTTATCACTGAATACATTCTTCTTAAACTGCTGTAAATTTTTTGCGATAACTACATTGGCCGCATTTACTATATTCTGAGTAGAACGGTAGTTCTGTTCCAAAGACACTGTTTTTGCGTCAGTATAGTCTTTTTTAAAGTTTAAGATATTATGGATATTTGCACCACGGAAGGAATAGATGGACTGGGCATCATCACCTACCACGCAAAGATTCTCAAACTTAGAGGCCAGAGCCTTTACAATCAGATATTGTGAGTGGTTGGTATCCTGGTACTCATCCACCATGATGTATCTGAATCTGTCCTGATATTTTGCCAGTACTTCCGGAAAACGGGTTAATAATTCATTTGTTTTTAACAAAAGATCATCAAAATCCATGGAACCGTTTCTGAAACATGCATCTACATATCTCTGGTAGATCTGGCCAATAAATTTCATATTTGCCTTTTCATCCGCTTCCATCAGTTCAGGGTTGTTGAAATATGCTTTTACTGTAATCAGGTTGTTCTTATAGGTTGAAATTCTCGCCTGAACTTTTTTAGGTTTATAAAGATCAGCATCGATATTCATATCCTTCAGTACTTTTTTGATCACGTTCAAAGCATCCTGTTGATCGTAGATGGTAAAATTAGAAGGATATCCTAAATAATGGGCTTCAATTCTTAGTATTCTTGCAAAAACCGAGTGAAATGTTCCCATCCAAAGGCTTCTTGAATTGCTCTCTCCTACTACTTTTGCGATACGGTCTTTCATTTCCCGTGCTGCTTTGTTGGTAAAGGTAAGCGCCAGAATATTGAAAGGATCTATTCCGTTATGGATAAGGTGGGCAATACGCATTGTAAGCACACGTGTTTTTCCGGAACCCGCACCCGCAAGTACCATCAGAGGGCCTTGTAAAGAGGTAACGGCTTCATATTGTGATTCATTGAGTCCTTTCAGATAGTCCATACTGCAAAAAAAATTTTGGAAACACAAAATTAATGTATTCAGAGGAGAAATCAAATTTTGATTAAGGAAGTTGGATATTAGAGGTAGTATTCTGGTCGAGGGTCCATAGTTGGAGGTTACTAAATTTTAAAGTATTTGTAACATTTAATTCACTTTTCTTACTAATTGATCAAACAATTTCTAATTTTATGAAAAAGCGACTTCTTTCTTCTGCTGCTGTGTCTTTCTTCGGACTCATGCTAAATGCACAGCAAATTAAATTTGAAGAGTATGACCTTCCCAATGGTCTTCATGTAATTCTTCATCAAGATAACTCCGCTCCGGTAGTTACCACCGGGGTAATGTACCATGTAGGTGCCAAGGATGAAGTAAAGGGAAGAACCGGCTTTGCACACTTTTTTGAACACCTCTTATTTGAAGGTACTCCAAACATAAAAAGAGGAGAATGGTTCAAGATCGTTTCATCAAACGGAGGACAAAATAATGCTAACACTACTAATGACAGAACGTATTACTATGAGACTTTCCCTTCCAATAACGAGCAACTCGGACTGTGGATGGAAGCTGAAAGAATGCGTCATGCAGAAATCAACCAGATTGGTGTAGATACTCAGAGAGAGGTAGTAAAAGAAGAAAAGAGATTGAGAATGGATAATCAGCCTTATGGAAATCTTTTCCCTACTATCCAGAAAAACCTGTTTACCAATCACCCGTACAACTGGCCAACCATCGGTTCTATGGAAGATCTTAATTCTGCAAAGCTTGAAGAATTCCAGGCATTTTATAAAAAATATTATGTTCCAAACAATGCAACTTTGGTGGTAGCAGGAGATATTAAGACTGAACAGACTAAAAAATGGATTGAAGAATATTACGGTGGTATTCCGAAAGGTACTATTTACCCGAAAGATTTTCCTAAAGACGCTCCTATTACTCAGGAAAAAGAAGTAACGGCAACTGACCCGAACATTCAGCTTCCTGCCTATGTCTTCGCATACAGAACACCAGCGAACAAAGAGAAAGATGCCTATGTTCTGGATATGCTTTCTTCTTATTTAAGCAACGGAAAATCATCTGTACTTTATAAAAAATTAGTTGATCAGGAGAAAAAAGCACTTCAGGTAGCTGCATTCAATCAGGGGCTTGAAGATTACAGTATTTTCGCCTTCTTTGCCATTCCGATGGGACAGACTACTAAGCAGACCCTTCAGACTGATATTGATGCTGAAATTAAAAAACTTCAGACTACTCTTATTTCCGAAGAGGATTATCAAAAGCTTCAAAACCAGTTTGAAAATCAGTTTGTCAACCAAAACTCAAGTATTCAGGGAATTGCGGCTTCTTTGGCAACCAATCATGTATTGATGGGAAATACAAATCTTATCAATAAGGAAATCGACATTTACAGATCTATCACAAGACAGGATTTGCAGAATGCTGCTAAAAAGTATCTGAATCCTAACCAAAGAATCATTATTAACTACGTTCCTGAGAAAAAATAATCTTACCCATGAAAAAGCAATTCACCTATATAGCAGCGGCATTTTTATTTGCAGGAATGCTCTCTGCCCAAAAAATTGACCTTAATGCAATGCCGAAACCAGGGGCTACTCCTGCGATCAATATTGCCAAGCCAAAAACTTTCCAGCTAAGCAACGGCCTTACTGTAATGGTTGTTGAAAACAACAAACTGCCAAGAGTAAATACCACTCTTTCCATGGACAGACCTCCTTATTATGAAGGAAATATTGCCGGAGTAAGTGAGATCATGGCCAGCCAGCTTGATAATGGAACCACTCATCTGAGCAAGGATGATTTTAATAAAAAAATAGACTTTTTAGGAGCTAATCTTAGTTTTAGTTCTAATGGAGCATCTTCCAATTCTCTTTCGAAATATTTCCCTGAAGTATTGGGGCTTATGGCTGATGCGATTGTGAACCCTAAGTTCTCTGCTGAAGAAATTCAAAATGC
Source organism: Chryseobacterium sp. 14P4.3.2 (assembly GCF_057799275.1). Taxonomy (NCBI): domain Bacteria; kingdom Pseudomonadati; phylum Bacteroidota; class Flavobacteriia; order Flavobacteriales; family Weeksellaceae; genus Chryseobacterium; species Chryseobacterium sp. 14P4.3.2. Next base: position 84,388 of record NZ_JBYOKO010000012.1, read on the forward strand.
AAAAGAAAGAACAATTGAGGGCTTAAAATCTGATGAGAAAAATGCCTCGTCTATCGCTGCAAAAGTATCAAATGCGTTAATGTATGGTAAAAATACATCGAGAGGAGAATTTGAAACTATAGAAACGATCAACAAAATACAACTGGCAGATGTTCAGAATATTTACAATAAATATTATGTTCCTGACAATGCTTATTTAATAATTGTTGGAGATGTAAAATTCGATCAGGTAAAACCATTAATAGAAAAGGCTTTTGGAAACTGGAAAAAGTCAAACACAAAATTTGCAGCATTAGAGCCCGCATCTAATGTAGCGAAAACAGAGATTGATGTCGTAGATGTTCCTTCAGCAGTGCAGTCTGTATTATCAGTAAGCAATCTGAATACACTTAAAATGAAAGATCCGAATTACTTCCCTGCAACCATTGCCAATTATATTCTTGGTGGCGGAGGTGAAGCCAGACTTTTCATGAATCTGAGAGAAAAAAACGGATTTACCTATGGAGCTTATTCCACAATGAGCGCCAGCAAATATTCTCCTGAGTTCTCTGCAGATACAAGTGTGAGAAATGAGGTTACTGATAAAGCCATTCAGGAATTAATCAATGAACTTAATGCAATTTCTACGGTAAAACCTGAAGAACTGGCAAATGCTAAAGCCAAACTGAAAGGCGCTTTCATCATGTCTTTAGAGAAGCCTGAAACTATTGCAAGATTTGCATTGAATCAAAAAATACAGGATCTGCCTGCCGATTTTTATACCAATTATCTGAAATCTATTGATAAGGTAACTTCTGCAGATGTTTCCAATGCTGTAAAAACTACAATCCTTCCCAATCAAAGCAGAATCTTCGTTGCAGGAAAAGCTTCTGACATTTCTGAAGGGCTTGAAAAATTAGGATATCCGGTAAAATACTTTGATAAAGAAGCAAATCCTGTAGGTAAACCTTCTGTTCAAAAAGCAGATGCCAGTGTAAGTATCGGTTCTGTAGCAGATAAATACATCAATGCTATCGGAGGGCTGGCAGCTGTTCAAAAAGTAACCTCTATTACCAGAGATGCCACTACCAAAATTCAGGGAATGGATATGACCATGAAACTGACTCAGGCTAAAGGCGGAAAAATGGCTTTAGATATGAAAATGATGGGTAATAGCATTCAGAAAATTGTTTTTGATGGTAAAGACGGTTATGCAGTAACGCAAGGAAATAAAACTCCTCTGAACGATAAGCAAAAAGCAGAAATGGCTGAGCCGGAACTTTTCCCTGAGCTTACTTTTGCAAAATCAACAGAGCTGAAATTAGCAGGTATTGAAAAATATAACAATGAAGATTCTTATGTAGTGAAAGGTCCGAAACAAACCTATTACTACAGTGTAAAAACAGGCTTGAAAACCGGAGAAGTAAAAGTTGGAGAAGGAGGATCTATTCCTACCAGCTTCGCTGATTACAAAGAGGTTTCAGGGGTGAAATTTCCGTTCACTATGATCCAGAATATGGGTGGAATGGAAATCAATCTGGCAGTACAGTCTTGTCTGATTAACCAGGCAAAAGATTCTGATTTTAAATAAAAACAATTCTTTTTATAGAAATGCCGACTCAACTCTGAGTTGGCATTTTTTTTCCATTAAATTCTTCTCTACCCCCCTGATTTTATAAATTAAGCAAGCGTTTGTTGAAAAATGCTTTGGGCAGGGATAAAAATTTCATCTGCGATACAATTTATGATCGTTTTAGAATCATTTCAGATACCTCAATCATATTTAGGAGCGCATTCCCGGCAGCAAGCTAAAATTATTTTAAAATTCCGGAAGCCATAAAAAGCTTATTTTTTTATCATACACCCTTGTTTTTAGCTTAAAATCATTGTCTGATCTTTAAACTTTTGCACTTAATCTATATTTACCTGCATCTTTTTTTGTCGTTCAGTAAAAAAAGATTAAATTTGCCCATTCAAAAAGATATCAGAATTAATGGATACTATATTTACACTATTGATGGTTCTTATTATGATTGCCAGTGTTTTATTGGTGATTATTGTTATGGCTCAAAACCCAAAAGGAGGAGGCCTTTCCAGTACATTCGGAGGTGCATCATCTGCACAGTTCGGAGTACAGAGAACCAATGATTTCATGGAAAAAGCAACATGGACTCTAGGGGGAACTATCATCGTTCTTATTCTTATAAGCGTTGTAATCACTGGTAAACCTTCACAGGTAGCCCCAGCTCAGCAACCGGCGAAGAAAGAAGCTCCTGCAAAACAGTCTGCTCCAGCTTCTTCTACAACCACAACTACTCCGGTATCAGCTCCTGCAGCACCGGCAAAATAAGAAGAATACCATCTTATATAAAACAAAAGCAACTCAAATTGAGTTGCTTTTTTATTTTAATCTTATCTTTTCAATCTGATGGCGGAGTTTTAATCCTGCTTTCAAAAATGAATACTGCATGGGCTTTGTTTCTTTATAATATTTATCAATAAAGATCTGCATAGCTCCATAAAACCTCTCCAGATACACTTCATCCCTCACCGTACTTTCTCCTTTATGATGAAGAATGGAAACCTTACCGTAATAAAAGTTCTTATAACCATTTCTCAGAAAAGTGTAGCAAAGATCAATATCTTCCCCATACATAAAGTAGGCTTCATCCAGACCGCCTATTTTTTCGTAAACCTCTTTTCTGGCCAATAGAAATGCACCTGTAATCACATCCACCTCTGTTACAACATCTTCTTCTAAATCATTTCTATAATACGACTTAGAATTATTCTTTTTAAAATTGGTAAACAGTTTTTCAAATGAATTGAACATATCAGGTACTGACCGTTTGCTTTCAGGCAGAAAATTTCCTTTTGCATCGTGCATCCTCACTCCCATACACCCGAAATCAGGTTCAGAGTCAGCAAAATCCAGAAGCTCCTCCATATAGTACCCTTCCAGTTCGGTATCAGGGTTTAAAAGAAGCAGATATTCTCCGGCTGCAGTCTGTATAGCGTGATTATTTGCCCTTGAAAAACCACCGTTTATTTTGGAAGATATAAAACGCACTTTAGGAAACTCCGGGATAAGATCTCCCCACGAGCTGTCGGTAGAAGCATTATCAATGACAACCACTTCATAGTCTATATCTTTTATATATTTCTGAATAGATAAAAGACAATTTCTGAGCAGTTGGGTAACATTATAATTAACAATAATAATGGACAGCTTCATATTAATCTTTTTCGTTGTACGGCAATCTGTTGATAATAGATCTTCCTAAAGAAATTTCATCAGCATACTCCAATTCATCCCCTACTGAAATCCCTCTTGCAATACTCGAAAAATTCACATTAAAACTTTTAAATTTTTTGTAAATATAGTATGCTGTTGTATCTCCTTCCATAGTAGCACTTAAAGCAAAAATAAATTCCTTCACATGCCCCTCATTTAGCTTCCTTTCAATACTTGGAATATTCAGCTGGCCAGGTCCTACCCCTTCCATTGGAGAGATTTTGCCACCCAGAATAAGATATCTTCCGGTATACTTTCCTGTGTTCTCTATAGCAATGACGTCTCTCACATCTTCTACGATACAGATCAGTTCACCATTTCTCTTTTCATTGCCGCATATTTCACAAATATCAAAATCAGAAAAATTATGACATTCTTTACAGTATTTTATTTCATTGACAAGGTTAATCAGGGAATTTCCAAGACTTACCGCTCTGGAGTTAGGCTGTTTCAATAAATGTAACGCCAGCCTCAAAGCTGTTTTTCTCCCAATCCCGGGCAGTCCCGAAATTTCATCCACCGCCTTTGCCAATACTTTACTTGGGTAATCCATAAGTACAAAAATAAGAATTATAGTTGAGGAAACAGTTTGGGAATGGAAAATTGAAAGTTGAAAGTGAAAAATGGAGAATTGCGAATTGCGAATTGCGAATGGTAATATGAGAAATGTGGATTTAAATAATAATGCTAAGTGATCAACAGTAAAAACATTGATTTACTGATGTATATTTCTCCCTTAAATTTTCAACTTCCTCTTTCAATTTTCAACCTCTCTTATAAAGACTCATTTTAGGACAATAATGTATTACCGTATAAAACCGGTCTTTCGCTATAAAAAAAACATTTATCTTTGCCGCTTAAATTAAATATGAAAAAAATAAACTAAATGGCACTTAACAACCTTAATTATCCTCTGGATTTCAAATTCAAAATCACTACATTAGCAAGTGACTTCAACATTACAGACAAAAACGGAAATTATGTAGCCTACGTTCGCCAGAAAATGTTCAAATTGAAAGAAGATGTTATTGTTTTCAATGATGAAAGTAAATCAAAGGAGCTTTTCAGAATCAGAGCAAACCAATGGATAGATTTCAATGCATCATATTCTTTAAATGATATTATCGGCAATAAAAACTTTGGAAGATTAGCCAGAAAAGGGATGCGTTCTATATGGAAAGCAAGCTATGATGTAATGGATTCCAATGATCAGCCTAAGTTTAAAATTCAGGAAGACAATGCCTGGGTACGATTCTGGGACAGTTTTGTTGGCGAAATTCCTATCATTGGAATGTTTACGGGCTATTTCCTTAATCCTTCTTACACCGTAACAGGAATTGACGGAAAGACTTATTTCAAATTAAAAAAAATGCCTTCATTCTTCGGGAGAAGATTCCAGCTGGACAGAGTGATTGACATTGATGATGAAGAGGAAAGTCTGGTGATCCTTTCTTTATTAATGATGACATTACTGGAAAGGGCAAGAGGTTAAAAAATAAATAAAACCACTATACAATGAAATACCTAATCATTTTATTTTCAGCATTTTTATTGGTAGCCTGCAAAAAGGAGAAAGAAACTACTTCAGGTTCTGCCTCTATTGATTCTTTGAATACCGCTAAAGATTCTGTGGCAGCGGGACATGCTTCAGGAAATATTTTAGTAGGAACTATTCCGTTCCCAAAAGAAATTAAGGAATGCTCATGTTATTTTGCGATCAGCAAAGCCGATTTCGAAAACGAGAGATACATCTATGCAGATGATGCTGGAAAAACAGCTTACATGATGCTCGACGGTAAGAGACTGGCTCTGAATCTTATCTCTTCAAGTGATATGGAAGTAGATGAAGTACTTACCAAAGAAATAGAAAATGGAGATTACAAGATTTCTGTAAAAGGTAAAAAAATAAAAGGCGAAGAAGCCCTGCTTTTTGAAGGGACTCTTACCATCGAAAAAACGGATGGTACTATTTTCACAACTCCAATCTATGGAGAATGTGGATGTTAAAAATTACTGATTACCTTCCTTTATCTTTTTATACCTACAAAAAATGCTTCTGTATTCTACGGAAGCATTTTTATTTCGTAAATTTGAGAAAAATAAAATTCAATGGAATTATCTAACATAGAACCGCAAATAATCTGGAAAAACTTCTCCAAATTAAATGCAGTTCCAAGACCATCAAAAAAAGAGGAAAAAGTAATTGCTTTCATCAAAGGATTTGGTGAGGATTTAGGACTTGAAACTACTGTAGATGAAGTAGGAAATGTAATTATTAAAAAACCTGCTACCACAGGAATGGAAAACCGTAAATCTATTGTGCTTCAGTCACACTTAGATATGGTTTGCCAGAAAAACAATGATGTCAATTTTGATTTTGAAACAGAAGGAATCAAAATGGAAATTGATGGAGACTGGGTAAAAGCAAAAGGAACTACTTTGGGAGCCGACAACGGTTTGGGAGTGGCTACTATCATGTCCATTCTTGAAAGTTCAGATATTCCACACCCTGCTCTTGAAGCGTTATTCACAATTGATGAAGAAACGGGAATGACAGGAGCTATCGGTTTAAAACCAAGGCAGCTAACCGGACAAATACTATTGAACCTTGATACTGAAGAAGATGACGAAATTGATATCGGTTGTGCAGGAGGAGTAGACGTTACTATCACTCAAAGTTATACCACTGAATCTTCAAAGGGGCAAGTGGTGAGAATTGAAGTAAAAGGTCTTCAGGGAGGTCACTCCGGAATGGATATCCATAAAGGTTTTGGAAACTCAAACATCATTTTGGGAAGACTTCTTTACAAAGGTCTTGATCAACAAAATATTGAATTGATTTCTATCGACGGCGGCGGATTGAGAAATGCAATTCCCAGAGAAGCTGCTGCAGTGGTCTCTGTAAGAAATGCTCATGAATTCATTGCAGAAGCAACTGCTCTTAAAAAAGAAATTTTAGAAGAATTCGCTTCTGTGGAACCGGGAATTCAAATCAATATCGAAAGCTCTACTTCATCTGACAAAGCAGTTTCTGAAGCTGATTCAAAGAAAATCATTCTTACACTGAAAGCTCTTCATAACGGAGTTTACAGAATGAGCCCGGATGTGGCTGATCTTGTAGAAGCTTCCAATAATGTTGCAAGAGTTGAGTTGAAAGAAGGTGGGCTTAAAATATTAAACCTTACAAGATCATCAGTAGATTCATCTAAATATTCTACAGCAGAACAGTTAAAATCTGTAGCAGAATTAGCAGGGATGAATGTTGAATTCAGCGGTTCTTATCCGGGATGGAAACCAAAACCAGGTTCTGAAATTGTAAAGGTTATGGAAAAGATCTACACAGAAAAATTCAATGAGAAACCTCATGTAGTAGCGTGCCACGCAGGTCTTGAATGCGGTATCATCGGAGCCAACTATCCTGAAATGGAAATGGTAAGCTTCGGCCCAACCATCAGAGGAGCACACTCTCCTGAAGAGAAAGCCAATATCCCTTCAGCTCAGAAATTCTGGAGTTTCTTAAAGGATATTTTAGCGAACATTCCGCAGAAATAGGAAATTAAAATTACTATATATGAATATCCAAAGTCTTTTGATTTTGGATATTTTTAATTTTTTAAACCTTAATTTAAAATAATGAAAAGTATAACAGTATTTTGTGGCTCAAGTTTCGGGTCTGATAAAATCTATGAAGAACAGACTTTTTTGCTTGGACAAACCCTGGCAAAACAAAATATCCAACTTATTTATGGTGGTTCAGAAACCGGTCTGATGGGGACAGTAGCTAATGGAGTCTTAAGTGAAAATGGAAAGGTAATTGGAGTTCTTCCCCACTTTCTGCAGTCTAAAGAAATTGCTCATAAAAACCTTACTGAGCTTATCATTGTAGAAACCATGCACGAAAGGAAGACAAAAATGAACGACCTTTGTGATGGCGTAATCGTTCTTCCCGGTGGCTACGGAACCTTGGAGGAGTTCTTTGAAATGATCACCTGGGCACAGCTTGGTCTTCACAAAAAACCAATCGGGATATTGAATATTGACGGATTCTATGATGATCTGATCAAACTGATTCAAACCATGGTAGATAAGGGATTTTTAAAACAAGTCAATAAAGACATGTTGCTGATCAGTGAAAGCATTGATGATTTGTTGGAAAAAATGAATAATTATGAGGCACCTACAGTTTGGAAGGTGATTTCTAAAGATAAACTTTAATAATAGAAAGAAGTGCTCAATTTATTTTTAAAGCTTATCTTTTTGATAACCTAAGTTTATTAAATTTGCTGTTATGAAGTTATCACCATTTAAAGAAATAATAAAGATAAAAAGTACCTTTTTATCAGGCAGTTTACTTGTAAGCCAGCTCGCTTTTGCTCAATATAATTATCCTAAAACTCCGGAAAAACCAGTAACTGATGATTATTTTGGAACAAAAATAACTGATAACTACCAATGGCTGGAAGACCTGAAAAGTCCCGAAGTAAAAAATTGGTTCAAAGCTCAGTCAGATTACAGCCATACTATTATTGATAAAATTTCCAATCGTGATGTGCTCTATAACAGCATGAAACAGATTCAGGAAATGGGTGGTGATTCTTACAGCTATGCAAGACAGAGAGGAAATATTTATTTCTATGTAAAGACTCAAAAAAATGAAAAACTTTCCAAGCTCTATCAAAGAAATATTTCTACAGGAAAAGAAACCTTGATTTTTGATCCGGAAACATATAAAAAAGATTCACAGATCACTAATTTCTCAATAGATTCTAAAGGAAATAAAATAGCAATATTGCTATCCAAGTCGGGTGGTGAAATTTGTGAGCTCAGAATTTTAGACTTAAAAACAAATAAAATACTGGATGATGTTCTTAGCCCTATCTGGAGTGAATTCAACTTTGAGTTTACTCCTGATGACAAGTCTATCATTTATACCAAAATGAGTACCGGAGATCCAAATAGTAACATGCTGCTGAAAGAGATGAAAGCTATGTTACATCAGATTGGTACTCATCCTGATAAAGATATTATATTAGCCTCAAAGGAAGAATATCCTGAGCTCAATATATTGACAGAGCAATTTCCGATGGTTTATTTTTCTGAAGATTATCAATATATAGTGTTGGACATTGGTTCTACAAAATCTGAAAATCCGCAATTCTATGCACCTTATTCTTCAATAAAAGATAAAAAGACCCCATGGAAACAAATTGTAAAAGCTTCTGACGAGATCACTCAAACATTTATCAATGGAGATCAGCTTTATTTTCTCAGCCACAAAAAGGCACCAAATTACAAAATAGGGGTAACAAGTTTATCTAATCCTGATTTTGATCACGCAAAAATTATTATTCCTGAAAGCAATGATGTAATCAGGTCTATGAACAACTCTAAAAATTATTTATACTATTCATTGAGCAATGGTATTACCCAGGATAAATATCAGATTGATCTTAAAACATCAACGGTAAAAAAAGTTCCGCTGCCTGATGGAGTAAATAATTCGAATCCGCTCAATTCAAGGGAAAATGACAATCTGCAATGCTATAACAGCAATTGGCTTACTCCAGCTACAGCATACGAATATAATCCTCAAAATGAGAAAGTTGTAAAAAGCAAATATTTCAATGGCAGCAGCCATTACCCAGATTATAACAAATTGTATGAAGTAAAAGAAATAGAAGTGAAAAGCCATGATGGAACAATGGTTCCACTTTCTATCATTTATCCTAAAAATATAAAAATGGATGGTAATAATCCTGCTTATATCACCGGATACGGTGGCTATGGAATTTCTTCTACCCCCCGCTTTTCCAACAGGCTGGTTGCATTGCTGGAACAGGGAGTTGTACTTGCAATTGCACATGTAAGAGGAGGAGGCGAAAAAGGTGAGAACTGGCATACGGCAGGAATGAAGGTCAATAAACCTAATACATGGAAAGATTTTATCGCCTGTTCAGAATATCTCATTAATCAAAAATATACTTCTCCTTCAAAACTCATTGGAAACGGAGCTAGTATGGGAGGGGTTCTTATTGGAAGAGCTATCACTGAGAGACCGGATTTATATGCCGTAGCTATTGCTGAAGTAGGAATGACAAATGTCCTCCGCTCACAGAATTCAGCCAATGGTGCTAACCAGATTCCTGAAGTCGGAAGCCTAAAAGATCCTGAAGATATTAAGTATCTCATTGAAATGGATGCTCAAAGCAAAATAAAAAAAGGAGTAAAATATCCGGCTGTCATTGTACGTACCGGAATGAATGACTCCAGAATTACGCCGTGGGAACCTGCGAAACTGGCTGCTGCATTACAAAACAGTACCGCCTCCGGAAAGCCCGTTTTATTATATGTTAACTACGAAAACGGTCATTTTACAAATGATCTGGATGTAGTATTCAAAGAATATTCTGATATTTTTGCCTTTGCATTGTGGCAGATAGGACATCCTAAGTTTCAGCCTGTCAATAAATAATCCGCAAAAACAAAGCCCGTCCGGAAAATCCAGACGGGCTTTTATTAAGATTAAAAAATATTTTCTAAGGATAAGGAGCAATTGCCACTTCAAGGCCCTCCATTTGATCTGCAATATGCAACTGGCAGCCCAATCTGCTGTTATCTTTCACGTGGAAAGCTTCAGCAAGCATGGCATCCTCTTCATCTCCCATAGGTTCCAGACCAGGATCATTCACTACATAAACCTGGCATGAAGCGCACATCGCCATTCCTCCACATACACCAATAGTACCTTCTTCTGCCAATTCATAAGCACGAATAATCTCCATTAAGTTCATGGACATATCCGTTGGAGCTACAACATCGTGGGTTACACCTTCTCTATCGGTGATTTTAATATTAATATCTGACATAATTCTGCAAAATTAGTCAATTTTTTTCACAACAGCCTTCTCTGCTTCTTTACGGCTTCCGTCAAATCCGTCTACCCCGCTTACTGTTGTATATTTTAATACGAATTTTTTACCCGGGTTTAGTCTGTTGTAAACACTCTGACACATTAAAGTAGCTTCGTGGAAACCACAAAGAATTAATTTAAGTTTTCCAGGATATGTATTAATATCTCCGATAGCATAAATACCATCAATATTTGTCTGATAATCGAGAGCATTGTTTACAACGATTGCATTTTTCTCGATGTTTAATCCCCAGTTTCCGATCTCACCCAGCTTTGGAGTCAGTCCGAATAAAGGAATAAAGTAATCTGTTTCAATGTCGTATGCCTCTTCACCGTCTTTTTGTACTGTAATTGCTTCTACTTTTCCGTCACCTTTAATACCTGTAACTTCAGCAGGAGTAATTAATTTGATTTTTCCCTGGTTTTTAAGATCCTGAACTTTCTCTACAGAATCCAAAGCTCCTCTGAACTCATTTCTTCTGTGGATCAATGTCACTTCACTTGCAACATTAGAAAGGAAAACACTCCAGTCCAATGCAGAATCTCCACCTCCGGCGATCACTACTCTTTTGTTTCTGAAATGTTCAGGTTCTTTAACGAAATATTCAAGACCTTTTTCTTCATAATCAGCTACATTTTCGAAAGTAGGCTTTCTCGGTTCAAAAGTTCCCAATCCTCCGGCAATGGCAATAGCTTTACATCTGTGAACGGTACCTTTGTTTGTGATCACTTCAAACCACTCATCATCAACCTTTGTATAAGAAACAGCAGTTTCTCCTAAAGTAAACCCAGGCTGGAACTGTTTGATCTGCTCCATTAAATTATCCACCAATTCTCCAGCGTTCACTGAAGGATACCCTGGAATATCAAAAATAGGTTTTTTAGGATAAAGTTCAGCCAATTGACCTCCCGGTTGTGGAAGCGCATCAATAATATGGCACTTCATTTTTAAAAGTCCTGCTTCAAAAACTGCAAAAAGTCCTGTAGGACCTGCACCTATGATCAATATATCAGTGGTTATCATAATTTAGATAATTTAATTATACATGTAACTGCAAATTTACTAATTTTAATGCTACGCATATTTAATTGATTCTAAATAAAAACCTGAGATTTGTCAAATATCTATCAATTAAGATTTTAAATTTGGCAATGTTTTTGTAAATGTCTTGTTATGAAGAAATTTTTAAACCTCTTTGCCCTATTAATATTCTTTTTCGGCTCAGCCCAGATTGATAACATCGCAGATGGAGAATCCATCACCCTGAGAATCCATTATGGCTTTCTAAATGCCGGAACAGCCAATCTGACGACTCAAAAGACCAATTATAAAGGAGTTCCCCATCTCTATGTAAAAGGTACAGGGCAGACTACGGGGGCTGTAAAAGCATTCTTCAAAGTAGAAGACCTCTATGAAAGTTTCATCAATACAGAAACGGGGTTGCCAAGTTTTTATGTAAGAGATGTACGGGAAGGAAGTTACCGCCAGCACCTTGAAACCGTTTTCAATCACGATAACAATACTTTGATTTTAACAGATAAAAAAACACCGGCCAATGGTTCTAAGGTCTTAAAATCTGTAAAAGGGGTGCAGGATATGCTTTCATGCTTTTACTATTTAAGGAGCAAGAGCCCGGATGAACTAAAAACAGGAACCATTATCAATATGAATGTATGGATAGACGATGAAATGTTTCCTTTTCAGCTAAAAGTGGTAGGAACAGAAAACTTAAAAACTAAGTTCGGTACCATCAACTGCCTGAAAATTATCCCTTCAGTAAAAAGCGGAAGAGTATTTAAAGAAAAAGAAGGAGTTACCATGTGGGTGTCCAACGATGCCAATCACCTTCCGATGCTGCTAAAGGCTGAACTGGCTGTCGGTTCGTTAAAAGCAAGTATTGATGATTATAAAAACGTAAAATATCCTTTAAAGTTTACCAAGTAAGTGTATAGATTAAAAAAAAATCAAAAATGTCTGTAAAGTTTTTTGCAGACATTTTTTATTTTGGATGTAATAAAATCAACGCACTACTTGTCTTTATTATAGAGAAGCAGTTGAGGAGACTGCAGTATGTCAATACCTCATTAGAATGCCTCTGGCATACCTGAAGAAGTATGGACATAAGAAACAGACACGTGTAAATTTTTCAATAAAAATCCGTTTTTAGTTACGTTTTGTTTCTTAGGTCAGTAATTAAAAACAAAAACCTCCGGAGCTCCGGAGGTTTATTTTTTATAATGTTTTGAACTGTTCCAGTGTTCTGATATCATTTTCAAAGAACATTCTGATGTCACTCATCTGGTAAAGAAGCATTGTAATTCTTTCAATTCCCATTCCGAATGCATATCCCGAATATTTTTCAGCATCTATATTCACGTTTTTCAGTACGGCAGGATCTACCATTCCACAGCCCATAATTTCAAGCCAGCCTGTTCCTTTCGTGATTCTATAGTCTGTTTCTGAGTTCAGTCCCCAATACACATCAATTTCAGCACTTGGCTCTGTAAATGGGAAGAATGATGGTCTCATTCTGATTTTAGACTTTCCGAAGAGCTCTGTTGTAAAGAACTGAATGGTCTGCTTAAGATCTGCAAAACTTACGTTCTCATCAATATATAATCCTTCAATCTGATGGAAAATACAGTGAGAACGTGAAGAGATTGCTTCATTTCTGAAAACTCTTCCCGGAGATAAAATCCTGATTGGCGGCTGATTTTCTTCCATAAAACGAGTTTGTACAGAAGATGTATGCGTTCTCAAAAGAATATCCGGATTCTGCTCAATAAAGAACGTATCCTGCATATCTCTTGCCGGGTGGTATTCCGGAAGGTTCAGCGCAGTAAAGTTATGCCAGTCATCTTCAATCTCAGGGCCATCTGCTACTGCAAAGCCAATTGATTTAAAGATTTCAATAATTCTGTTTTTAACCAGGTTGATTGGATGTCTTGAGCCTAATTCCAATGGAAAAGCAGGTCTCGTAAGATCTTCTTTTTCTAAGACAACAGAAGATGCAGAAGTATTTTTCAAATCTTCTAATTTTACAGCAACTGCTTGCTTCAAAGTATTGATCTTCTGTCCGAATTCTTTCTTCTGGTCGTTAGGAACTTCTTTAAATTTTTCAAAAAAATCATTCAGAACCCCTTTTTTACCGTTGTACTTGATTCGGAAGTTTTCGATATCTTCCTTAGAGCTAGCATTGAAGCCGTTTACTTCGATCAGTAGTTCTTCTATCTTTTCTATCATTATTTTACCCTTTCAAAATGTTTTGCAAAAATACGACTTTTAAGTTTAATAATTAATTGAGTCATAAAAAAATCTGCCTCTTTTTCGGGAGGCAGACTTCAATCACTTATTTCACTTAAATAAAAAAATTATTTCTTCTCTAAAGCTTTAACGTTGATCTGAAGAGTTACCTCATCTTTAATGACCCCGTTTTCAGCAGGAGCCTGGAATTTCACTCCAAACTCTTCTCTTTTAATATCCTTTGGCTCAGTAGCTACACTTACTTCTCCTTCTTTCACAGATACATTAGCCTTAAACTGAACTGGTTTTGTAATTCCTTTAATCGTTAAATTCCCATCTAAAATAGTATTATAATCTCCTTCTGTGGCTGGGGTAACTTTTGTAATTTCATAAGAAGCTGTCGGGAATTTTTCAACTTCAAAGAAGTCACCACTTTTAAGGTGTCCATTTAGTTTCCCCATATCTTCCGGACTGTCTTTCAAATCTACAGAAGTTAAGGAGTTCATATCAGCAACAAATTTTCCGCTTTCCAGTTTTCCGTCTTTCACGGTCACATCTCCGCTTTCGAATCTGATTGTTCCAAAGTGGCTCGTATTTTCAGATTTAAATACTTTATATCCTTTCCATTCAACCTTACTGTTTAGCGTATCCAAACTGTACTGGCTACCATCTTTGGTAGTCACTACCTCGTTACTTTCACTGCTAAGCGGTTTATCTTTTTTACAAGAAACCATTACGGCAGCAACAAATAAAGCAGGAATTGCTAATGAAAACAGCTTTTTTCTCATTTTTGATTTATTTTTATTACTTCCGCTAATATAATAAAAAAAATTGTGTTTTCATAAAAACCTTACATTTGTAATATGCTACTAGAAATAAACAATTTATTTTTCTCTCACAATCAAGATAAACCCCTGTTTCAGAACCTTAATCTAAGATTTGAGGAAAACAAAATCATTGCCCTGGCAGGAGAAAGCGGATGCGGAAAATCTACCCTGCTGAGTCTCGTCTATGGTCTTCTTGACTGGGAGAGCGGAGAGATTATTTTTAACGGAAGAAAACTTTTGGGGCCTAAAGGAAATCTTGTTCCCGGAGAAGCAGAGATGAAATTTGTAGCACAGAATTTTGATCTTATGCCGTATGCTACCGTTGCGGAAAATGTAGGGAAATTTATTTCAAATATCAATCTAAAGCAAAAAAGAGAAACCGTAATGGAACTTCTTGAAGTGGTAGGACTTCAGGAATTTGCCCACGTACTTCCCAAGTATTTAAGTGGTGGACAACAACAAAGAGTAGCCATCGCAAGAGCGCTTTCTGTATTACCGAAACTGCTTATTCTGGATGAACCTTTCAGTAATCTGGATTTCCCGAGAAAAATTGAACTTAGAGAACGACTTTTCCGATATGTAAAGGAGCATCAGATCTCTCTGATTATATCCACACATGAAATTCAGGATATCATGCCATGGCTGGATCAGATTGTTATTCTTCAAAACGGAAGATTGATACAGAATGACAGCCCGGAAGAAACCTACCGAAAACCTTACAACTCATACGTTGCCAAATTATTCGGAGAAGTGAATATTTTCAATGAATCTGAAGCAGCGGATTTTCAGCTTTCTAAGTTTTCCTATTATCCTAAAGAAATAAAAATAACGGAAACCGGAATTGAAGCAGAAGTTCTGGAAAGTAGATTCGGAGGAAATTATTATTGGAATAAACTTATTGCGAAGGGAAAAGAACTTGTTATTTATACTGATAACAAGCTGGAAGGAACTATTAAAATCTCCTTTGTTCAGAACTCATAATCTGTATAATTTTAGTGCAGCATTGATGATGATCATATAACAGATAATATGTAGAGTAAAAAGTAAATTTATCATTTATTTTTGACAACTTTACAGCTTAATTTCTTCAGCATCCCTCGCCTTTTCCTGCCTTAAAGAAAAACATAACCTATAGATTTACTTATACTTATCCATAAAAAAAATACAAACATAAGAAATTGTTATCAAACTTTTTCTTACATTTGTACTTCTACAGCATAAGGAAATTTTTGGTTAATTCTCTTTCTGCCTTCCGGACGGACATTAGCAGTTTTGCAATTAAGTCTTTTGAAAGATTACACTGTCCAATTTTTTCCTTTTCTTATGCATTTATGTCAAACAATCTTTAACAATCGGTCAGCCTTTAAAGGCTAAATGTTGTAGTTAAAGATCTGTTATATTATGCCTTTTTTACAAATTCCGATTTTAAAGCCATTGCTCCAAAACCGTCAATTTTACAGTCTATATTATGGTCACTTCCGGGTCTTAAACGGATATTTTTCACTTTAGTACCTGCTTTTACCGGTTTTGGTGCTCCTTTTACTGGAAGGTCTTTAACAACCACTACAGAATCCCCATCCTGAAGTTCATTTCCGTTAGAATCTACTATTTTTCCTTCGCTTGCTGCTTCAGAAACTGCTTCTTCAGGATTCCATTCGTAGAAACACTGAGAACATACCATCATATTATCGCTTGGGTAAGTAAACTCAGAGCTGCATTTCGGACAAAGTACTGTATCACTCATATTTTTATTTTTTACAAAGGTAGAGCTTTTTGCATGATAGAGTCAAGAGCAAGGCGAAGAACCGGAAATGAAAATACGGAACAAGAGACTGAAACGGCAAAATCAGCAGCTTTTATTATTCAGACTAATCAATCTCTATTTTGAATTTTAAACTTTAAACGCTCAATTTTCCACGTTCAATTTCCCCTTCTAATCCTCCTATTATCAAACTCTCCTACTCCAAATCCCAAACTCTCAACTTTAATTCGTATTTTTGCAGATTCAAAACAGCGAAGCAAATTTATGGAACTTATTCACAGAAACTTAGCGATCGGAATTCACGATGCTTTACAGGAAACCTTTTTCGAAAAAAATAAATATGCGGATAAAGTAATTGAAAGACTTTTAAAAGCTAATAGAAAATGGGGAAGCCAGGACAGAGCTGTTGTTTCTGAAATTTTCTACAATATTATCCGTTGGAAGAAACGTATTGAGTATTATATGGGAGAAGGGGTAAAACCTAACAACATCTATAAACTTATCATTGCTTACCTTCTTTGGAGCAAAACCAATTATAAAAAGTTTGAAGAATTTGACGGAATCAAAATTGCGGACATTCTTACTAAACTTAAAAAAAATACAGTGCCTACCAAAGCTATCGAGCATTCTATACCTGAATGGCTAGCTGAAACACTGGAAAAAGAACTAGGTGCCAGCTGGGAAAGAGAAATGCTTGCCTTAAACGAGCAGGCTCCTACAGTTTTAAGAGCAAATTCTTTAAAAACCACAACAAGAGAACTGATCTCTGACCTTTCAGATGAAGGAGTAACAGCCTTCTCAATTAAAAATTATCCTGATGCTGTTCAGTTGGAAGAAAAAAAGAACGTTTTCTTAACAACAGCCTTTAAAGAGGGATTATTTGAAGTACAGGATGCTTCATCACAAAAAATCGGATACTTCCTGGATGTAAAAGAAGGCCAGAGAGTAGTAGACGCATGTGCAGGAGCGGGTGGAAAAACACTCCACCTTGCAGCATTAATGCAAAACAAAGGACAGATCATCGCACTGGATATTTTCGAGTGGAAATTGGCAGAGCTGAAACGCCGTGCTAAAAGAGCCGGAGCTCACAATATTGAAACCCGTATGATTTCTGATAATAAAGTAATCAAACGTCTTCATGAAAAAGCTGACAGACTATTGATTGATGCGCCATGTTCTGGTCTGGGAGTTTTAAAAAGAAATCCTGATAGTAAATGGAAAATTGATCAGGCTTTTATCGACAGAATTAAAAAAGAGCAGCAACAGATTCTTCAGGATTATTCTAAAATGTTGAAAAAAGGAGGACAAATGGTATATGCTACCTGCTCTATTCTTCCTTCTGAAAATAATCTGCAGGTAGAAGAATTCATCAAAAACAATCCTGGATTCAGAATGATCAAGGATCAGAAAGTAATGCCAAGTGAAGGGTATGACGGATTCTATATGGCTTTGATTGAGAGAGTTTCTTAATCTTAATACAATATAACATACAAAGACTGCTCTATTTTTAGAGTAGTCTTTTTTATGAATACATCCGGAAAAAAGTTTTTGTAACATTTTTTGTAACAATTCAATTAGGTTGTCTACTTATTATATAGATTAACCTGTTTTGATGCTGTGAAAAGTTAAGATAACTTTGCAGTAAACTCATTTATATGCATACAAGAACTGTCTTCAATTTTCTGGCTGTTTTCTTATTCTGTCTGTTTTCTGCACAGACCTATGAAATTCAATATAGCAGCTCGTATAACGGGAAGCTACTATCAGATCAGCCTTCCACAATAGTTTGGGCTGACGAAAAAGAAAATTACATTTTAAGCACTATCATTAAAGAGCAAAAAAGCAGTTACCCTTTTGAAATCACCAAAGTGGAGAAACCCGGAAACACTATTGTTTCTTACGCTTTTTTAAAACCCGGATCTATTATTTCTGCCGCAGATAAAGAATCTGTAGGAAAGCAGAATTTTGAGCTTACCAATGAAACAAAGAAAATTTTAGGATATACCTGTAAAAAGGCAATTACCAAGGTAAATTCCAACACCATTGAAATCTGGTATACGAATGATCTGAAACTGCAGGGCGGGCCATCAGTCCTTGGGCAGAATTTAGGACTTGTTCTGGAGGTGGAGAGAAATAAAAACTCTTTAATTACCGCCAGCTCAATAAAAAAGATTAAAAACACCGGAATAGAAAATATTATAAAAGGCACCATCCAGACTACTTATCAGCTGGGATACAAAGATCTTTTATGGAAAAGCAGATTCACAACACTAAGCATTTTTGAAAATGAAACGATCAATTTCTCTGATGCTTCCAAATCCGATGATCAGATAAAAAGATATGCTAACGGAACTATTATTCTTAAAAAAGTAAAATTCCCTACTATCACAGAAGAGGAAAATATTTTTGTAGAACTGAAACAGCAATCCAATGGAGATGCTTATGACAGAACAGGAACTGTATTTTTCATTCCTCAGGATAAAGAACAGTCATTTTTTGACGGACTTGAAAAAGGAGCAAAAACACTTCCGGTCTTCGAAAATGGAAACGGGAAACAATACTTTGGAGTAATTGCCACAGAAAATTATACCCCTGCCACGGAAATGATGCGGTTCTTTACCGCATTTGGAATCCAGCAGTTCAACCATATTCAGCTTAAGGGAAAAAACTGGCAGACCATCAGTCCTTACCGGCAGGACATCACAGAATTAAAACCCTCTTTATCCGGAAAAGAACTTTGGGTGGGTACATTTATCGGAAACTATGATAAAGGAGGTCATAGAGTCAGCCTTGAAGTTACGATTCATAAAAGCGACCAGAATGTTTATAAAAACAATGTGGCTATCCCCTTATTCAATACTTTGAATATTATGGAAATGGCCGGGCAGGACTACTCTACAATGTTCAATCAGCAAAAGGGCCTTTTCATGGACTTCACTTTAAAGAAAGATCTGAAAAATGCTCAGCTAAGATATACCACTACGGGACATGGAGGCTGGGAAAACGGAGATGAATTCGTTCCCAAAATGAATTCTATTTTTATAGATGGGCAATCTGTATTTTCATTTTTACCATGGAGAACAGACTGCGGCTCCTACCGATTATACAACCCTGCTTCAGGGAACTTTCAGGACGGACTTTCATCGTCAGATCTCAGCAGGTCAAACTGGTGCCCTGGAACGGTTACCAATCCCAATTTGATTCCTCTTGGAGATTTAAAAGCCGGAAAACATACCATCCAGGTAAAGATTCCACAAGGTCCTACAGAAGGAACAAGTTTCAGCTCATGGAATGTTTCGGGAACTCTGCTTGGGATCCAATAAAAACAAAACCTTCTTGCATGAGAATTGCAAGAAGGTAAAAACACAAATGATGAAAAAAAATTATTTCGAGCCACAAAGTAAGGGTTAATATTTGTATAATAAATTACCATACATTAATAAATATGTCATTTTTATTTTGTATAGAAATAACACTAATATAAGTGCGGCGAAAAAAATCAATCAAAATCATCACAATTGATACATATAGTTGATATTTTTCTTCAAAAACAACTATTTAATTAATAAAATTCTATTTTAAACATTTTTCATTGTTATTTATAAATGTCCGTTCTACTTTTGTTTCATAAATAATAAGAATATGTGTGGAATTGTATGTTTATTTGACGCCAAACAGAAAACTGAAATAATAAGACCTCAGGTTTTGGAAATGTCAAAAAAAATCCGTCATAGAGGACCGGATTGGAGTGGTGTTTTTCAGGATGAAAAAGTAATCTTTTCTCACGAAAGACTAGCCATTGTAGACCCTACCTCAGGAAAACAGCCTTTATTTACAAAAGACGGAAAAGTAGTATTAGCCGTAAACGGTGAAATCTATAACCATAGTGAATTAAAAAAAGAATTTACAGATTATGAGTTCCAGACTCAGTCTGACTGTGAAGTTATTCTGGCACTCTATAGAAAATACGGAAAAAACTTTGTTGAAAAGCTGAACGGAATTTTCGCTTTCGCATTATACGACACCGAAAATGATGTTTATCTGATCGCACGTGATCATATGGGAATCTGCCCGCTTTATCAGGGTTGGGACAAACACGGAAACTATTACGTTGCCTCCGAGCTTAAAGCCCTGGAAGGTGTTTGCAGAACAATTGAGACATTTCTTCCCGGGCATCTTGTGTACAGCAGAGATGGTAGTGAACTTCAGCAATGGTATACCAGACAATGGGAAAGTTTTGATCACGTAAAAGATAGCGAAACCGATATTTCAGCATTAAGAAAAGGCCTTGAAGATGCTGTCCATAGACAATTGATGAGTGATGTACCTTATGGAGTTTTACTTTCAGGAGGGCTGGATTCTTCAGTGATCTCAGCAATTACTGCAAAATTTGCAAGACAGAGAGTTGAAAGTGGAGACACACAGGAAGCGTGGTACCCAAGGCTTCACAGTTTCGCAGTAGGTCTTGCAGGATCACCGGATCTGGCAGCAGCACAAAAGGCAGCCAGACATATAGGATCTGTACACCATGAAGTTAACTTTACCGTTCAGGAAGGGCTGGATGCTATACGCGATGTCATTTATCATCTGGAAACCTATGATGTAACTACCGTCCGAGCATCTACCCCGATGTATCTTCTGGCAAGGGTGATCAAATCAATGGGAATCAAAATGGTCCTTTCCGGAGAAGGTGCTGATGAGTTATTCGGAGGATATTTATATTTCCATAAAGCTCCTGATGCCAGAGAATTTCATGATGAGACCGTAAGAAAATTAGGAAAACTACATCTTTATGACTGCTTAAGGGCAAACAAATCCCTGATGAGCTGGGGAATTGAAGGCAGAGTTCCGTTTCTGGATAAAGAGTTTATGGATATTGCCATGACCATTAATCCACAAGATAAAATGATCAGTGCTGAAGAAGGAAAAATTGAAAAATGGATATTGAGAAAAGCCTTTGAAGATCTCCTTCCCGAATCTATTGTATGGAGACAAAAGGAACAGTTTTCAGACGGTGTAGGCTATTCATGGATTGACACTTTAAAAGAAGTCGCAGAAAAAGAAGTAAGCGATGAAATGATGGCCAACGCCAGATTCAGATTCCCGCTAAACACTCCTCAAAATAAGGAGGAATACCGATACAGAACTATTTTTGAAGAACATTTCCCAAGTGAAACCTCTGCTGCCACCGTACCTTCTGTACCTTCAGTAGCCTGCTCCACTCCTACCGCTTTAGAATGGGATGAAGCATTCAAAAAGATGAACGATCCCAGCGGAAGAGCGGTAAAGGTGCATGAAACTTCTTATGAGTTGAAAATGGAAAGTTAAAAATTGAAAGCGAAAATGAATATGGATGATCAATCGTGAACAGTAAATTCACTATTGACATTCAAGGTTTAAATCTTAATGCTTAAAATGATGTGTCACCTTTTCATTTTCAATATCTGAATATTGTTTCAGGCCTGTCCGAGAGCTAACTTTCAGTATAATAATTATTAATCCTGTAGCAATACAGGATTTTCTTTTGAATTAACAGCAACAATATCGACATAAATTCACTGACAATCAAAAATAATATCTAATAAATAATTATATTTGGAAAACGAAAATATCAATTATAAAAAAATGAGAAGAAACCTTACTGTTTTATTTGCCATATTATCCTTCAGTTTAGCTTTTGGACAGGGAAAATATGGTAAATACCTGAGTTCAAAAAAGCTTGCTTTAGCTTATAAAAGTGTGAAAGATGCAGATAAAGATGACTACTATCAACAATTCTATTGGCTTGTAAAGGCAGAGCAGCTGAAAACGTATCCTCACCTTAAAGATATAAAACCTGTCGTTTTATATGAGTTTGTAAAAAAAGTAAACCCTCAGAATCCAACAAAAAAACTGGATGCTACCGGCAAAGAATTGAGAGCTACTGCAGAATTATCTTTAAATCAATATTTTAAAAATAAAAATTTTGAAAACAATTCTGTTTTGATGTATAATCTGGAAACCTATGTAGACCCTTCCAAAGGACAATTCTACACAAAGGTAGACCCGGAAAAGATCAAAGAACTGGTACCGAAAGAACTGTTTGCTTTCAACTCTGTCAACAGAAATATGGGTGAAGAAAAAACCTATTATCTTTGGGTAGATAAGAAAAAAGATGATTTAAACATTGTCGATATCATTCCTAATGAAAAAGAAGATAAAGCTTTCTACGCAAGATTAAAACAATATCTTCCTAGCTATAAGTTTTCAAAGTATGTTCCTACTGTAAAAAAAGGAAACAAATCTGACAAAACAGATATTGAATATTACTATATAATGCCGTTTGAACAAAATACCGATAATATAGAATACAAAACAAAGGATTTCAAAACCTTTATCCTGAGCCAGTATAGAAAAGCTGGTGATGAATGGAAAGGAGTAGAAAAACCTAGAAAATAAATCAAAAAGTCCTGTGAAATCTCGCAGGACTTTTTTAATTTTATATGGATTTCTTTATCTAAAGATCAAACCGCTTAAAGCAAGCATTTTCTTCAAAATAAAAATAAGTCTGGAAATCTTCCGATTCCAGCCTATACAAAATGACAGAAACAAGCCCGCAACAGACATCCATAAAGAAAATATTACCCCTGATTCTGGCCACCGCCATTTTCATGCAGATGCTGGATTCAACGATTCTGAACACGTCTTTACCTTCGATCGCTAAAGATCTCAATGAATCTCCTCTCAATATGCAGAATGCCATTATCAGCTACGTTCTTACATTAGCTGTTTTCATGCCTGCAAGTGGATTTCTCGCAGACCGTTTCGGAACCAAAAAAGTATTTATCATCTCATTGGTGCTGTTCAGTCTGGGGTCCTTATTCTGTTCATTATCTCAAAACCTTACCCATCTGGTGATTTCGAGGGTTATTCAGGGAGTTGGAGGAAGCCTGATGACTCCTGTAGGGAAATTAGCATTGATTAAAACTTTTGATAAAAGCGAGCTTCTTAAAGCCATGAACTTTGCTATTATTCCCGCTCTTATAGGGCCTGTACTAGGTCCGCTTGTAGGAGGTTACATGGTAGATTACCTTTCATGGCACTGGATCTTTCTGATTAATATACCAATCGGATTTTTAGGAATTCTTTTAGGATTAAAATTTATGCCCGATTATAAATCTGATTCTGTAGATTTTGATTTAAAAGGCTTTTTAATTTTTGCAGCGGCCTCTCTTCTGCTTTCCATTTCTCTGGAACTTTTCGGAGATATGCAGAATATATCTCCGGTTTTACTTGTATTTATTCTTGGCTTCCTGTTTTTATATTACTATTATAAGCATGCAAAAAGAGGCGGAAATCCTATTTTCCCATTAGATCTGTTTCAGGTAAGAACATTCCGGGTAGGAATTGTAGGAAATCTGGCCACAAGATTAGGAATAAGCTCCGTTCCTCTGCTGCTGCCACTGATGATTCAGATCGCTTACAAACAATCGGCAGTGACGTCAGGATGGATCATTGCTCCCATGGCATTAACCGCCATCTTCGGGAAATCATCTGTTATTAAAATTTTAGATAAATATGGGTACCGTCAGACCCTGATGGTAAATACCTTCATTATCGGAACCCTGATCTGCCTGCTTGCCATTCCTGATATTCACACTTCTTTATATTGGTTTATCCCTATTATTGCAGTATTAGGATTTTTCAACTCTATCCAGTTCACTTCAATGAACACCATTTCCATTGCAGATCTGCGGAATTTTCAGACCAGCAGCGGTAATTCTCTTATATCCGTTAATCAACAGCTTGCTATCGGCTTTGGAATCGCTTTCGGGCTCATTGTTTTAAAACTATTTGAAAACACAGATCTCATCGGAGGTGAAATTCACAATGCATTCCGTTATACATTTCTTACGGTCGGAATATTGACTATCCTGTCAGGCCTGGTTTTCAGGAGACTGCATATTTCGGATGGAAAGAATATGAAATCAAAAGAGGATTAGCGGAACATTAAAAGTCACAGGAACTTATTTCCTCCCTTCATCATCCTACGAACTTAACACAGATCAATGCTTTTCACTTATAAGTATGGTAATTTTGTTTACATAAAAAATCAACAGTGTGATGGCAACAAAGAAAGTACAAATCGTAGTATCTCCAAAACCTGCCCATTTTGTAGGTGATGGTTTTAGAGTTCATAATTTTATTCCCGGCGTACCCGGATTGGATATGAAAAGAATGGATCCGTTCATTATGCTTGATTATAATTCAAAATTTCATTTCAACGGTTCAGACAGACCCAGAGGTGTGGGAGTTCATCCTCACAGAGGCTTTGAAACGGTCACTATAGCTTACAGCGGTAAAGTAGAACATCATGACAGCGCAGGCGGGGGTGGCGTTATCGGAGAGGGTGACGTACAATGGATGACTGCAGCCAAAGGAGTTCTTCATAAAGAATACCATGAAACAGAATGGGCAAAAAAAGGAGGAATCTTCCAGATGGTTCAGCTTTGGGTGAATCTTCCGGCAAAAGATAAAATGAGCACTCCGAAATACCAGGCTATTGAAAATTCTACCATGAAAAAAGTAGATCTGGGTGAAAATGGTTTTGTAGAAGTAATTGCCGGTGAATATAACGGACAAAAAGGTCCTGCAGAAACTTTCACACCAGTACATATGATGAATGCAAAGCTGAAAGCAGGTGGAAAAGCAGATTTTAGTTTCCCCGCTCATTTCAATACTGCAGCATTAGTGATTGAAGGAAATATTATGCTGAATGGTGAAGACCATGTGAAGACAGATCACTTTGCTTTATTTAAAAATAAAGGAGAAACGTTTACTATTGAAGCGAAAGAAGATACAGTCGTTTTAATCATCAGCGGAGAGCCTATCAACGAGCCCATCTATCCTCACGGACCTTTTGTAATGAATTCCAGAGAGGAAATCATGCAGGCTTTTGAAGACTTCAATACCGGAAAATTCGGTTATCTTGAGGATTAAAAGAATTAAATTTATCTTAATCTTTGATTATTCCTTTTTTTATTAACTTTATATATCATTAAGTTGGGTTACTTATAAAGTAAGATTGATATGGAGGATAAACCTGATAGGCTTTAGAAATCTATAAGGTTTATCTATTCCTATTTTCATATCACACTCTATTACAAGCAGACCACTTTCAATACCAGAAATATGAAATCAGAATTTGAAAATATACCTCTCGTAAAAGCGGATAAAAGATTTGAAATCAATGTCAATGGACATTATGCTTTTATTGATTACCATGAGAAAACGCATCAGATCTCTTTGATCCATACTGAAGCAGACCCGGAACTGGCTGGCTCAGGTGCTGCCGCTGCAGTAGTGGAAAAAACGCTCAATTACATTGAAGAGAGTGGTAAAAAGCTTCTTCCGTTCTGCCCTTATGTTTTTGCATTTATTAAGAAACATCCTGAATGGAAACGCCTCGTTGATGAAACATTTGAAGGATATAATAAACTTTAGATTTTTTCGTGACCTCTATCAATTTAAATACAGTAAAATTTTAAAAAGCATCACATCGTTATGTCAAATATTGGACTTATCATAGAAGAAAAAGCGGCTGATATAGGAAACTTTCTGGTAGGAAGACTTCTTCCTTTCCGGGAAAAAAGAGCAGTGGGACCATTTGTCTTCATCGATCATATGGGACCGTCTGAATTAAAAGATTATCAGAATCTTGATGTACCTCCACATCCGCATATCGGATTGTCTACACTTACCTATCTGTTGGAAGGGTCTATTTTCCACAGAGATAGTATAGGAAGTTCCGTCGAAATAAAACCGGGAGCCGTGAACTGGATGACTGCCGGAAAGGGGGTTGTACACTCTGAAAGAACTCCTGAATATTTAAGGCACAGTGATAAGAGTCTTCACGGATTTCAGATCTGGGTAGGGCTCCCCAAGCATCTTGAACAGGCAGAGCCTACCTTCCACCATATTGAAGCGGATGATATTCCGGTTTGGGAAGAAGACGGCATTCAATATAAATTAATTGCGGGTGAAGCATTCGGAAGAATATCTCCTGTTCCTGTACACAGCCAATTATTTTTTATTGAGATCAAAACCAAAGAAGCGAAAAAAGTAAGCATTGGTAAAGATCTTTATGGGGAGGCAGCCATGTATGTTCTGGACGGAACGGTAACTGCTGATGGAAATTCTTATGGTTCAAAACAGCTGATGATCGCCAAAGATACCAGGCTTTGTGAGTTTGAGATGAGTGAAAACGGTACTGTTTATCTTTTCGGCGGCGAGCCTTTTGATGAAGAACGTTTTATATTCTGGAACTTCGTTAATTCTGATAAGGAAGTGATTGATCAGGCTAAAGTAAACTGGAACGACCAGAACCACGAAGCCTTTCCATTGGTACCAGGTGATGACCAGGAATATGTTCCGCTTCCAAAAGCCATTTTAAACAGAAAATAATATCCGTACCGGATGACAAAAGCCATGAAAATATTAGCATTTGCAGGAAGCACTTCTTCCACCTCCATCAACAGAGAACTGGTAAAGTTTGTACTGCGGGATTTTCAGGATCAGGAAATCAACCTGATTGACCTCAACGATTTCACGATGCCCGTTTTTTCTGTAGATCTCGAAAAGAAAGGATTTCCGGACAACGCTCATCAGTTTTTAAAAGTGATTGAAGAATGTGATGTTATTATCTGCTCTCTTGCTGAGCACAACAGATCTTACAGCGCTGCTTTTAAAAATATTTTTGACTGGGCATCAAGAATCAATGTAAAGGTATTTCAAAACAAACCTATGTTTCTGATGAGTACTTCTCCGGGAGGCTATGGCGGAGGAAATGTAATGAATACGGCGAAGACATTTTTCCCACAGTTTGCAGCAGATATCAGGGATACTTTTTCACTCCCTAAATTCTATGAAAATTTTGATATGGAAAGCGGAGTGATCAACCCTGATATGCTTACAGACCTGAAGAACAAAATAGAAAATTTTAAAATCCAGGTTAAAAACAATGACTAAAGGGAGATTAGAGGCTTTCAGTGATGGTGTACTTGCCATTATTATTACCATTATGGTGCTTGAGCTAAAAGTACCGGAAGGGAATACCTGGACCAGCCTCAAACCTCTTCTCCCAAAGTTTTTGGCTTATATTTTCAGTTTTATTTATATAGGAATCTATTGGAACAATCACCATCATTTGTTTCAAACGGTAAAGAGGGTTAACGGCAGTATTCTTTGGGCTAATCTTCATCTTTTATTCTGGCTATCCCTAATGCCTATCGCTACGGAATGGATCGGAACAACCGGTTTTGCAGAAAATCCTGTTGCAGCTTATGGAATGGTGCTCATTATGTCCGCCATTGCCTACACTATTCTGGAAAATCTGATTATAAGGTATGAAGGTGAAAATTCACAGCTGAAAGAGGCTATACATTCAAAATCTAAAGAATATATATCGATTATATTTTATGTACTCGGCATAGCAACTTCTTTTTTTTATCCTTATATTGCCATAGGTTTTTATTATATCGTGGCGCTCATATGGCTGATTCCGGACAGAAGAATCGAAAAATCATTAAAAGAAAATTAATATGGAAATACACGAATATACCAACGGTCCCATCACTGTCATCTGGCAGCCCCAGAAGTGTATCCACTCAACTGTATGCGTAAAAATGCTTCCAAAGGTCTACAATCCTAAAGAGAGACCCTGGATAAAGGCAGAAAATGCAACCCCGGAAGAACTTAAAGAGCAGATAGACCAATGCCCTTCCGGAGCATTAAGTTATAAATTCAACACAGAAAAATAATGGCGGTAACGGTAAAAGCAAGTTTAGGAAAAACAAAATATTATACGGAGGTAACGGCTGGCGAAAACCAGATCATTACTGATGAGCCTATCGATAAAGGCGGACAGAATAAAGGGTTCAATCCTCTGGAAATTCTGGCCACTTCTCTGGCAAGCTGTACAGCTGCTACTCTCAGAATGTATATCGAAAGGAAAGAATGGGATGTGGAAAATATCCATGTGGAAGTAGAACTCGAAAATTATCCACTCACCAAAAGAGCAGTTTTCAAAAGAGATATCACCTTTGAAGGGATTCTGGATGATGAGCAGCTAAAAAGACTGCACATTATTGCTGATGCCTGCCCTGTTCATAAAATACTAACTAACGACATAGAAATATTAACTAAATTCTCATAGTATGATCGAAGTAAAACAAAACAACGACGAAAAACACGGAAGTTTTGAAGCTTTCATAGACGGAAGACGCGCAGGAATGATGACTTATACCTGGGCAGGAGAAGAAAGATTTATTATTGACCACACGGAGGTGGAAGAAGCCTACAACGGAAAAGGTGTAGGTAAAGAAATGCTTTTGGCAGCTGTAGATTTTGCCCGGAAGAACGGGAAAAAGATTATCCCCCTCTGCCCTTTTGCGAAAGCGAGTTTTCAAAAGAGTGAGGATATTCAGGATGTTTTGGTGAATTAATCACTTTTCCACCCCTTACCATATAAGCCTTTCAGAAGTAAATTTTGAAAGGTTTTTTGTTTTATTGTTCAGCAAAACGGGATTATATATCTATAAAAACTGACTGTGAAGTAAATTCACGATTCACGAGTGATCTTTTTTATATATTTGCTAAAATTTAAAATTAAAGCATGAATCCAGGAACTATCCTTTTGCTATTTGTTTTTATCTACTTTATCGGTCTTTTGGTGATTTCTTATTTTACCAGCCGTAATTCTGATAACCAGTCATTTTTTATCGGCAACAAGAAAAGCAAATGGTGGCTTGTGGCATTCGGAATGATAGGAACCAGCCTTAGTGGGGTTACTTTCATTTCAGTTCCGGGAACGGTAGGTAAGATGACCGGCTCCGAGTATATCTACGGAGGTTTTGAATATTATATGATGGTGATTGGTTTTTTCATCGGGTATTTTATTGTGGCTGCGGTGTTACTGCCATTGTATTATAAGATGAACCTGACTTCCATTTATACCTATTTGGGGAGAAGATTCAATGTAGAAGCTCACAAAATAGGATCAATATTTTTTATCATTTCAAGAGCAATTGGTGCTACAGCAAGGCTATACCTTGTAGTCAATGTATTGCAGATCTTCTTACTGGAAGGTCTAGGGGTTCCGTTTTGGGTAACTTCGATGGTCCTTTTGCTGATGGTCCTTTTATATACTTTTGAGGGAGGGGTAAAAACGATTGTGATTACTGATACTTTACAGACTTCTTTCATGATTATCAGTTTGGTGGCCTGTATTATTTTTATTCTTTCGAATCTAAATCTTTCTTTTGGGGAAGCTTATACTATTTTAGGGCAGAAAAATTACACGCATTTCATCAATTTTGATCCGAATTCCAAGACATTTTTCCTTAAAACCATTTTAGGCGGAATTTTTATTACTATTGCGATGACAGGTCTGGATCAGGAAATGATGCAGAAAAACATCTCGGTGGATAACCTTAAAAATTCAAAGAAAAATATGCTGACTTTCGCAGGAACTCTACTTATTGTGAATCTGGCATTCCTGTTTTTAGGTGGATTATTATATCTTTTTGCACTTCAGAACGGTGCAGAATATGGAACAATAAACGCTGAGACGGTAACTAATATTTTTGGGTTCAAAGATTCAGCAGGCAATATTAAAAATATCATGGGGGATGACCTTTTCCCGGCTTTATCTCTTCAGGGATATTTCCCGATGTTTATTTCCATTATTTTTATTATCGGACTTATTTCAGCATTATTCCCTTCTGCTGACGGGGCCTTGACTGCAGTAACAAGTTCATACTGTGTAGACCTTCTTAACCTTAATGAAGATAAGACGAAAACAGAAAAAGAAAAGAAACACCTTCGGATGAAAGTGCATTTGATTTTCACTGTAGTTTTCTTCATCTTAATTATGATTTTCAAAGCATTGAATGACAAATCTATTGTGTATCTGATCATGGAAATTGCCGGTTACACATATGGACCTCTTTTAGGACTTTTTGCTTTTGGGATTTTTACGAAATTTCAGATTTCCAGAAAGTATTCTATTCTTGCGGTTACCATTTTAGCCCCTGTTATTACTTATTTTATCAATTTGGCCGTTACAACATACACTGATTACAGAATTGGCGTGGAATTGATTGTTCTTAACGGGCTGCTAACGTTTATTGGTCTTTGGCTGGTGAAAAACAAGCAGTATCTGAAACTTGTAAAATAATTATAAGTTCTGACTAAAACCAAAGAGCAAGTTCAATTGATCTAAAATAGAAAGATTATATTTTTAAATAATTAAAAAAGCTGTTTTCACAATGTGTGAAAACAGCTTTTTTTACCCAATTAGTTTATTTAAAAATTGTTTATTCTTTAATCCACTTTACAGTTTGTTCAAAGTCTTTGGTTTTAACTTTAACTAAATAATTTCCTTTTACCAGTTCGGTAAGGTTGAAAGTCCCTATTTTATCCTGATTAAGTTTATTATTCTGCTGAGTGAATACCAGTCTTCCGCTTACATCATATACTGTAACATCGTATGTTTCGTTTTGTTTAGCAAATTTAATATTAAGGATTCCCTTGCTTGGGTTAGGATATACCGCAAATACATCTTTATTTCCGGATATTTCATTAACGCCTAAGACTTCTTTATTAATTGTAAAATTAACAGGGTTAATATTAAAAAATACATTTCCTTCTCCTGCCACCATAATTCTGGCCTGTGTTGTATTCACATCAGGGATAGTGATGGTTTCTGAGCCATCATTAGGTGTAGAAGCTAAAATTGTGATTGGATAAGTGAAGCCTCCGTCAGTAGAAAGATAGATACTTACATTGGCACAGCTTACAGGAGCAGCAGCAGTATTTGCTACATTCCATGTTATGGTCTGTGTACTGTTGCCTGTCCAGCTTACTGCAGTACCCGGTG
This sequence comes from Chryseobacterium sp. 14P4.3.2, assembly GCF_057799275.1. Taxonomy (NCBI): domain Bacteria; kingdom Pseudomonadati; phylum Bacteroidota; class Flavobacteriia; order Flavobacteriales; family Weeksellaceae; genus Chryseobacterium; species Chryseobacterium sp. 14P4.3.2. Next base: position 115,322 of record NZ_JBYOKO010000012.1, read on the forward strand.
CTGTCACTGTGAATGGCCCTGAATTCCCATCAACAACAATACTAGCATCATCGTTGGCAACTCCCGCACAACCCGGATTATTATCTCTTACTGTTAATCTGAACTCCATTGTTCTTGCATACGATGGTAAAATCTCACCTATAGTAGTGGTATTATTGATGATATCAGTAATTTTCGGGAAATATCTGTAAGGCACGGTTGTTGGTAAAAAAGATCTGAAAATCGGAGAATTTCCTGCTGGAGCATTCCAGTTTCCTCCTGTTGATGTTGCATCGTTCTGTTCCCAGCAGTAGGTAAGTGCATTGTTCTCAGCATCTGTTGCAGAACCAGTTAATTTGAACGGTGTCCCCTTAGGTATAGTATAATTGTTTCCTGCATTTACAACGGGAGCTGTGTTGGTAACAGGAGATGTCACCTGACACGTTGTTGACTGCACTTTTGTAGTGATAGACTGAAAAGAACGCGTATGGAAAATAGCGATACTATTTGCTGCTAAATTATTTGCTGCTCCACAAATACCTGCATAGGCCATAATGGTAATTCCGCTTCCGGGTTCTACGGCATTCGCTGCACTTCGGTTACCTCCACCGCAATTTACTGTTGTTGCGTTGAAAGTATGCGGACCTCCAAACTGATGTCCAACTTCGTGGGCCACGTAGTCAATATCATAAGGATCACCTACAGGATTTGGTGAACCTGTAATTCCTCTTCCTTTATTTGAATTGTTGCAGATAACACCTAATCCGGCCAGTCCGCCGCCGCCTGTACTGAACGTGTGTCCAATATCATAGTTTGCGTTTCCTATCAGCAAATCAATCTGAGTCTGGCTTTCATTAATTAATGTATTGGCATTATCATTTCCATTAAAAGGATCAGTAGCACCATTTGTAAAGATAACATTGGTCTCATTATCCACCAATATTAATCTTGAAGCAACTTCCTGTTCGTACACTCCGTTTACCCGGTTTACAGAGGTTACAATAGCTGATAAAGTCTGAGCGACTGTTGGTGTCGCAGAGCCCGTTGCTGCCACTGCATATTCTCCCGTACATGCTACTGCAAACCTGAAGATTCTAATTTGAGTTCCTACGCTTGGAGTGACGGTTTTTTGTGCATTTTTTTTTTCTAATGGAGCTTCCTCATCTTTCGATCCACATATTCTCGGATTTTTATCAATCAGATCACTTTTCTTATAAATAATATAATTGTTAGTATCCTGTTTTGCATAAGGATCAATGTAGGTATCCCCCGATACTACGGATTTTATCTGAGCATGGAATCCCAGTTCTGTAAAATCCAGTTTTATCGTAGCATACTGATCGTCAACTCCCTGGCCTGTAAAGGTAACAAGCTGAGGAAACTGCTGTGCCAGTTTAGGAGCCATTACTGATGATTTCCAAATTCTGAATTTAGCTTTTGATCCATCGGGCATTGGCAGCACAATAATCGGAGCTTTATCTTTAAAATCACTATCACCCAGTTCCGGAACTGTGTTAAAATAGTTTTTCATTGCAGCCACGTTCAGATGATAAGTAAGAAATTTTTCGGGCTGTACCGTTCTGCTTTTTGGGTCTGCTTTAATGGACCTTTCGCTGATTGAGGTAAAAAAATCCTGTGCTTTTCCCAGGGAAATGGATAAAACAAATATCCCCAGAGACAATAGTTTTTTAATTTTCATAATTCATGGTGTTTGAGTTTCACAAAATATAGTTAAATGGGTTAAAAACATAAAAAAAAATACATTTGCTGTAAAAAAACAACATTTTAAACTACAAATATTGATAAAAATAGTAAAATTTATTCAAAAAAAATTAAATAAAACACAAAACACTCACTATTACATAAAACGCTCAATACTAATCATACAATTAAAGTCTTTCGAAATACAGAAATCACTGAATATCACTGATTCCGGCGATACCTGTAAAAGATACTTTTTAAGTATCTTTGAATTCAGTAAATGAACGAAAATAATAACTCATTACTACCCAAAAAACTATGAAAAAAATCATTTCAACTTTCGCATTTGTATTACTATTTGGCTTTATAAATGCTCAGGAAAACTTTGAAGTCTCCACTTTAAGAATCGGACCTTATAAAATCTTTATGGACAAAAGTGAAGCAGAAAAAATTTCGGGTACTTCTCTTAAAATTTCTGACAGCGAGAAAAAGAATTTTGTAAAATATAATGGAGAGCTTATCAGCGTGGAAGTTTACCAGGGATATGGAGGTGATGCCAAGCCTGATGCGATTACGATCACAGGAATGACCACAACCAGTAAAAAATTTAAAACAAAAAGCGGAATGGGAGTTGGGAGTACCAGAGATGAACTTATTAACACCTATAGAAATTATCCTACATTCAGCATTCGTCCGGAGTATGATGATAACGGCAAGCGTCTGAAAGATTCGGGATACTTTAATATTGAAGATTATGATGCAGGAACAGAGCTTACGTTTAGATTTGTGAATAATATTGTCACGGAAATCAAAGTTTATGTCAATGAAGGCTGCTAAAACAGTGAAATATGCATACACATCAAAATCCGGGTTTTCATATCCGGATTTTTGCATTTCCATAAGCCGTTAAAAAATTGTAAATTCGCGTGCAAATAAATCAGATATAATGAGTAAAAGTATTGAAGAGTTAAAATCTCTTACTACGCAGATCAGAAGAGACATTTTAAGAATGGTTCATGCTGTAAATTCAGGACACCCTGGCGGAAGTTTAGGTTGTACGGAATACTTCACAGCCATTTATGGAAAGGTAATGAATTATAAGCTTCCTTTCACAATGGAAGGAAAAAATGAAGATCATTTTTATCTATCAAACGGGCACATTTCTCCAGTATTCTACTCTACTTTGGCAAGATTTGACTTCTTCCCGGTAGAAGAACTTAGCACTTTCAGAAAATTAGATTCAAGGTTACAGGGCCACCCTACTACCCATGAAGGGCTTCCTGGTATCAGAATCGCTTCAGGTTCTCTTGGACAGGGACTTTCTGTAGCTCTTGGTGTAGCGGAAGGTAAAAAACTGGATGGTGATAAGTCTCTTGTTTACACGCTTCACGGAGATGGTGAACTTCAGGAAGGTCAGATCTGGGAAGCTCTGATGTATGCTGCTGCTAAAAAAGTAGATAACATTATCTCTACTATTGACTACAATGGGCGTCAGATTGACGGAGATACTGATGATGTATTAAGCCTGGGTAATCTTCACGCTAAGCTTGAAGCATTCGGATGGATTGTTTTGGAAGAAAAGAACGGTAATGATCTTGAAGCTGTAGTTGCAATTCTTGAGAAAGCAAAAACAGAAACAGGAAAAGGAAAACCAGTTGTAATTATCCTTCATACGGAGATGGGTGCAGGTGTAGATTTTATGATGGGATCTCACGCATGGCATGGTAAAGCTCCTAACGACGAGCAGTTGGATACGGCATTCAAACAATTGTATTTAGAAGCTCCGGCAGATTATTAATTATTAAAGTGAAAGCTAAATTATTTTTTTTACTATTATTCATATCCATCAAACTATGGAGCCAGCGTTCTGTGATTTTAAAATATGAACTGGATTATCAAAATGATAATAAAGTATATGTGGATCAGGATAATGAAATGATAATAAAAGAAATTAGCGCAGACATTCCATATAATATTGAGATTATAAAAAACAGAAAATCCAACTATTATGGAGGGAGCATCAAAAAGACCTTCAATTTAGTAGTAGCTTCTGATTATAATACTGAGGTTAAAGATGTTGTAAATACCTATGAAATTTTATACAACGAGAATAAAGGAGCCACAGATATAAATGGCTTTACCTGTAAAGAATATGTAATTCTGAAAAACAAAGAAATTTATTTCCGCGTACTTATTGATAGTGAGAATGCTATAAATAATACAGAATTACTAAATTTTATGACAGGCATTCCTTTTTCACAGGTTATTTTTCCCAAAGGTTTAATTATAGGCATTAAAAATGAAAAAGGTAAAATGTCATTTGAACTAAAGAAAATAGCCAATATCAATTTCAAAATTAGGTACGATATTGAGAATGACATCAAGAAAAACAATGAATTGGAACGTAAAAAATCACAAAATTTCAAATCTAGCGGTGTTTATTATACTCCCCCTAATTAAATTTAAATAGAAAAAAATGAAATATACATATACAGAAAAAAAGGACACTCGTTCAGGATTCGGAGCAGGATTAGCTGAACTTGCTGATACAAACCCTAATGTAGTAGCACTTTGTGCAGACCTTATCGGTTCTTTGAAAATGGAGAAATTCATTGAGAAAGCTCCGGAAAGATTCTTCCAGATAGGTATTGCTGAAGCTAACATGATGGGTATTGCAGCAGGTCTTAGCATCACAGGAAAAATTCCTTTCACAGGAACTTTCGCTAACTTCTCTACATCAAGAGTATATGACCAGATCCGTCAGTCTATCGCTTATTCTAATAAAAATGTAAAAATCTGTGCATCTCACGCAGGTCTTACTTTAGGAGAAGATGGGGCTACTCACCAGGTATTGGAAGACATCGGTATGATGAAAATGCTTCCTGGGATGACGGTAATCAATCCTTGTGATTACAACCAGACCAAAGCGGCTACTATTGCTATTGCTGAGCACGAAGGTCCTGTATATTTAAGATTCGGAAGACCTACTGTTCCTGTATTCATCCCTGAAGATATGCCTTTCGAAATTGGAAAAGGAATTATGCTTCAGGAAGGTACTGATGTGACAATTGTTGCAACAGGGCATCTTGTATGGGAATCTCTTGTAGCGGCTGATGAGCTTGAAAAAGAAGGTATTTCTTGTGAGGTAATCAACATCCACACGATCAAACCTCTTGACGAAGAGATTATTTTAAAATCTGTTGAAAAAACAGGGAAAATTGTAACGGCTGAAGAGCACAACTACCTTGGTGGTTTAGGAGAATCTGTTGCGGGAATGCTTGCAAGAAGAAGACCTACAAGACAGGAGTTTGTAGCTGTAAATGATACTTTCGGAGAGTCTGCAACACCTGCTGAACTAATGAAGAAGTATAAGATTGATGCTGCTGCAGTGAAGGAAGCTGTCAAAAGAATTTTAGCTTAATATAAGCTAGCTTATATATAAACTCCGGCGGTTTCTTCGAAACCGCCGGAGTTTTGTTTTCATTAGTTATTATTGTTTTTAACCCCGCTTATGATTCTCGTGTCCTGTTTAACGGAACTCCTATGGCTTCCAGCACCGGACATAAAATCTTTTCTATATATTCATCTTCCCTTCTGTTGGAAGCTTTTGATCCTGAAAAATAGTTGCTGATCCTATAATTTTTTACAAACTGATTTCTCTTTTTTCCCATCGAGTAATAATAACCTCCGCTTTCATCATGCACAAAATAGGTCATCTCATCAAAATTCATAATTTTCTTAGAGAAAATCTGCTTTCTGTAAATACACTTTTCTGATTTATCAAAAGTATATTTCACAGGCACATGGAAAAGCAGATCAAAGAGGAAATAAGCCATATAAAGACCCCAAAGTCCCAAAGCAACTTTAAAATATTCTTCGGACATTTTATCCCGAAAGTAATAGGTCATTACCGGAAGAGCAATTACCCCCAGCCCCAGCCACCACACCAATGTACGCAGGAAACTGTAATTGGGCATGAAGCTTATTTCGCTTCCGTTGTTTTCAAATTTATACCGGTCTGTTACGTTCATTATCAGCCTCATTAATGTTCATAATATCTTCTGTTTCATTGATCATTTTTTGTATCCCTTTGTGGGTAACAGCCTGCCCTATCGTAAGCTTTTCCTGCTTTCCGTTGACTTCAAAATGCATAAAAAGGGCTACATTGACTGTAAAAAGGCCTAAATATTTAGTACCTATTACTTCAAAATTGGTAAAATCCTGTATTGAATACGTCTTCGCTGAGGCAAAAACAGTATGCTTCCCTGTAATGGTTTTCTGATCCATATCAATGATAAACTTCTTGGTAAAAAAATTGATTACAATAAGAACCACAAGGGCAATAAGAATAAGGCTCATAATCCTTACACTATTAAAAGTAAAGCCTGCTACTACCAAAAAAAAGAGAGAAAGGACAGCGACAAAAACCGGCTGATTTTTAAAAATATACTGGTTACCTTCTTTCTTATAAAAGTTATAGTTATTCATAATTTAATATTTATTTTTTTTTGTTTTGATTGAGTGTGTCTGTAACCTTAGTACTGCCTTTGGGCAATCTCATCTTCATTGATGATTTTCAATGTATTTAAATCTGTTCTGAAATAGGAGTCATGAATTGAAAAATAGGCATCTATTTTTACCATAGTCTGTGCTGATGCTTTTTTCCAGCAGTCGAAAAACCATTGTTCAAACAGCAGATACTTTTCCTCATCATATTCCTCCAGAATCTCATCCAGATCATCGTCTTCATATTCATCCTGAAACTCTGCAGCAGCAGTCCATATTTTCTCAGGGATAAGGGCGGTCCATTCGCTATTTCCTTCTGTAGTCTGATTCTTTTTTGCAGGAAGAAATATTTTATTTGAAGCCATTCTGCCTGTAGCATCTACTCCCCAGGATATGATGTTCAGATAATCATATTCATACTCAAAATAAAAAGCTTTGACATCAGCCTTAGTATTCTCGTTAAGGTACGTTACAGATTCCCCTTTCAGGAGATGAATCAGATCTTCGGTAAGCTGTGAACTGATCTTGCCAAGATAATGTTTAAATTCAATATTGAGTTTTTTAAGATCTTCCATATCTATAGAATATTCATTTTTAGAGTTTATCTGTCTATTATATGTCCGGTCCATTTTTCCAGTTCAGAAAACATCTCATCAACGGTAAGTACTTTCAGATCCGGATGCTCCTTTAGCCATTGAGAATGAAGCTCGGTTATGTTTTCATCCAGACTGTAAAATGTATCGTTTTTCAAAGCATCCCTTGTTTTGTTGGGACCGAAATACTCACTTTCCAAAAACTTCTGAAGTTCACTTTCTTGAAGCCTCTCTACTTTTGAGCATTGTTCCTGAAAAAGCTCCAGATGTTTTTCTGCTCCTATTTTCTTTAAACCTACTCCAATCATTTTATTAAGTTCTGGAGACCATCCGGAATTCCATACAAACTGAGAGAAATTCCCATTACTGTACTGACCTGCATAATAGTCTATATAGTAGCTGGTTATTGAATCATCATGTATATTTTCTGCATCAATTCCCTCTTCGTTCAGAAGATTAACGACAGAAATATTAGAAAGAATCAAATCGTAAGGATCACTGCTCTTATAAGAGGTATCCGAAACAATTATTTTATCTGATTTCATATTATATAATAAGGTGTTGTTTTATTCTTTAATGCCATGTCGCCATCCACTCCAGATATTCATTTTTATATTCATTATCATTTAGTCTGATAATGATCTTTTCCAGATCCTCATTTTGAAATTCATAGTCTGAAACTGTAAAAGTGACGAAAATATCTTTGCCTGTGATCTGTATAAAAAAGTTCTCATCTTTAAGCTTTTCCAGCACTTCAATACATGTAGAATACAGCTGGGCCTGAAAATCCCCAAACCATTGATCATCTTCTTCATTCTCATCAAGCGCGGCTCTCAGCCGGGTACAAATTTCCTCAAACTCATGATGAGCACCTTCCATTTCATAAGCCCATTCAGCAGGCTCATATTTGTAATAAAGAATATCATCCTCATCCACTGTTTCAAGCATCTCTAAAGTATTGGTTGCAGGACATACCGTCATAGCTCCTTCATCACTATACAATGCAAAACTGCAGATACCTTCTGTACCATGTTTTTCATACATTTCCAAGAAGGCTTTTTTAGCGGCATTTTCTATCTGCCCTTTCAAAATTTCAAAATCCATATTCCTCTTCTATTTTAAAATGGGCGGTAAAAATACCCTTATCCTACCAAATTAGTATGTTATATTTCATAAAAGTATAGCCAGTTTCATGATTATGGCTATATCATTTTGTAATTAATGCTTGTTTTCATTGCTACACATGAGCAGTCAGAGAATCATATCATTAGTATTGTAAAAAATGAGGACAAATTCCTTACTTTAATTGTTGAAACAGACAATCTGAAAATACGATTTTTATACTTGCCTATAATAATTGTACGACTATCGTAGATAATGGATTATTGTGTACAATAGAAAATATTAGTATTCCTGATTGTATTGATTAATATTTTACTCCTTTTCGACAGCCCCTTTTTTTCAGTTACTTTGATTTTTGGCATTCTATTAAATCTCCCTTCAGTTTTCTGATCTGAATGTGTACAAAATACATGGATAAACCAGTAAAATCAATACAGAAATATGCACATAATATACAATAATTGTCACTTTAAAATGATCTAATTATTTATAGTTTTGAAAACATCAACGTTGACGAAATTTATTCTAGATCTTTAAATTGTATATGTACAGTGCATGATAAGCATGAGAATAATTCACCCCAATGTCAGGGATTGTATGACACAAATAATTTTATATAACACTAAAAAATTATCAAAATGAAAAAATTAAATGGAATGAAGAGCAATTTCTCTTCTTTAGAAAACAAAAAAATGAAAAGTCTACAATCTATCAAAGGTGGTGGAGAATCTGCAATCAACTATGTTTCTACAAATAATGGAGAAGTATATGATAAAGAAACATGGATTGATCATGAACGCAAATCAACTTTATACATCGGCTAAACTCAATAACAAAGTAAATACATATTATGTAAGGGAGGAAAATAAGTCCTCCCTTTATAAATAAGATCATCACCAACTCTATAAATATTTTCTAATGAAACGAAATTCAATTTTGATATATCTATTCATCATTATTTCTATTGTTCTTTCCTGCAAAAGCAATGATTATATTGTTTATTATAACAGAGTGAATGAAATTGATAGCCTTTTTCGGATTGCTAGCCAACCCGAGAAAGCTATAAAGCAATACAGAAAACTGTTTAAAAAATACAACCCTAAAAATCAGGAACGCATTAAAGAATATGAGACGTACATCAAACTGGCAGATCAATATCAAAAAAATTTCGGCGGAAAGAAAAGTCTTTACAAGCTTATCCCTTTGATTGCTCCTTATGAAGGGTCGGAAAAAAATTACTTCAGTCTGTTCCAAAAATACGGTATAGACAGCACTGAAGTGAAACAGAGAATTGCAGACTGGAAAAAAGGTTTGAATAAACGGCTTGTAGATTCTTTCAGTATTGCTTTTATCCGTGATCAGGCTGAAGGCCGAAGAAATCCTCAGCTTATGGAAAAGAACGACAGAATAAATGCAGAACTTTTGAAATGGACCTTTGAACATTATGGCTATCCTTCGATACAAAAAATAGGACTTATTGGAAATGATGGGGTATTTATGCCCATGCATCCCTTGTTCAGCCATATGGTAAATTCAAAAGAATATCCATATTTCAAAGCAAAAATGCTTGAATATATAAAATCCGGAGACTGTATTCCCAAAGACTACGCCAATATGGTAGATCGACACAATCTGCACATCAGTAAGGAACGAATACTATATGGTATTTACCTAAGCTATGATGCTATTGTAGATACCATAAAAGCTGATCAGGAAAGAAAAAAAATAGGTATACCTAGTATTAAACATTCTTCTAAAATCACAAAAGATTACTTTAAAAAATGATCCTTATTATTTCCAACAACAATGAAAGGACAACCGTAAAAATTATTGAATGGCTCCTTGAAATGAAAAAGAAATTTATCCGTATACATGAGGATGAAATTTTTGAAATTAAAGTTGAAAACAAAAAAATCTTTTTAGAAAGTAACAGAAACACTTTTTTCCTGAATGAAATAAGCAGTGTATGGTATCGAAGAGGCAGGTTAAAAATCAAACGTCTGCGATATGACAATCATTCTGTGAATGCTCATATGAATGAAGTACAGCATTGGCTGGAAGATTATGTAAGAAAAACGCTGGAATCTAAAAAACATATCAATAAAGAAAGTAACAGCGATATTAATAAGCTGCTGGTATTGGAACAGGCTAAAAAAGCAGGTTTAGAGGTTCCTGAATACTTTCTGGCAGACAATACCAATCAGGTATCTCTACATAATACCATTATCAAAACAATTGGCGGAAACCCAATATTGGACGATATAGATAAAGATTTAAATGGTATTATGTACACTACAACTATACAGCAAAAAGAGAAAAAAGATTTCTTTATCACTTTCTTTCAGGAGCAAATTGAAAAAGAATTTGAGATAAGAACCTTCTATCTGAACGGAAAATGCTACTCGATGGCCATTTTCTCTCAGAACGATGAACAAACCAAAACAGATTTCAGGAAATACAATTTAGAAAAGCCTAATAGAAATGTTCCTTATGACCTTCCTTATGATGTTGAAGAAAAAATTGATCTACTGATGCAAACCCTGGATTTAAATTGTGGTTCATTAGATTTTATAAAAGGTAAAGATGGAAGATATTACTTTTTGGAAGTCAATGCAATTGGGCAATTCCTCGGACTCTCCAATATATGCAACTATTCGCTGGATAAAGAAATCGCAGAATATTTATGAAAATCAAAGTAACAGAAACGAACAAATTACCCCTCACGTTCAAGCATATTGAAACTTTTCGTAATCAGAAACTTAAAAAAGGAAATGATATCGTCTATGTTTTAGATTGTGAAAAATATCAAAGTAATTTTCACATAAGAGAAAAACCTCAAAAACCCCTCACCCGGTTATCATGAAATATTTTAATCTATTCAGTAACATCCAGATCACCAAGGGAGCCTGCAGAATTCTGATTTCCGATTTACAGCGAAATGTATCAGAGCTGTATCCTTTAGAGTTGTATGAGATCGTAGAAGAGCTGAAAAGTCTTTCTATTGAGGATATCCGGAAAAACTACGATAAAGAATCCGTAGAAATCTTTAATGACTATCTCAGCCTTTTACTGGAAAAGGAATATGGTTTTGTCACAGAAAATGATTGGGACAAAAATTTCCCGCCTCTTTCATTAGAGTATCTGGAACCAAGCAGGATCACAAATATTTTTATCGAAACAGAAAATATTGATCTCATTAAAAAAATTAGACCTTCCGTAGAAAGTCTGGGAATACAGCATCTGACGCTTTACAGTACTGCGCCATTAAGCGAGGAAGATTTAATAGAAATTGATAAAATATTTGAAAGTTCAGTATTGTCCGGAATAGAAATATTTTCGCCATTTCATCAAAAAATCGATGAGTTTTTCATCCAGCAGCTTCATAAGAATACAAGGCGAATTTATAGTTTTGTTTTTTATGGTTGTCCGCAAAAACCATTCAAAACCAAAGAAGAATATAGATTTTCTATACAATACATCAAAGAAGACCTAAAAATATCAGCCTGTGGCAAAATAAATGTGAAATATTTTAACACTAACCTTCCCAAAGTCCTGGAAGCCGTCCATCACAATTCCTGCCTGCATAAAAAGATGGGGATCGACAGAAACGGCAATATTAAAAACTGTCCGCTGATGCCGGAAAGCTTTGGAAATATTCAGCATCAAAGTCTTGAAGAAATCCTGAACCAAAAAAGATTCAAAAAATACTGGAATCTCACCAAAGACCATATAGAAGTGTGTAAAGATTGTGAGTTCAGATATGTCTGTACTGATTGCAGAGCGTATACAGAAAATACTCACCACAATAAAAAAGGGCTGGACATTTCAAAACCATTAAAATGCAGCTACAATCCTTACACCTGCACGTGGGAAGAATAGGCAGGAAGAAAATATGAATATTACAATCGGTTCTGTTGTTGAAATCATATTGGTTCTCATTATAGGATTATGGATGGCTGCACGGTCTAAACCAAAGTACAGTGTGTATAATCGCTCCAAATATTCTTTAACACCCAAAGGCTCATTTATTTATTGCAGCCTGGAAAAACAGCCTTTAAATAATATTTAAAGGCTGTTTTTTATTATGGTATGTGTAATTATCTGAAAACTTATCTGAAAAACTTCCATTTTGGAATAATGGCCAGCATCCCAAATCCTGTGAAAAGGAAAAGGTTCGTAACATCTGTGTACAAAAAAGTAGACAGATAGTAATTGTGCATAAAGAAATGCATTACCAGTAAAGCCGGAAACATAAAGATCCCTACTTTACGATAAAAGAACATCAGGACCAGGCTAACCATCATCAATACATCAATTGAAAAAATAACATAAAAATACCATCTTGGGATCTGAAGGTATTCGTGCTGCAAATATTCATCACCATCAATTCCCAATCCCATTATTGTAAACAACATCAAGGCTGCAAAGGCCAGTATAAATCCCCATCCTTTCTTCGGATCCTCGTCAAAATAGCTGTATTCTTCCATAGTACAAAAATAAAGAACTTATGAGAGATTTCATAAGTTCTTTTATAGTTATTCGTTTAAAATTTGAATTAAATAGAGATCGCGTTGATCAATCTATTTTTGTCGCTCAAATACTCTTCCATAGAGATCATACTTTCAGTCCTCATTACATCCTGAATGTCATCAATCTGATAAATAATTCTCTTGGCATCTTCTGTATTCTTTGCTCTTACTTTACAGAAAATATTATATTTTCCGGAAATAACACTCGCTTCGATTACGTTAGGAATAGTTGACAATTCTTTCAATACTTCCTGAGTACGGTTGGATTTTGTCAAAAGGATTCCGATGAAAGCTGTAAAGTGATAGTCCAGCTTACCATAATCGATGTTAAGAGATGATCCCAAAATAATACCTGCATCTTCCATCTTTTTCACTCTTACGTGAATTGTTCCAGCAGAAACGTCCATCTGCTTTGCAATTTCAGTAAAAGGCATTCTTGTGTTTTCTACTAAGAAATCAAGAATTTTCTTGTCTATTTCGTCCAGTTGATAGTTCATATTAGTTAAATTACAATTTCTTTAAAAAATCTATGTATTTTTTGCAAATTTACGAAAAATAATTTAACTAAAAAATATATATCAAATATTAACAATAATTAACACAGATGATAAAAATCATTAAAATATTCTAATTATTTACCATTCGATTTTATAGAATCTGTTTTTATTTCCCCTTTTGTTTCAGTGGCTTTTTTGTCTTTTTTCTTCTTTTTAAACAAAGAATTAAAGCTTTTACTCCACACAACTCCCCCTCCATAGGCTTGATTAGCAGTTCCGTTTGTACTTACCATACCGATATTTGTAGGCTTAGAATATGCCCTCACAACAAGTGTACCATCGTTTTTCTTAGAAAAGTCATACTCTACAGAGCCTTCTGTAGAAAGATAGTTATTCTGGGCACCGTCTGTTTTAGACAATGGAATTCCCAATCCGGTTTTGATATTTACTCTGGGAGAAAGTGCTACACTCACACCCGCATTGGCTCTGTCTGCCACACTTGCACTCTGATCCCCTTTTACATAATTAAGGTCAATCTGGAATTCATTACTCATCGTATTAAGAACAGATCCCAATTGCTTAAGAAGTATATTATATCCAGAGGATTCTGCCACATTTCCAACATTCACATCCACTCCTCCAGAATTGGAAACATTAAAGGTACTCAGTAACAGAACGGAACCGAACTGAAGAACCTTCTCTCCTTCCTGGCTCATTTTGGCTGCCAAAGTCTCTCTCACCTGGCTGGAAACATCCAATGCAGTAACATTCAGGTCAATTTTAGGTTCTACCAGCGACTGGGTGATATGAGCCTGCAGCAAGACGCTGATAGGCTGTAGTTTTCCCATACTCAGATATTCTCCTACATTGGAAACCATTCTTACATAGTTGGCATTGATATCTAATGCAGGCTTCATGGCATCTCCATCCCACCTTATACTACTGTTTTTCTCAATCTGGAATGTTTTATTAAGGATCGCCTTAGAGACAAATGTTCCGTTATCTACTTTATACGTTCCGCTCATACCGATATTCCCCTGTCTGTTCATCTGGAATTTCAGCGGGTCTGCAACTCCTTTTACCGTAATATTCCCCACATCATCACCCACCAGTACATTTACCGTAGTCCCTTTATCCACAGCCAGGTTGAAGTCAATGTTCATGTTGGCACCGGTCTTTTTCTTTTCTTCCAGCGTTACCAGCCCGTCTTTTCCTTCTTTCAGGAACCTCAGCATTTTAAACTCTTCAACATTGGATGTAGAGCTTGAATTAAATGTAAAGGTACTTCCGTTAAGTGCCTTCATATTAGGTGTTGTGATACTCAGTCCTGAAACCGGCCCATCCACATAAAGGTCTCCCTGCCCGTAAACTCTTCCCCAAAACAGGTCAAAATCTTTCTGAGCAGTATTAAGCATCAGAAGGTTGTCTGCTCTCATTACCAGAGAGACTCCCATTGAAGAAAGGGTTTCAAACTGGATCGCACCGGAGATGTTTCCTTTGGAATTCGATCTTCCATCATGCACTTCAATATTGTTGAGAATCGCAAGTCCTTTAGTCAGCTGAATGACTGTATCATCAAATGCATAATCTACCCCTGTAAACAGAAGTTTTAATCCAAAATCTTTTAAAGCAATGTCTCCACTATAATCAAGGTTATTAAGCTTACCGTTAATCTTAAGATCTCCTGTTGCTTTTCCGCGAATATTTCCAAAAACAGTCTGTACAAACTGCTGTGTAAAAGACAGATCAAAATCACGCATTTCTGCTGTAAGATCAATAATAGGCGAAGACGTATTATTATTAACTGTTCCTGTCAAATTCAGGCTGTTACTTCCAAGAACCCCCGCAGAATGTACTTTTACATCGATATCATAGACGTTCAGAGAGAAACCGTTGGTTGCCGAAATGGAAATATCTCCCATATCATTACCATTCATCTTAATATTATCAATGTTAAGATCTACCAGAGGCTGCAAGGTACTCTTATCCATTTTGATCTTTACAGTTCCATTGGCGAGCCCTTTGATATCCATACTGTTTCCTCCTGACTGCATTTCAAGAAGTTTTTCTATAGCAAACTCATTAATATCAGCATCTACATAGAAATCTTTCGCTGATTTAAACTGGGCTTCCTTAATAAACAGAGCACTTTTATCTGAATAAACTCTCAGATTCCGGATATCAAAATCTCCGGTTTTCTTTCTATAAGTAATAGAGTGATTAAGTTCCGGGCTGGTATCAATCGCCCAGGTTACTTCATTGAATTTTACTTCTGTAGGTTCGAATTTAAAGACATAGTCACCAGCAGCATCAGTGGACTGATCTACATTAATAGCATAGTCTTTAAGCTTCTCGTTAATTTCATCATCAGGGCTTCCATGCTTAAATATTGTAGCAAGATGGAGTGTATTTCCATTTTCATTACTTCCTTTGAGCTCGAAGTCTTTGATGATATTCTTATTATATTCTGCCCTGTTGATCTTAGCATACAGCTGTTGATTAAGGTTGGCGGTGTTAATTCTTATTTTAACACTATCTACCATCGCACTGTCTTTGTTAATATTTTTTCTCTCGTGAATTTTATAATCGGGATTAGAAGTTGCCAATGCTTTATCTGCATCGGTAATTTCATCTTCTTTCGTCATAATATACTTTAAAGAAGCAGCATCAAGATTCAGCGTAAGGTTATTGGAGTTTCCATCATACCCCCCTTCTACAACCGCTCCATGAGGCAGCTTCAGTTCGGGTAAGAAATAATTGACCAATCCCTGCTGAACATCAAAGTTCAGGGTAAAATTCTGTCCGTGATATAATTTTCTGGGAGGAGGCCCTACCAATATTCTACCCATTCCATTTTCCACCATTCCTACAAGATCTGCAAGGCTGTATCTCCCGGATATCTTTCCAGTAGCGGCTCCCGGAGCATCTACATCGATAACGCGGCCATCTGCAGTAATAAATGTTTTTAGTTTTGCCGTAGGAATATCATATTTCTGGGTAGCGGTTGCAAAATGAAGATTATTGGCATTCACATCCACCGTAAGGTCATTGATGGAAGACATTGACATTTTCCCTTCAACCTGTCCGCTTACCACCTGACTGCCCGGTTTACCGGTAAAATAATTCATATTCAGGTAGCTCACATCGGCATTCACATCCATCGCTACTTTAGAAGTGCTGAAATCTATTAACCCTTTGATCGTTGCTTTTGCCTGTTCATCATTAACGGTAATGAGTCCGTTGTATTTTTTATGGTCCAGCAACCCATCCAGATAGAGGTTATTAATGGTTTTATCCATAATTTCAACACTCGTAATCTTAGATTTCGTAGTCAGACGCATTGTATTTACATCAAAGCTTTGTCCGTTAAGATCAAATTGACCTGATATTAAGCCTACTGTTTTATTCTTGGTAATCACAGATGTATTAAGGTCTTTTACATCAAGATAGCCTGAGTATTTAGGCATTGCCGTACTATAACCTGTAAGGGTAAGTTTAGAAATCTTCGCCTGCCCTATTCCGGTCATTAAATTCCCGTTCTCTACATAGATCTGATCCGGATTTACTTTTGCGGTTCCATTGTACTTTAATTTCCCAAAATCATCCGCAAAGTTCTTCATCTTGTTGGAGATGAAAGAAGGCATCATTGCCTTTAAATCTTTATAGGTAAAATCTGCAGAAAGGTCTTTGGTTTCGATTGAAAAGTGTCCTTTCAGCAAATTGTCTACTTTCAATGTTTTGGTGGCAATATTAACATCAGGATTTCTGATGAGAAAATTTTCAAGATGAAATTTATTCAAAGGCCCCGTCATTATTCCTGAAAGATTGAACGGCTTGATATTGTCCCAGTTCGTTACAAAATAGCTGATATCATATCCACTGATCTCGCTGCCCTGATCAATCTTCATATCCCATCGAACCCTGTCTGCAAAATCAGACCATGAGCCGTCATGAAGGTTAAATTTAATATTTCCCTGAAGTAAGGTATGATCTGTATTTAAAGTAAGATCCTTTAATGACAGAAACTGCTTGGTCAAAGACAATTCTGTGGAAAAAGTGTCCACAATATGGGATTTACCCCATCTTGAGGTAACAAATGACATATTATTAATTAGCGCCGATACATTCGGGCCATTGACCTTTACATTGGGCGCTTTCAGATTAAATTTTGTAGCAGTAAGCCATTTTCCATGTTCTCCCTCGGAGTTTTCGTTAATGATGGATACTTTAGAATCGATAATCTGCACTCTGGAATTCAGCTGAAAAGGAGGTTTACTGGGATCTCTTTTCTTTCCATTATCAAAAAGTTCTGTAAATCTGACAAAGTTTGAAATACTGTCCCCTTTATAGGTAATAACTTTCACATCAGCATTCACAAGCGTAAGAGAGTTAAAACTTAAAGAATTACTGCTTCCGGAGATGGCATTTACGGCAAGTGAAATCCAGTCAGAATCGGCACGGAATTCACGGGCCGTAATAAAATTAAACCCTTTATAATCTTTTACCTTTAAGCCTTTTATGGTTACATCTCCAAAATAGTTAACATCTACACTTTCTGTAGAAAATCCTGATTTAAAATCCTGATTAACAATCTTAAGTGCCTGATCAGCTGCCCATTGTTTAGTCACCGGAAGATTGATAACCACCAATATGCTTCCCACCAGGAAAAGCCCCAACCAAAAGAGAATCAGGAGCAGTTTTGCCCACCAGGTATAGCTGACAACGTCTTTCATTGCCTGTTTCCCAAACTCTCCAGCCGTCTCTACGGGATGATGTATAGCATCTGAAGCAAGCTCAGAGGCTTCTTTTACGGTCTCCCGAACTTTACCTTCAACATTATCTACAGTTTTCTGTACCTGATCTCCTAGGTTTTCAGCTATAGATTTTTTATTTTCATTCTCGTTATTATTCTCTAACTTTGCCATTATTATGAGCGACTCTATAATTTTAGGTATTGAATCGTCCTGCGACGACACCTCAGCAGCTATCATCAAGGGAAATTCTATTCTTTCAAACATTGCCGCGAATCAGGCCATCCATAAAGAATATGGAGGTGTGGTTCCTGAATTGGCTTCACGGGCCCATCAACAAAATATTATCCCCGTTGTTGAAAAATCTTTTTCCCAAGCAAATATACAACAAAATGCTATCTCAGCTATAGGATTTACACGCGGACCTGGACTTTTGGGTTCTCTTCTCGTAGGAACATCATTTGCTAAATCTCTGGCTATGAGCCTCAATGTACCTTTGATTGAAGTAAATCACCTTCAAGCCCACATTCTGGCCCATTTCATCGAAGATGCAAATCCTGTGCCGCCTACCTTCCCTTTCCTGTGTCTTACAGTAAGTGGCGGACATACGATGATTGTATTGGTAAAGGACTATTTCGATATGGAAATTATCGGAAAAACCATCGATGATGCCGCAGGAGAAGCTTTTGACAAAATTGGAAAAATATTTGATCTGGATTACCCGGCAGGACCTATTATTGACAGGCTGGCGAAAGAAGGAAATCCTGATGCTTTTACCTTTAATAAACCAAGATTAGAAAACTACGATTATTCTTTCAGTGGTATCAAAACGTCCGTGTTGTACTTCATTCAGAAAGAAGTCAGAAAAAATCCGGATTTCATCAAAGAAAACCTCAATGACCTTTGTGCTTCTGTACAAAAAACAATTATTGAAATTCTGATGAAGAAACTTGAAAAAGCAGCCAAAGAACTGAACGTTAAACAAGTTGCTATTGCAGGAGGCGTATCTGCCAATTCTGCATTGAGAAAGGCAATGGAAGATAATAAAGAAAAACTGGGATGGAATATTTATATCCCAAAATTTGAATATACAACAGACAATGCTGCCATGATCGCCATGGTTGCACAACTGAAGTTTGAAAGAGGCGAATTTACAGACCTGAGAACTACTGCTACAGCAAAATATGATTTATGAAAATACTTTTAGAAGAAAAAATACTGGGAACCCATTCTAAAAAGAACTCAAAATATTACTGGGTATTAGAAACAATTACCGGAAAAAATGCTGAAACGGAGAATTATGTAGATTATTTTCCATCAAGTTCTGAAAAAGGGTATATCCACGATATAAAAGATCAGATCCTGGAAAAAATAAATTCTGAGCATCTTTTCAGTTTTCCTTATACTCCAAAAGAAGGAGATTATTTATCGATCAAAAACAATTTGAGAAAACAGGAATACTTAAATCTGATTTTCATAAACAATATCTGGATTGAAGAAATTTTTATTTGCAGTTACAGAAATTGTGATACCGATATATACACAACCCTAAAAACGGGAGTAGCATTCTTAACTCAGGATATATGAAATTATTTTACGGAGAAATAGAAGGTCCGAAAGTTACGATCAACGACGAGGAGCAACAGCATATTGTGAAGGTTCTCCGCATGAGAACGGGTGAAGATATTCACGTAACGGACGGAAAAGGAAATCTTGCCTCAGGAAAACTTTTTATAGAAGGTAAAAAAGCAGGTATTGAAGTTGCAGAGATCCAGGAACATCTGCCTGACTTTAATCCTAAACTTCACATTGCCATTGCTCCGACAAAGAATATTGACAGGATAGAGTTTTTTGTAGAAAAAGCTGTGGAAATGGGTATTTCGGAAATCAGTATTATAATCACTGAAAAAACGGAGCGCAAGAACATCAATATTGATAAAATAAGAAAACAGAGTATTGCCGCTTCAAAGCAAAGTTTGAGATTCCATTTTCCTGTGATCAATGAGGTACTGAGGCTTCCGGATTTTCTGAAGAAAATAAACCCGGAACATACTTTTGTTGCCCATTGCAACGAGAATCTGGAAAGAATTGAACTCAAAAACATTCCTCAACTGGAACAGTTGACTTTTTTAATCGGGCCCGAGGGAGATTTTTCTGAAAAAGAAATCCAATATTTATCCGGTCATAATGTAAAAGCTGTATCACTTGGAAACCAAAGACTAAGGACCGAAACAGCCGGTGTATTCGTATCTGCGTGGAATTACTACAGATTAAAATAGATCAGTCAAAACAATAAATACCAGCATATTTTAAATATTTTTGCGCCTTTAAATTTATAACATGAGGCGTTTTTATTTATTTCTAGTATTTTTTCTATTTAATTTCTATCATTCACAGCTTGACAAGGTTCATTATCTGCAGCCCATTATCTTTGGGGACTATACAACAGCAACCATTGTAGAGGAGTATGTATACCTGTCTACTCCGTCTACCACGAATATTACAGTTAATATTAAACTGGCAGATGACACCACCATTCCAAGATTATCGGTATATGACATCACTGCTGCAACTTCAACTGTAGTAACCAATGGTGTTGTGACCGTAAGCAACAGCAAACCGGTCAGACTTTCCGTTATCAATACATCCAATACAATATTGCCTCCAGGGCAGACCCCTCTCACCATGGCGGCTAATAAAGCAGGAACGATCATTCCGGCCAACACCGGTGGTATGATCTTCCGCTCTAATGATAACTTCTTTGTCAATTACAGAGGAGCATCAGGTTCTCAGGCCGGATCAGTTCTTACAAAAGGAAAAGTAGCCCTTGGTAAAAATTTCTTCTGGGGAGGAACACCCAACGAATTTACGACCTCAGTAGCTGAAGTAGGTAATATGGCTTCTATTATGGCCACTGAAGACAATACAGTTATTACAGTATCCAATATAGATACCGGCACAGAATTCATCAATGGATCTGGTACGACTCCAATCACCGGAAATACAGTTACCCGAACTTTAAGCAAAGGACAATCTTTTGTTTTATATGCCAAGGTAAAAACAGGCACACTAAGTATTCAGGATACCGGCTGGCTGGGTGCAAAAATAACTGCTGACAAAAATATCGCGGTAACGGTAGGAGGGCTTATGCAGCAGGGCAGCATTGATACAGGAACCAATTCCGACAACCGTGATTTTGCAGTAGACCAGCTTGTTCCTGTAGAACAGCTTGGTAATGAATATATTGTCATGCAGGGGAACGGAGGTGCTTACGAAAGAGTAATAGTTATTGCCACTGAAGCCAACACTACCGTACGTATGAACGGCAATACAGCAGTGAATTATACATTAAATAATGCCGGAGACTACGCGATTGTACCTGCTACATTTTTCACCAATAAAAATATGTATTTAAAAACAAATAAAGCAGTCTATGTTTTTCATAAACTGTTCGGAAGTGCAGGTTTAAATACAAACAGTTTTATGTTTATCCCTCCTATTTCATGTTTTGGACAGACTTCTGTAAATATGATTCCGGATGCCAAACAAATTGGAAGCACTATTTACCCCAATACTGAGTTAGCGGTGCTTGCAGCCACCGGTGCCAATAACATTCCCACTGTAACTGTAGGCGGAACAGCCATTACGGCGATATCCAATGCGGTAGTTCCCGGAAATCCAAACTGGACAAGTTACCGGTATAATATTGCAGATGCTGTGCCGGCAGCCGGAAATATAAAAAATGTAAAAATAAGCTCTGCTGGCACTATTCAGGCAGAACTTCTGGGTGCCAATAACGCTGCAGGCTTCGGTGGATATTATTCCGGTTTCGGAACTTCACCGATTCTTTCCATAAGTATGAATACTCAGTATCTGAGGCCTTGTACTTCTACTACCGGAAGCACTATCTTATCGGTTACATCAGGATTAGGAAACTATCAATGGTACAAAAACAACAGCCCTGTTTCCGGTGCCACTTCTAATACGTACGCGATTCCTTTGGCAGATACTTCAGCCGCAGAATACAATGTGATTGTGAATGTTCCCGGTGGATGTACTCTTTATTCCAATGTTGTGAAATCTTTTGCATGCCCGTGTTATAAAGCTGGCGCAACTGGAACTCCTGAAATCACAAAGATCGGTATATCAACAAGGGAAGTACATAGCAGCCCCAACTGGCCTGCGGATGTTAACAATGGTTTTATAGCTCTTGAATCCAATGATAAAGGTATGGTGATCACGAGAATACCTGATCCTGAAGCATCGATTAAAAATCCGGTGGACGGAATGATTGTTTTTGATACTGATGATGTATGTCTGAAAGTGTATAATGGAACCAAGTGGTACTGTATTAACCAAACCTGTAATTAATCATGAACTATAAATTGAACATATTAGCGTTAGCATTATCAACGGCCGTAAGTGCTCAGATTGGCATTGAGAAGAGTACAATAGATGGCAGCGGACTTCTTGATTTTCCATCCGGAACTACAAAAGGGATTATTCTTCCTCAGGTACAAAATGCCGCTGCAATGTCTGGAACTTCCGGAGGGACATTTGTATTCGACGGAGCCGCGTCTAAAGTAAAGTTTCATAACGGCAGTAGCTGGATAGATCTAACTAACGCGGCCGGAGTATCAAAAGCACTGTTGCCGGGCTCAGAACAGAACAGATCCAAAGGAGTAATTATGGGAGCGCCGGATTCCTCTGCAAGAGGCGTTTTGATATTGGAATCAACCGACAAAGCATTAATTCTTCCAAAAGTAATAAATCCGGCGGTCAATGTAAAATCTCCGGTAGCAGGAATGATGTGCTATGATCCTACAGCCAAACTGGTCTGTTTTTATAACGGCACCGAATGGAGCTTCTGGGGTAATACAGATTAGATCAAAGTCAAAATAAATGGGAAATTAATATCTATTAATTTCCCATTTATTTTTCAATATTTTCTTTTATATTTTTGATAAAGAAAGTTTTTATCATGATAAGTTCGTCATCATATTAAAGACCGAACCATTACATCTCTATATTATTCTCTCTGAGATATTTTTCAAAGATCTGCTGGCCGCTTCTTATGGAATTTACCGCCCATAGAATTTTCATTCTTAAAAGCTTTTCTTTATCTAATTTATAATCAATATCAGATTTTATAAGCTTTTGTTTCAATTCATACATACAAATTGAAGCGGCTACAGAAACATTAAAGCTTCTTGTAAAACCATACATGGGAATCGCCAGGGTCTCATCTGCAAAATCCAGAATTTCCTGAGAGACACCTTCCATCTCTGTTCCGAAAACTAAAGCAATAGGTTCGGTAATTTCATACTCGGGCAGCATTTTAGCATTGTTTTCAAGGGAAACTGCAACAATTTTGTACCCTCTATCTTTAATCTTCTGAAAAGATTCCATACTACGGGGAAGTTTTTCTACCTCAACCCAGGTATCAGCTCCTTTGGTTACCCGAAGATTAGGTTCAAAACTATACTCCTCCTGTAACGCCACCACTTTATGAAAACCACAAGCTTCTACAGAGCGTACAATGGCTGCTGCATTTCGAAACTGATAAACATCTTCTACTACCGGAAGAACAAAATCTGAGCTTTCCTGGGAGAAATGTTCAATTTTCGCAAGTCTTTCTTCTGTTAAAAATTGTTTTAAATACTCAAAAGTTTGTGCTAAATCTTTCATTCATTTTCAAATCTTTGCAAATTAACGTAATTTTGGGCTATGAACCTTGATTAGGCTCCAATTCTTACTTAAAAATAATACATGAAGCGAAAAGTCCTGCTCATCTACACCGGTGGAACCATCGGAATGGAAAAAGATTACGAAACCGGAAGTCTCTGTGCCTTTGATTTTGGAAATATATTTGAAAAGATGCCTGAAATGAAGCTCATGGAATGTGAGGTTTTCGTTCATCCTTTTGCTAAACCGCTGGACTCTTCAGATATGGGGCCTGAAGAATGGAGGATTATCGCCAATTATATTCTTAAAAATTACAATGATTACGATGGTTTCCTGATTCTTCACGGAACGGATACGATGTCTTATACCGCATCTGCACTAAGCTTCATGTTAAAAGGATTGAGAAAGCCTGTCATCATGACCGGTTCTCAGCTTCCTATTGGAGATCTGAGAACTGACGCCAAGGAAAACCTTCTGACAAGCCTTTATTATGCCAGTCTTTATGAGAATGACGAAGCAGTTATTCAGGAAGTTGCGATTTATTTTGAGTACAAATTATTAAGAGGAAACAGAACGCTGAAATATTCTGCTGAGTATTTTGATGCTTATTCTAGTCCGAATTATCCTATATTGGGACAGTCGGGGGTTCATTTAAATATTCTTAAAGACAACTTATTCCGTTGTGATCCGAGAATAGAATTTCATGTGGATGAATATATTTCTGAAGATATTTTATTTTGGAGAATTTTTCCGGGGATGCACCTGAGCCACTTCAAAGAAATCCCCAAAATGAAGGTCCTTATTCTGCAGGTTTTTGGTTCGGGAACCATTTTCAGTAGTGAAAAAACTCAGGAAACCCTTCAGGAAATCAGAAATAACGGAACTGAAATTGTAGTAGTAAGCCAATGTATATCAGGAGGCATCTCATTTGGAAAGTATGAAAACAGTAATATTTTCTCCAGAATAGGTGCTATCAGCGGAAGAGATATGACTGCAGAAACAGCGATTACCAAAGCGATGCACCTTATAGGCAATCCAAGCTACTCAGGAAGCTTCGCTGATAACTTTACAAGAAGCCTTTGTGGAGAAATTACTGATTAATTGCAATAATAATTTGGATATTAAAGAAAATACACTATTTTTGCAATCTCAAAAAGAGAGGTGTCCGAGTGGTTGAAGGAGCTACCCTGGAAAGGTAGTATACGGGTAACTGTATCGAGGGTTCGAATCCCTTCCTCTCTGCAAAGAAAAGTAAAGCCTGTGCTAAATTAGCACAGGCTTATTTTTTTATAAAAAAATAATAAAGGCTCAATCTCACATCCCGAAGATTTCCATAAAATCTTTATCTATTCCCCCCAAATACTTTTACTTTTCCAACTGATGATACTCTAAAATCAATTCTTAAAATATACTCTCCCATTTTAATTTTCCATTTCTCCGTATTTATACCTGATTCCACTATTGGTTATTTATACTATAAAAAATCTCTTTTGTTCTTTGTTACTTTGAAGTACAAACTAATCACCTAAAATCAATTTAATATGTCAACAACAAGCGTAAACGTAAATTCATCCGGCCAGGTACAACTTGGTGGAGGAGCACAATTCTGGGTATATCTTTCTCCTCAAAATGATACTTCCAGAATGATTTCTACATGGCGTGTCACTTTTTCACAGGGAAACTGGAGTGACGCTATTTCAAGCGAGGATCCTACAAAGCAAATTAAGACCCCTAACCTATCAGGAATCTTTGAAATAAAAGTAGAATTACTAAGCGGCTCAACGGGTACATGGCGTCAGATTCCACCTCAACCGGGAAGTCATAATGAAATTGGCTGTAATTCCAATTGCGCTTCAATGGTAGGCATTGTTGCAGACAGCACCAATCCTCCTATAGGAGCCATTAATGCTCATTTCTGGACTACATGGGACGCGATGTGTAAAAGCGGAGCCTAAAAGCTTCTTAATAAATAAAACCAGTCCATAAACCCCGATTGCCACAGTATTGATATATTGTGGCAATTTGATCGTAAAAGTGATTTATTATTCTTGGTGATGAACACAGTTAATCAATACAGTCATTTTGATATTTTGCTTTTTTACTAAATTTGCCCTTTAAATACGATTCTATCAAAATGTATAAATTACGAACCATACTTTCTCTGCTCTTATTTACAGCTATTTTTCTTCTTCCGCAATTTACAAAAGCAAGTGCTTACTGGATGGAAATTCACGGATCAGGAAAACTAAAAGACCCGGTGAAAGTACAGATGTTTTACGGCTTTATCGATGACCTCAGCGAAAGACACCGTACTACCGGGGCTGAGTTTCAGGAGATCAAAAATTTTCATTTCTTTATTCTTACTGCTAAAGGAGAAAAAATGAAGCTTGAATTACTGCAGAAAGGAGATCACTGGGAGGGTACTTTCACTCCTGATAAAGAAGGGGTATACCGAATTCTGGGAATGAATGAACAGCAGCCTGTTCTTATCCGCTCAAAAAATCCTCAGGAAAATGTTCGCCCAATTGATTTTATGTCCGGAGCCTATTATGTTGGGAAATATTCTGCTAATGATTCACCGGCTCAATTTCTGGATATTATTCTTCAGGAAAAAGAAGGCATTTACACCATTTCTCCTTATCGAAATATGAAACCTGCCGAGAAAGGGACGATGCTGAGAATATTTAATCCTGAAAACTGGGAAAAGAACATTCCTGTTGATGAGAATCATCAGGCGGTTTTTAAGCCTACTCTACCGGGGCTTTATGTGATCAGGCAAGACTGGTATGACAATACTCCGGGAACTTTTCAGGGAAGTCCCTATGGAAAAATACGTTACCGAAACAATTACTGCCTCTGGATCAACTGATTCTTTTTTAATCATAGGTTGGTTTAAACTTTTTAGTTAGAAAATCTATAAAAACAAAAGTTCAGACAGACTTCATATAAAAGCAGAAAGCCCGGATTATGAATCCGGGCTTTTTATTTATTAATTTAAAATATAATTTTAGAATTTCAGTGAAACACTTCCAAGAAAGCGGGAAGGCGCCTGCGGTGTTAAACGAACAGACCACGCTTTTTCATTGGTAATATTATCAAACTTCAGTCCTACTCTATATTTTGGCTGATCGTAGAAGACCCCCAGATCAAACATTTTGTAAGAAGGTATAATCACTTTTGCCGTTTGTGTATTTGTCTGATAGGAAGATGATCCCATATTTCCACCTCCGCCTATTCCAAAGCCTTTTAACTTACCTTCCGGAATTCTGTAGCTGACCCAGAAGTTAAACATATTAGCCGGACCTGATAATGCGGGTCTTAAACCGTTAACAGATGGATTGGCATTGGTAAACTTGCTGTCGTTATAAGCATAACCTGCCACAACATTGAATCCATCAAAAGGATTGGCAGTCAATTCTGCTTCAAATCCTTTGCTCAGCTGGGTTCCATCCTGTATTGAGTAATTGATATCGTCAGGATTTGTTCTCAGAACATTATCTACTTTGATGTTATAATAACTTAATGTTCCAACAAGTCTGTGATCAAAAATATCCGCTTTTACTCCAAGTTCCAGCTGATTGGCATATTCCGGCTTGAATGAGTTTCCATTGATATCAACACCACTGACGTTATTAAAGCCATTCATATAGTTCCCAAATAAAGACACTTTATTTTTCAATACTTCATATACGATTCCCATTTTAGGAGAAAGCGCAGTCTGTCCATAGGGTCCGGACTGTACTCCACTGTTGCTTAATCCTCCTTTTATTTCTCCTGTGGTAATATCATATACTCCTTTGAACTGAAATCGGTCTATCCTCAAGCTTCCCATTACCATAAGGCGGTCTGTAATATTGAATACATCCGAAACATAAGCAGCATAGGTATTGTCACTATTGTTTTCTCTTCTGAAAGCAGAAGTTGCCGTAAGAGCGTCAATCGTATTCTGATTAACTCTGAAATCTGCAGAAGGGTGAACGAAATTAAACACTTTAGTGTTAGTATGATAACGGTCAAAATGATTGGAATTGTTATAATAATCCAATCCTACCACCATTCTGTTTCTAAAACGTCCGATACGAAAATCTCCGATGAAGTTCTGCTGAATATTGGTTGCGATAAACGACGTAGTTCCTACCATTACCTGAGCACTTGCAGTAGAGTCTGTCTTACCGTTAATGGCAGAAATATATCCGTTAATGGTAGATCTCGCACGGGATACAATGGTCTGGGAAGTCCAGTTTTCTGAAACTTTATAGTTCAGCTGGGCAAAGATATTCATCATCTGAGTCTCATAGGCCAGATCATCACTCAGAAAGTTTTTGTAGTAAGGAAACTTCATATCCGCAATAGACTGAGTTTTGTTACTTCCCGTATAAGGATTAAAACGTACTACAGAAGTCCCTTTTGCCTGATTGAACTCTACATCCAATAAAAGCGACATACGGTCATTGATCTGATAAGAAAAACTGGGAGCAATGGCCAAAGAATTGGTAAATCCTATATCCTGAAAACTCTTCTCAAAAGTTCCTGCTGCATTCAGACGGAAAAGAGCAGTTCTGTCTTTATTGATGGGTGTATTAAGATCCATCGTCAAACGGTTATAATTCCAGCTTCCCCCTACATAGCCTACTTCTCCACCAAAGTTGTTATAGGGCTTTTTTGTTACACGGTTGTACACGCCGCCGTAGCTGCTGGCAACACTTTTACCAAATAAAGTTGCGGAAGGTCCTTTAATAGCTTCTATACGTTCAAGGTTCACAGGGTCAATTACTGAAAACGCAGCTCCTGCCACTCCATTTCTGGCATTAGGTTCTGTTTCAAATCCTCTTGAACGGAACGTTACTCTTCCCTGATTGGCAATCATTGGTATTCCCGCTCCCGGTACATTTTTAGAAATGCTTCCAAGATCTACAGCTACCTGCTCCTGAAAAAGTTCTTTGGTAACAGTATTATATACCTGAGGGTTTTCCAGGTTTTTCAAAGGCATCCTTGCAACAAAACCACTTTCCTTTTTAGAAAATCTATTGGTATTTTTCATGATTACAACTTCCTGGATGGCCTGGATATTTTCTTTTGTAAGCTGATAATCCAGCGTCGCATCCTCTCCTGTTTTAACTTCAACCTGAAGACGGATTTCTTTACTTCCCAGGATCTGTAATTTTACAGTATATGTTCCTGCATTCAGGTTCAGGAAATGATAATTCCCGTCATCATCTGTCAACGTCTGACGATCCGTATCCAATAAAGAAACTGATATTGCTCTTAGAGGCTGTCCGTCCACCATACTCACTTTTCCCGTGATACCACCCTGAGTATCCTGAGCATATAGTGTTGTAAAACTCAGTAAAGAGAAGAAGAAAATTAAAAATGGCTTGAGCCATTGCATATTTTTTGTTGAAACATCATCCTGTACAGGTTCTACAGAATGAGTCATATACCTCATTGGAAGCATATTTACACTTGATTGTATCATTTTTTCAGCCTTATTTAAAATAATTATAAATAAAGTGCAAAATAAAGGAATAGTAATTTCTCTCACAATATTAATTTAAACTATTCTAAATAAATTTTAAAATCTTGTTGTTTTTATTTAAAAAGGCATTAAAAATTACTATTCCTGTAAAAGTGAAAAATAATACGGCTTTGTTATTATCAAAAAAGCAATATGGTTATCAGTTATATACAATTTAATGGTATCAATCATAAAAATGCCTCATTGTGTTAGTGCAGACTTTTCCACAAGTTATCCACATTTTATCCGCAATCCATTTTAAGTTAATAGTAAAAGCTTTACTGTGACACATTTTGAAGAGAAAATTCAAGCGTTAAAAGGATAAATGATTAGAACATTTTAAGAAGAAATTACTTTTTCATTCCTAAATCTATCCTAAATCAGGTATTTATTTTGTCATGTTTTTAAACAGTATTATAAGATTTTGAATAAACATATTATGAAGAAGGCGTCTAAATTTGTACGGATAAAGTATTCTCTCTGCGTATCAACGGTATTCTCATCCATTTTACGGTTTCGCAGTCATTTAAAATTAATAGTAAAGCAGTTATCCATGAAGTTGAGCACAAAGAAAATTTTCACCGTATTCCTTTTACTTGGCTGTTGTGGAACATGGGTAAAAGCACAGATCAGCCCGCCCGGATTGGGAGATGCCAAAACGGCTTTCTGGTCAGCGTTTGGAGTAAAAAGACAATTAGATTCGTTAGGCAAAAAACAGGCATTAAGCTATATCGCCATTGGAAGGAAAAGCAGTCCGGATAATGATAATCTGTTTTCAAAGCAGGCTATTTTTGTATTAAACCATGAGGTTTACAATTCTTTTGCCCCTCACCAGCAGTACAGCTATGCCATCAGCTACCGGAGACAGCCTCAGTATGAAAGTGAAGCTCCCTATGATAAAGAAAATACAGAACAGGAGTTCAGGATTTACGGAAGATATGCCTATACTTTTGATCTCGGAAAAAAACTTAAACTGAAAAACACAGTCCGCCAGGAATTCCGGAAGTTTTTTGATGCCGACTTCCACAAAGTAGAAGAAGATTTTCAGTTAAGAACCCGTATCAAAAGCCAGCTCACCTATAATTTATCTCCGAAAAACAATCAGAAGATTGCGATAAGTGCAGAGGCTCTTTTTTCTATCAGCCACCTGAATGAACCTCAGCCGCAGTGGGAATCTTTTGGTTACCGGGAAATGCGTATTGCCGCCTATTATATGTTCAATATTCCCAACTCTCCTTTCACTGTAGATGTAGGGTATATGGATGATCTGATCAGAGGCAGCAACAGTATTCACCATGGAGGTGTTCATTATCTGGCCGCTGATGTGGTTTGGAATATTCCTTACAGAAAAAGATAAATACAAGCTGCGTTTCAAGTAAAGCAAAAAATCCTTTTAATAAACAAAATCCCAGTCATGTCTGACCGGGATTTTTGTTTGAAAAACATAAGTTTTTCTGCAATATAATTAAGTATGAAAATATGGTGTAAAATTTTAATTGCAAAGAGTGAGAAACTGACGGCTCATATGTACTTTGAATTTAGCATCCGCCCGTGATTTATGATAAATAGAATATTCAAATGCTTTTACTGTTCTCAGTTTTTTATCAATCAGTTCAGCAATATCTGCTATAGAGAAAATAAAATCCCTGTATAAGACCATGTTTACCATCTGCCCATAATAGGGAAGATAAGCTTTCAAAAAAGGAATCACCTTCTGATGACGGTTGTAGCTGATACAGTACCCTACTCCTTCTACTGATGTCACGATATCATAATCATTGATATAATCATGAATGTTTTTATGTCCATCCAGAGCGGTAGTATTCTTTGAGCAGTATTTATTGATTTTATCCAAAATATGCTGTGCATATTCCATCATCGAAATATTTTTAAATTCAAATACATGGTTCGGACCTTTTTGGGAAGATGAATCCTTTCCACAGTTGCTACAGAAAGAAATTCCGATTCTCTCATGGTAGGGAAAGAAACAGTCCTTGATTTCAATAAAAGCATCTGCCTGCAACTTATCTTCTGCAAAACTGTAGTACAGGTAAGGGCTGTACATCGCAGAAAGAGCTTTCAGATAATCAATTTCGCTTGTATTATGATATTCTTCAAACCATTTTTCAAGGTTGTCATAATAATGGCTTTCAAAGTCTTTAAGGTTTAAATAAAATGGCAATTCCATAGCTCTGTAATTTTGATGAAACAAAGCTATTGCTGTAATGCGACAAAACTTGACGTGATATATTTTTTTTATAATGGAGTTAAGAGACAAGAGTCATGAGTCAAGAATCAAGATAATAGACTTACAGATTTGAGATCCGAACCTGAAAATTTATAAGTAATACCTTTGACTATTTGAATTCCTTCTTTTCCATTTTCAATTCACCACTCTCCATTTTCAATTTTCACCTCTCCCCTTCACATCACTTATCATAATTTTTCATCAGATATTCAAAGTAGTGGATCATCTTCAGATAGTTTTCTATGCTGAGATATTCGTTGGTGCTATGAATGCTCTGCTGTTCTGCACTGTTGATTTTAATAGGCATGAATCTGTACACATTTTTACTGACAATCTCATATTTGCCGGCATCGGTTCCTGCCATGGTAAGATAGGGGGTAACGATAGCTCCCGGATAGATTTCTTTCACTCCAGCTTCTATTAATTTAAAAGCTTTTGTATTGGTCGGGGAAATATGGGAAGCTTCTCTTGTATTATCTATTTCTTCTACCTCTACATCAAATCCTTCGGTTGCTTTAGCGATATGATCACGGACATCTTTTACCGTATTTCCCGGAAGCAGCCTGAAATTCACCACAAACTCCACTTCGGGAGAGAGAACATTGGTCCCGTCACTGCCTTTCATCATCGTGAGGGCTGTTGTAGTTCTTACCAGAGCATTTGTCGTATTATTTTTGGTAAGTTTTGATAATAATACAGGTTTTAGGAGCCATTGATTAGCTAAAGCCATTCTTGTTGTAAAGGGCATCTCGCCTCCGATATTATTGAAAAATTCTTTAATCAGCGGAGTGATAACAGGCTTCATCTGATGATCTTCCAAACGCTGCATAATGACTGCTGCTTTTCCGATAGCACTTTCCATAGGAGGCATGGAGGAATGCCCACCAAGGCCTTTTACTTTGATCTTTGCCGAAAGAAATCCTTTTTCTGCACATCCTACTACAGCAATATCAGAATCTATTCCGGCAACATTTCCTTTCCTCATAATTAAACCGCCTTCGTCATAAACGGCATCGAATTTCAATCCTTTTTTCTTAAAATAATCAGCAATCTGCATTGCTCCGTTCTTTCCGCCTACTTCTTCATCAAAACCAAAGGCAAGATAGATATCACGCTGCGGGATCTGTTTATTTTTTATCAGATTATTCATGGATTCCAATAAAGAGAAAAGCATACCTTTCATATCTATCGCTCCTCTTCCATAGATTCTTCCATTGGCAACTACCCCTGAAAAAGGAGCATACTCCCAGTCTTCAGCTACTTTTGAAACAGGGTCTGACGGTTGATCATCCGGACGGAATATATTTTCTTCTTTATTCTTGATATCAGCATCACCCGGAGGCACAACATCCATATGGGAAAGAAACAAAACAGGCTCAAGAGCAGAGTTGCTTCCTTTCAATCTGAATACCAATCCATACTGGTTCACTTCTACATTTTCTGTGTGCTGAAATACCAGAGGATAAGAAGTCTTTAAATAGGTTTTAAACTGGTCAAACGGTGCATAATTGAATGCTCCTAAACTGCCGGTAGAAACTGTAGGAATTTTTATTCCTCCTGAAAAACGCATGATTGCAGAATCGTTCTTTACAGGTTTCCATCCCTCACCTGTTCCAATGGCATTTTTCTTAAAAGGATACGTGTAAGTCTTGATCAATACGATGGCGGCAATAATGACAAGAATCCCCAGAAGGGCTAAAAGAACTTTTTTCATAGCAGATAAGTTTGTGAAGTGGTTTGACTTTATAAATATAGCAAAGTATTTGTGCTTTAACAATTTTAAAATCAAACTTTTCCCATCCATCTCTCTGTAACAGGCAGCATAATAAAGGCCGTTCCCAACGAAACAGCCTTTATTACCAAATCAAAAATTTATACTTGTATCTGGTATCTATTTTTAAC
This sequence comes from Chryseobacterium sp. 14P4.3.2, assembly GCF_057799275.1. NCBI lineage: Bacteria > Pseudomonadati > Bacteroidota > Flavobacteriia > Flavobacteriales > Weeksellaceae > Chryseobacterium > Chryseobacterium sp. 14P4.3.2. The sequence goes on from NZ_JBYOKO010000012.1 coordinate 148,350, forward strand.
CTGCAGCATCCGGTGGATGCTATTATCATTTACTTTTAAAAATGTATTTACTTGAATGAAAATCTAAAGAGATCAGTTCATAATTTCATTCATATGAGTCAGAATAATAGGCTTTCCATCGGTCACCACAATAGTGTGTTCATGTTGAGCCATATACCCGCCTTTATTTCCAACCATCGTCCATCCGTCTTTAAGTTCTACAGCAAGATTGGAAGAAGTAGAGATAAAAGTTTCAATTGCCACTACTGAGTTTTTTTTAAACCGTCTGGAGTCATACCGGTTCCTGTAGTTCAGCAGTTCATCGGGTTGTTCATGCAGACTTCTTCCTACTCCATGGCCGGCAAGGTTTTTAATGACTTTCAACCCTCTTTTCTTTGCTTCGGTTTCCATTAAAAATCCTATATCAGCTATTTTCACCCCTCCTTTTATGTTATCAATTGCTTTCTGTAAAATATCCCGGGAAGCATTTACCAGTTTCTGATGGCCATGGATATCTTCTCCAATGATAAATGAACCTCCGTTATCTGCCCAATAACCGTCAAGCTCTGCGGAAACATCAATATTGATAAGATCTCCTTCTTTTAAAATACGCTGATCTGTAGGAATTCCATGGCAAAATTCATTATCTACACTGATGCAGGTCCACCCCGGAAATCCATACGTCAGATAAGGTGCTGATTTCGCTCCAAAGTCTGAAAGGATCTTTGCTCCGTATTCGTCAAGATCTTTGGTTGTCATACCGGGTTTCGCATAATCAGTCATTGCCTTCAATGTGCAGGCAACTGCTTCACTCACTTTCTGCATTCCGATCATCTGATCTTCGTTGGTTATTGACATATTTTTGTTTTTTAATTGTTGATAACTGCAAAGTTAGGAAAATATGGATATGAATGTTCGACTAAAAGAATTTATCGATTTTCCTGATTTTTATTCTTAGGGAATATTGATGTTCTGAAAATTTGCTCTTTTATCATACTATTTATCAAAATAGATTTATTTTAATTTTTTTGAAAAAGAGGGGAGTTCACTGAAGGAATATTTATGATATATTTTTTTTATATTTAAAGTTCTATCTTTAATCCTCCAAAAATACATCAGGGAAGAAATATAAAACGTTTTAGAGAAATACTGGGAATTAAGCAGGAGGCTTTGGCTTTTGACTTGGGTGAAGATTGGAATCAGAAGAAAGTATCTTTGCTGGAGCAAAAGGAAATTATTGAAGATCAGTTACTTCGAAAAATTTCTGAAATCATGAAGATTCCTGTTGAGGCTTTTCAAAATTTTGATGAAGAACAGACCATTAATATTATTTCAAATACTTTTCATGAGGGATCTATAGCCCATGCTACTGCTGAAAACATACAATATATATTTAATCTGCTTGAGAAAATGGCTGAACTATATGAAAGAATGCTTAAAGAAAAAGACGAGACGATAACAAGGCTGGAAAGTTTGCTTAAACACAAATAAAAAGTTTTTAGTAAAAGCCATATACAAGCCAAAAGCAGTGGTTTTGTTATTGTTACCTTACCAAATGATACAATAGTGTGGCAACAAGGTAGAAATTCTTCTTGCTTTTGAATAATTTTCATTCAGCAATAGCTTCCGGTTTGTTGCCTATAAACTGAAAAGAAGATTCGCTATTATGAAGACTTGCAGTTTTGGTAAACTGTTTGCAACTGCTTGCCTTTTGCTTTCTTATGTCTTGTCAACGTATACATTTAATGTTTACTATGTTGTCTATAAAAATTGCCACTAACGTCTAGGTATTGGCGAAGAAGGAGGAACAGAACTCCGTCTGCACGACATTCACAAGTACATAAGAATTCCGTACCTCCAATTACTTCTGTATTCCTGTTGCTGTTTATATTTTTGCAATCTTCAGGCTTTCTTCCCACAGTTTAGCTGTACTTGCATCATCTAAATTTATTTTTTCTCTTACCGATGTATCGGCAAGTTTGGGATAAAAGTAACCGGACTCAACTTTATTAGCTGAGGCAAGTTCCAAAATATTTGCTATTGCTTTTTCGAGGCTGTTACCTTTGATAAGCAGCAACAGGCCAAAAGCTGTTCTCTCAAGCCAGTTGAGATTTCTGTCAATGTTAGTTTTTGTTACTCCGGGATGAATAACATTTATAGAAGGGTGCTCCCCATTTTTCTTTGCAAATTCCTGAGCGTGCATATGAACTGCCAGCTTATTTTGTCCCATCCGCTTGCTTACTGAATAATTTGATTGTAATTGGAGGTCACTAAAGTCAAATGTGACGCCTCTCGATAAAAGGCCACCTACAATAATTATTCTTCCTCCACCTTTTTTTAGTTCCTCCAGCAAAAGGTTATCAATCATAAATTTGCACAGGTAATTAACAACAAAAACTTCATCAAGACTTTCTTTGGTCTCTTTTCTTTTAGAATTAAGTGTTCCTGCAGAATGAATAAGAATATCAATTTTGGTGGTTAATTTTTTTACTTCAGCCACTAGATTTTTAATTCCATCCATTGTAGAAGTATTTGCTTGAATAAACTGACAGGTAGAGCCATTTATCTTTGAAATTTCTTCCGATATGCTTTTGCCTTTTTCAGCGTCACGTCCTTGTATGATGATATCGTTGCCTTGTTTTGCAAGCGCAATGGCAGCGGCTTTACCTATGCCACCAGTTGCTCCGGTTATAATTATTGTTTTTCTCATTTTCTTTTTGACGAATAAATTGTAATGCAAAATTGCGCTATGCAATACAAAACTTCGTTCACATTTGTGAAGAAATGAAAATATTAGCCCTCTTTTCTTATTCGGCTAATTGATTGGGGTTTTACGCCTAGATAGGCAGCGATATAATACTGCGGTATTCTATTGATTAGAGTAGGATTATTTTCCCTAAACTTAAAATATTTATTTTTTGCATCCAGCAATCTCAAATCTGCGCTGTGCCGTGCAACTTCCATAAGCGTATGCTCCAGATAATCATTTTTCAAAATCAGAAATTTAGGTTGTAGTTTGAAAAGCTGTTCCAGTTTATCAGCAGAAAGCCTGAATAATTTGGTATCTTCCAATGCTTTTATAGCTTTATCAGACGGGATTTTTTCATTAAAACTCTTCATTAATCCAATCCATTCATTTTCTGCCATAAAACAATAAGGTATTTCTATACCATCATTGTTTTTATAAACCATCATCAGACCAGTTTGAATATAGAAAAGGTGACGGCAGATTTGCCCTTCTTCAAGAATATGTTCTCCTTTTTTAATACATCTTTCTTCTAAAGAACCAGTGAATAAATCAACGTCAGATTGAGAAAAATTACTCAAAGATTTTATTTTGCTAATTAAGTTATCTAACATAGTTTAAGTAAAATTGCCACTACAGATTTGAAAGCGGACGTTTGTAGTAGTAAATTTACCATAAAAATTCAATAGTAAACAGGGAATTTTACCCCAGAGATATGGTTTAAACCAAAAGGATAATAGTTGTTAGTATCTGTTATTTCAGGAGCGCCTGCGCTGTTCTTGGGAAATGTTATCCTGGTATTTCCAAGATGATCTATGTACTGGTAAATATAAAGGTTTTAAACATATTTACAAATCTAAAAAAACACCGCAATTGCAGTGTTTTTTAGATTTAATTCTTTTGTGACACAAGCGAGACGCTTGGGCCATCGGGGAGTTATTTTAATTAACTTCACAAGTAAGAAATTTGTACTATCTTGATTGCATTATTTATTTTTTTTATAAACAATATTTTCATCAGCATGAACCTCAATTATTATTTGATCATTTTGTCTATAAATAGGATAAGAAGCTAACATTAAAAACTTTTTGGCATCTGTATCTGATAAAGGTTCTTGAAGCTCATTGTCTTCATTATTGTAAAATTCTTCAAGATTAATTCTATCTTTTGCAAAACTCCAATTATCTTTTGCTTGATACATTAACTCTGAATTTTTATTATAAATTTTATGTATATATATATCTTCTTTAATAATTAAACTATCAATAATATTTTTTCCAGTAAAAGAATATGTTCCTAGTAAATCTTTCTTATTTATACTACAGCTTATAGTAGTAGTTAATCCTAGTACAACAGATACAATTAGCTTTTTCATTTTATTTTTTTAACATGTTATTTCATCCACAACAAATATGTTTGACGGGTTGTACTCTCGGGTACCCCAACTCCATTAAACCTAGGAATATTTCTTGACTCATCTTTATTTAAAGGATTTAAAGAATAAGAAGAGATTGATTTTGAGTCAAATGCCATTATAACAACTTTGTTGCCTACAGGATAAAAGCTGAAGTTTGTTTTCCCCATAAATTGGCACTGCATATTTCTGTTCTCTGCAACAACACCTATAAGGCCAAACATTCCTTCATAAGTTGTTTTTTCATTCATTGATGTTTCCTTAAAATAATCAACTGCAGATTTATACATGTTTGTTCCCATTAATTGTCTTACTGCAGCACTTCCTTTTATAAGTAAACTATTTTCAGGACTAGTCATTTAGTGGCACAAGCGACACGCTTATACTAAATAGTTAGTGAAATGTTTTTACAATCTATAGAAATTTTAATTTATATGCAATATACACTATAACTATTGATAAAATACAGAATACGATAAGACCTACTAAAAAATTATAAAACCCTTGTGAAAATTGAGCACCTATATCATCTTTGTCATTTTTAAAATCTTCTTTTTTTAAATTTTTATTAAAAATTCTAAAAAAAGAATATCTTGTATTAATTCCAAGAAAATTGATTATTAATCCACCGAAAATTATTTCTAATAATGTCATTATAATTATATATTAATCAAATTGAGGCCTATACCCTACATTTCTCTTCAACCAAGTTCGAGCGGGGCTATCCGGACTTGATGCATTTACAACACCAGTAACTATTGGTCTTGCTATCATTCCTTTCCCAGCGGTTACATTTACATAATCTACTCCTTTGTTCAAAAGATTTATTGTATCACTTGTACCCGAAGCAGACTCAAATCTGTTTAAAATACTTATTCCTTCAGGCATAAGAGAATTTACAGCCTTGGCCCCTCTTGCATAAGGAGCTGCTGTTGCGACAGTACTAACCAGAGCATCTGCTTGTCTATAGTTAGGTGTACCATCTAGATTTCCATAATTTCCTCCCAAAGGATTTTCCCATTCAGGACGTTCTAAAGCACCCATATCAAAAATTTGAGCTGTAACATAGGCATTATTTACTATACCATAAGTAAATTTTGCAGCAATATTATTTGAATTTGCCCAACTTTTAAAAATTCCATCCTCAATATTATTATTAAAATATGTACCGGTAGATATATTTGTTCCTGCTGGAGTTGAAAAACTCCCCCCTAATATGGCACCATTCATATTATTAACTACTGATCCATTAGAATTTAAAGAATAACTATATTTTCCAAAACCTAAGAATCCTTCCCCCGATATATTGGCATAAGAATAAATTGCAGCCACATCCTTATAGCCGGCTTTTCTAGCTTGTAAAATTGTTTTTATGTTTGCATCATAACTCCATGTTGACACTCCATTAATATTCTGTAAAATCCAATCATCTGTTCCAAAACCAGAAAAATTAAGTCCCGTAAAGAAATTCTCTCCTGATGTTCCAGTTCCTGTTGACATCGTTGCCACATACATTTTAAAAGCAAATTCTGCTGCTTCTCCAGAAGCGAACATTGCATCATTT